>JAAELT010000649.1 GCA_024226315.1 bacterium | reverse complement strand
GATCAGTCCATCTGGAACACGGTGGTCGAGGCCGACCCGGATCTGTTCCTGCACCTGGGCGATACGATCTATCCCGACGTCAACGACGAGGAGACGGCGGTGGTCGACCCCTGGCCGAACCCGGAGACGCTGGCCCGGATCGAGGCCTTCTATGCCCAGGAGGGCGCGCGGCCGGACTTCAGCCGCCTGCGCGAGAGCGTTCCGACCATGGCGGTCTGGGACGATCACGACTACGGCATCAACGACGGCGGCGGGGACTTCGAGCTGAAAGAGGAGACCCAGAAGCTCTTCCTGGATTTCTTCGGAGAACCCGCCGACTCGTGGCGGAGGTCCACGCCGGGGATCTACGACAGCCGGGTCTTCGGCCACGAGGGCCGGCGGGTCCAGGTGATCCTCCTGGACGTCCGCTACTTCCGCAGCCCGCCAGTGCCCGACTCCCGCTCCGAGGAGGAAAAGAAGGCGCTGAACATCGCCGGCCGCTACGCGGCCAGTGACGATCCCGACGCCACGGTTCTCGGAGACGCCCAGTGGGCGTGGCTGGCGGAGCAGCTCAAGCTGCCCGCGGAGGTGCGCCTGCTCGCTTCCGGGTACCCGATCGTGCCCACCGAGGTCGGCCGAGACGCCTGGGCAAACTTCCCGCGCGAGCGCCAGCGCCTGTTCGACCTCGTCGCCGAGACCGGCGCCAGCGGCGTCCTCTTTCTCAGCGGCGACGTCCACTTCGCGGAGATTTCTCAGTCCGACGAAGGCCCGTATCCGATGATCGACTTCACCTCCAGCCCCCTGGCGGCGCCCAGTGTCGGCAACGAGCTCCTGACCAACACGCGCCGGATCTCGGACGCCTACCCGGAGCACAATTTCGGCCTGGTCGAGATTGACTGGGACGCCGAGCCCTCGCCCGTGGTCGTGCTCCGGGTCATGGACGTCGATGGAGCCGAGGTGATGCGCCACGAAGTCCCGCTGAGCACCCTTCAAGAAGGAGGATCGCGGTGAAGAAGCTACTAACAGGCACCCTGGCCGCTATCCTTCTCGCCACCATCAGCGTCCTCGTGGCCTGCTCTGAGAGTCCTCCGGGGCCGAGCCCGAGCCAGCAGGAACCCGAGCCGCAAGCCCCCGTATCGCGGCAGGCCGGTGCCGCGATCCAGCGTGTCGCCTTCGGCTCCTGCGCCTACCAGTTCGAGGATCAGCCGATCCTGGACGCCGTGATCGCCGCCGACCCCGACGTCTTCCTCTACCTCGGCGACGCGATCTACGGCGACTGGGACGGCGAACAGGTGGTCGAGGTGACGCCCGAATCGCTGCGGGCGAAGTGGCAGGAGCTCGCCGGCCAGCCGGCGTTCCAGCGGCTAGAGGAGAACGTCCCGATCCTGGCCACCTGGGACAACCACGATTATGGCAAGCACGACGGCGGCGCCGAGTTCGAGCTGAAGGAGGCCTCCAAGGAGATCTTCCTCGACTTCTTCGGCGAGCCGGCCGATTCCGCGCGCCGTCGACGCGCCGGCATCTACGACGCCAGGGTCTACGGCCCAGCGGACCGGCGGGTGCAGATCATCCTGCTCGACACACGCTCCTTCAAGGGGCCCTCCGTGCTGGCCGAGCGCCCGGAGGGAGCCGGCGGCAGCCTCGGCAAGTACGCGCCCAACGACGACCCGGTGGTCACCCTGCTCGGCGAAGAGCAATGGCGCTGGTTGGAGGAGCGGCTGCGGGAGCCGGCGGAGGTGCGCCTCATCGCCTCCAGCACCCAGATCGTGGCGGACGAAAAGGGCATGGACGAGTGGGGCAACTACCCCCCCGAGCGCCGGCGCCTCTTCGACCTCATCGCCGCGACCGGGGCGAGCGGCGTCGTGCTGCTGTCCGGCAACGTCCACTTCTCCGAGATCTCGGCCACCGACGAAGGGCCGTACCGGGTCGTCGACTTCACCTCGAGCGGCCTGACCCACGTCAACGAGGAGTACCCGAAGGCGCCGAACCGCTACCGGGTCGCCGGGCCCTACGTCGACCTGAGCTTCGGTCTTGTCGAGATCCAGTGGCACGCCGAGGGCGGGGCCGCCGTCACCCTGGCCGCGATCGACCTCGAAGGCGAGAGGGCGTTCGAGCACCAGATCGGTCTCGAGACGCTGCAACGCCAACCCGAGGGAAGTTCCCCATGAAGAAGCTGTTGATCGCCGCCGCCGTCCTGATCGTGCTGATCCTCGCCGCCGTCTCCTACCTGAGCTCCAACCTGGACGCCATCGTCGAGATTGCGATCGAGAAGATCGGCTCCAAGGCCCTGGGCGTCGATGTCGCCGTGGGCTCCGTCGAGCTGGATCTCGAGCTGGGCCGCGGCTCGATCCGCCGCCTCGAGGTGGCGAATCCCCCCGGCTACAGCCGAGACCCGGCGCTCGCCTTCGGCGAGCTCACGCTCGAGCTCGACAAAGAGTCGGGCGCCGTCGCCCTGGCGCGCGCCGCGGCGCCGGAGATCCGGGTGGAGACCAAGGGCGAGACCAACAACGTCGAGCAACTCCTCTCTGGTCTGTCGAGCGCGGCGCCGGCGGAGGAGTCCGAGGTCGAGACCGAGGCGGGGGAGCCCTTCTCGCTGCGGGTCGACCGCGTCGAGATCGAGGCCGCCCGCGCCGTCGTCACCGGCGACGATCGGGAGGAGCCGCTGGAGGTCGCGATCGACCAGCTGGTATTCACCGACCTCGAGGGCACCGGCGAGCAGATTGCCGACCAGGTCCTCGAGCAGTTTCTCGCCGGCGTCCGCGACGCGGTGAGCCAGGCGCTTCGCGCTGCGGTCGAGGAGAAGATCGAAGAGAAGGTCGAGGAGAAAAAGGAAGAGCTCCAAGAGGAGCTCGAGAGCAAGCTCCGCGAGAAGCTCGGGGAGCGGGACTGATACCCGAAAGGAGACCACCATGAACCAGCTCACCGAGACCGGGGAGAGCGGCGCCCGCGCCGCGACCTTCTTCGGCGTCGCCACCATGATCTTGGGCCTGTTGGCCATCGGCTCGCCTCTTCTGGCGGGAGTCTCGGTCGTCGTCCTGGTCGGCGTGCTGCTGATCGCGGGCGGCATCGTGCGCGCGATCTGGGCCTTGCGGGCCGAGAGCTTCGGCAAGGGGGCGCTGGCCTTCGCGATCGGCGGCCTGAGCGTCCTGTGCGGCCTCGCGCTGGTCACCGACCCGTTGCTCGCGACCGGCCTGCTGACCTTCCTGCTGGTCGTCTACTTCGTGGTCGACGGCCTGCTCGAGATCTTCGCCGCCTTCCACGTCAAACCGGCCAAGGGCTGGGGCTGGATGCTCTTCGGCGGCCTCGTGTCGCTGGTCCTCGGCATCTTGATCTGGCGCCAGTTCCCGCTGTCGGGGGCGTGGGCGATCGGGGTTCTCTTCGGCGTCAAGCTCCTGCTGGTCGGCCTGATGATGATCGCCATGGGCGTGGGCACGAGCTCGACCGAGGGAGCTGTCGAGGGCTGAGGAGCCGGTGAAATGAGGGGGGGGGGATCTCGATGAAACGTCCCAAGCTCAGTTGAGTCCTGGCCTTATTGCTCGTCTCCGGTGTTCCCGGGTCGACGGCCAAGCCGAGCGAAGGTCCTCAGGAAGAGGCCGACGACGAGCGGCCGTCGTCCGAAGGCCGCGAGGCGGCGACCTTCGGCGGCCCGGACCAGGTGGAGAACCACCGGGACGCGTCAGCGTCCCTCCCCAACAGACCCTCCGTGCTTGCGACATTCTGTTGGTCGAGGGCAATCTGCGATCGTCAGAAGGGCGCTCTCGAGCGCCCCTACCGCGTCACCGCGATCGTGCCGAGCGGAGCTTCTGTTCGGCGAGCCCCCGGGGCACCAGCAGATCGGTCATCTGGCGGTAGGGAACGGCCAGTTTCAAGCGGATCAGCTCAGAAAGCGAGACGCCTTCCGAGGCTGCCTCGCCCTTGAGCGCCGCGTGCAGGCTCCTCGGTACCACCACCGTCAGGCGTCCGGAGGCCGCGCGCGTTTCCTGCTCGAAGCGCCCGGCGTCCCGGAAGCGCAGCTCTTCGTACCTGGCCTTGAGCCATCTGTAGAGCTCGGAATGGAGGATCGCCTGCCGTTCCTCGCGGCTCGTGCCCAACTGCGCCAGCTCGCTCTCAGGTCCGAAGAAACGCGCTGAGAACGCTGGCGCGTCCACGTCTCTTTTGAGCAGCTCCGTCGCTTTGCGATAGATCTTCCGCTCCTGCGGACCGAGTCTCGATTCGTCGATGCCCATGGTGGCCTCCTCGACCTTCAGACCAGCCGAAGGTCCACGTCGTGCTCCACTTCCAGATAGATCGCTTCCTGAGTGGTCTTGGCTTTAAATTGCCGAAGGATCGCAATGAGCTCGTCGAGCTGGTCTTCGGGGACTACCAGCATATAGGCGGCGCTGGTGTCGATGCGCCGCTCGCCGCTTTCCATGCGCCAGACGCCCTTGAAGAATCCCGCGAGCGTCCAGGCTCCGAAGGTCAGGAAGCACTCGTCTTCCACCTCGCTGATCTCCCGGGTCAGATCCCGGTTGTCGTTGTCCCGCAGCGGCAGGAAGAAGGTGGCCTTGACGCGTTTCATACCACCATATATACCACTGACGGAGTCTCTGTACAACCGCTTGGATCCAGATCGGCGGGAGGCGGTCGAGCGAATCCGACGACCTCTGATCGCCGAATAGCGGAGCTTGACGAGATCAGCGGCTCGAGGTCCTGGGCCTCCCGGCCCGGCGGCTCGGCAAGAAGCAGATCGCCGCCGAGCTCTACTTGTCGCCGGCCACGCCGCCAGCAGGGCCGGTCGAGGTTCAGGCGGGCGGCTGAAGCCCGTCTTGGCCGGTGTAAAGGGCAGGGAAAAGTCGGACATATCCTCCACAGAAGAAATTTCTGTTCTCTCGGCAGTCCCCGTCACCCCACGAAACAGCTGATCGGGTCTCGGCGGAGCGTCGAAGGCGGCGTTCGGGCACTGTGAACGGTAGGGAAAAGTTTTCCCTGGCCTCCACAGTGCCCTTCAGAGGCCGCCGGACGGTGTCCGAGCCTCGGATTTGCAACTGTGAATGGTAGGGAAAAGTCTGACCTTGCCTCCACAGTCGGTCTTCGGGCCTTTGGGCGGTCTCGGAATCTCGACGCGACGGCTGATCGGGGCTTGCGACGTTGCCCCGAGCCGTTCGTGGCAACTGTGAACGGTAGGGAAAAGTCCGCCCTGGGCTCCACAGTTGTCGGCGAGGCTTCCGGGCGCCGTCGGAAGCGCTCCGCGGCGGCTGTGAACGGTAGGGAAAAGTCGGACCTGGCGTCCACACCCGTCCGTTGGAGCCTTTGACGGCTTCTGGAAGCCGGCGCGGCGGTCGGTCGCGCTCTTCCGCGCCGTCGGAAGCCGCGCCCGGCCGCTGTGGACCGGAGGGAAAAGTCGGACATGGTCTCCACAGCCGTTGGGCAGACTCGCGAGCGCCGTGGCAAGCACGCGAGGACGGCCGGGAAGGAGAAGGAAAACTCGGACCTGGCCTCCGCAGTCGTCCGTTGGAGCCTTCTGCAGTTTCCGGAAGCCGGCGCGGCGGTCGGTCGTGCTCTTCCGCGTCGCCGGAAGCCTCGAACGATCGCTGTGAGACGACGGGAAGAAGTGAACATCGGTTCCACAGCCGTTGGGCAGGCTTGTGGCCGCTGTCAGAAGCGTAAGAGAACGGCTGTCAGTGGCAGGTGAATCCAACCTGGGTCCCGCTGGGAACCTAGCTCGACTGCGTTTCGCCCGCGTCACGGAGGATACGATCGTACAGGTCGGATGAAACGTGGAACTCATGACTCAGGAGCTGGTCGAGGCAAGGCTTGATGGCCGTCAGAAGACGCGCCGAGAGATGCCCTCAGGACTGTCGAGGCGACAGGCTGCGTCAAGGCCCGTACTTCGATCCAGTCGGGTTTGGTGACCGTTGGCGCGATCTCATGATTGACCGCCGCCGGGATGAGCATCGGTCCGACGATCTCGTAAAGAAGCTCCAGGCGACCGATTTGTTCGAAGGCGATCAGCGGGCTGCTGTTTGAAACGACCGGCCGTGAGCTCACAACGCTCGGGCCATCTCACGTTCCGACTTCCACTCGTCGGCCGTCATGTCGAAGAACGGGATGCCGAGCCTTGACGCAAACCGCACGAGCTCCCAGCGCGTCATGTCCAGGAGTTGAGCAGCCTTGCCGCTCGATATGGCCCGCCGGCGGTACAGCTCCAGAATAATGAGCTCTCGGGCGCTCTGCTCCACCGGCTGGTGGGGTTCGTGCAGGAGAGCTGCAAGCTCGTCTTCCAGGGCCAGGCTGATCGTGGTCATCGTCGACTTTGGTCCTCGCAACCCGGTGAATGGGCCTCGGGTACTGAGCATATCATCACGTCTCGCCCCGAGGTCTGAGCCCGTTCGCGGCGAGGCCGTCGCCTGGCGCCCGGCGGAGTTTTCTCGATTTCAGAGGAATCCGGGCGCTGAGCGTCGCATGAATCCGGCGAGCTCTGCTCGGCGAGAGCGTCGATTGACGGATCAATGTATCTGTAACAGACTCTGAACCACGAACCGTCCGAAATCTGAACCGAGCCACGCGGGGCGAGAGGAGAGTTGCGCGGAGTCATGGCGTCCTCGCAGAGCACAGGTCCGAGCGGCTCCTCGCCGCTCATCCTCACCAAGCTGAACCCGCCGCGAACCACCGAGCGCGTGGTGGACCGTCCCCGGCTCTATCGCTGGCTCGACCAGGGCGCGGAGCTGCCGGTCGTCCTCCTCAGCGCGCCGGCGGGTTTCGGCAAGAGTACTCTGGTCGCGAGCTGGCTCAAGCAGGGCGCGCGCCCCTTCGCATGGCTGTCGCTCGACCAGGGCGACCGCGACCCGCGGCTCTTCCTGCGGTACCTGTTCGCCGCGCTGGACGGGGTCGAGCCGGGCGTCTGCCCCGAGTCGCGGGCGCTGCTCGACGTGCCGGAGCTGCCGCCGCTCGAGACTGTCGCCGGCCTGCTCGCCAACGAGCTCGAGGCCCTGGCCAGCGACCTCGTGCTGGTGCTCGACGACGTGCACCGGGTGCGCGAGCCCGCCGCCCACGACCTGCTGGCGCTGCTCATCCGCCACGCTCCCCGCCGCCTGCACCTTGTCCTCCTGACCCGCGCCGACCCGCCCCTGCCGTGGCCTTCGCTCAAGGCCGCCGGACAGGCGGTCGAGATCCGGCTCCACGACCTGCAGTTCACCGCGGACGAAGCGGGTGCGTTCTTCCGCCAGGCGCTGGGCGAAGAGCTGGAGCCGGGCGCGGTGGCGCGTCTGCTGGCCGACACCGAGGGCTGGGCTGTGGGGATGCAGCTCGCCGCGCTCAGCCTGCGCCGCAGCGGCGACGTCGACGGCTTTCTGCACGGGCTGCGGGCCGGAGACGGGGACGCGACCGCCTACCTGGTCGCCGAGGTTCTGGACCATCTCGATCCCGAGCGTCGCGAGGCCCTGCTCGACGCGGCGGTCCTCGAGCGCTTCTCGCCTTCGCTGTGCGAGGCCCTGCGCGAAGGGCCCGCCGGCGATTCCGGCGACGCCTTCTGGGGCCGGCGGTTCGTCGAGTGGCTCCAGGTCGAGAACCTGTTCGTGATCTCGATCGACGGCGCCGGCGAGTGGTACCGGTTCCACCACCTGTTCCGCGAGCTGCTGCAGCAGGAGCTCGAGGCCCGCCGGGAAGCGGCCCACGTCCGTCGGCTGCACCGCCGAGCCGCCCGCTGGCTGGAGGAACGGGGATTCCTGGAGGAGGCCCTGTCCCATCTCACGGTCGCCGGTGGCGAGGAGCCGATCGCCGACCTGGTGCGGCGGCACCGCGTGGCGATGATGGAGCGCGAGGAGTGGGACCGCCTCGAGCGCTGCCTGTCGCGTGTCTCCGCGGCGGCGGTCGGGCGCGACGCGGAGCTGCTCATGCAGCAGGCGTGGATCTGCGACAACCGTCACCGCTACGGCGAGATGTCGGAGTGGATCGCGCGCGCGGAGGAGGCCCTGGGTGCCGGCGACGACGACGGCCGTCCGTCCGAGCTGCGCGCCGAGCTCGATGCCTTGAGTGCGGCGGCGTACTTCTACCAGAGTGACGCTCGCCGGGCCGAGCTGTTCTCCCGTCGCGCCCTCGAGAACCTGCCCGCGGGCCGCCGCAGCGAGCGCGGCTACGCCCTGGCGGTGCGCATCGTTGCGCTCCAGATGTGCGGCCGGGGTGAGGAGGCGCGGGCCGTGGCGCTTTCGGCCCTCGGGGATCGCGAGCATCGGGGAACGACCTACCACTGCCGGATCCTCATCGGCCTCTGCCTCGCCGGAATGATGGAGGGCGACACCCGGATCGTCCTGCGCTACGGCCGGGAGCTCCTCGCCCTGGGCCGCGAGTCCGGCCTCGGCGAGTCGGTCGTCTACGGTCGGTACTTTCTCGGCGCCGCTCACTGGGACCGGGACGAGCTCGAAGAGGCCGAGAAAGTCCTGGCGCCGGTGGCCGGACAGCAGGTGCCGGTCAACCTCAATACCCACGCCTACAGCGTCCTGCTCCTGGCGCTGGTGTGCGACGCTCGCGGCGAGCTTGACGCCGCCCGGGAGCTGCTGCGCGAGCTGGCGCAGCGCGCCGTCGGGTTCCAGAACCCCGAGCTGATCCGCATGGCGGAGGCCTTCGAGGCCGAGCTCCACCGCCGCCAGGGGCTCTTCGGTAGAGCCCTCCGCTGGGCCCGCCGGCAAGAGCCCGATCTGACGTCGCCCCAGTGGCACTGCTTCCGGCCGGCGCTGACCTGGATCCGGGTGATGCTCGACTCCGCAGACGCGGTGGAGCGCGCGGCTGGACGCCGGGCCCTCGACCGCCTGGAGCAGACCGCGGCCGCTCACCATCATCGCCGCTCCCGGCTCGACCTCCGGTTGCTGAGTGCGCTCCTGGCCCTGCGCGCGGGCGACCGATCCACGGCCGTCGACCATCTCTCCGAGGCCGCCCGCCGCGCCCGCCCCCTGGGGTTGGCGCGGCCGTTGCGCGACGCCGCGCCCGAGATCGGGCAGCTTCTCTTAGGTCTGGGAGAGGAGCCGGGCCCCCGGGCCCCGGCCACGACTGAGGCTGGGCAACGCGATGCCGACCCTCTCGACGGTCTGAGCCCCCGTGAGCTCGAGATCCTCGAGCTGCTCGCCGAGCGCTTCACCAACAAGGAGGTCGGGGCCAGGCTCCGCATCTCGTCGTCGACCGTCAAGCGGCACACCGCCAACATCTATCTCAAGCTCCAAGTCCACGACCGGCGGCAGGCGGTCACCCGGGCACGCGAGATGAGGCTCCTCGCCACCGCCTGAGACGAAATCGTCCCCGCCCCTACACCCTTTTACATACTTCCGGGCCATGGAGATCGGCGCCCGCGGTCGTAGGCTGGAGGCACTTCAGCGAAGAGACCGCGTATGAGACCTCGAGGCCTGTCCCACGCCCACACCTACCGGATCCGAGTGGAGGGTCGTCTCGATCCTGCCTGGTCCTCCCGTCTGGGCGGCATGGCCATCGAGCTGTCGCCCGCGGGCGAGAGTCAGGCGATCTCGACGCTGACCGGACCGCTCCAGGACCAATGCGCTCTGTCCGGCGTTCTCAACGCGCTGATCGACCGCCGGCACGCGGTCATCTCCGTCCGACGACTGCCGGGCGGCGACCGCTCGGCCGGCCCCACACTCTGAAAGGAAGCAGACCATGAAGAACTGGAAGAACCTCGCCGCGGCCTCGTTGGTTTCGGCCGCCGTGCTTCTTACACTGGTGGTGCCCGCCCTGGCCGAGGGTCACGACATCGTGATCCTGAACGGACGGGTGATGGACCCGGAAACCGGCTTCGACGCGGTCGCCAACGTCGGCATCGACAACGGTTGGATCACCGCCATCACCTCCGAGGCTATCGAAGGGGCGGAAACCATTGACGCCACCGGTCACGTCGTT
>JAAELT010000648.1 GCA_024226315.1 bacterium | reverse complement strand
CTTTTGACGGCGGCTCGGCCATTTCTGGCCTCCCTTGGTGCAGTTTTGCCAACTTTTAAGGACTTTTTCTGTGTTTTTGTGCAGTATTCATGATTTTTAAGGCAACTTGCTTGATTTTCCTGGGATTTCCACGAATTTTCAGAAAAAATGCATAATTGTTCACGAAAACCTCATAAAGATGCGTAAAATTGCGTAAAGGAACGCCCCAAGTGGCCAAAAGTGCTGCCAACGTGGGCAAAAGTGGCTCCACGTGGGCCCATTTTGGTCCATCCAGGCTCACTTTTGACGCCGGCTGGGCCATCTTTGGCGTTCCTTGGCGCCTTTTTCGCGCACCTTTAAGCGCTTTTCTGACTTTTTATGTAAAACCTAATTTATAGTGCAATTTCTAATTTTTCTGACTTTTTCATGAACTTTCAGCAAAAAATGCATAAATGTTCATGAAAGCCTTATAAAAATGCATAAAACTGCGTAAAGGAACGCCCCAAGTGGCCAAAAGTGCCTCAAAAGTGGCCAGGTGGGCGCATTTTGCTCCCTCTGGCTCACTTTTAAGGCCTGCTGGGCCGTTTTTGGCCTCCGTTGACGCATT
>JAAELT010000647.1 GCA_024226315.1 bacterium | reverse complement strand
TCGGGCGGCCGCGACGGCTCGCTGTTGACCGACTGTGACGGCGAGACGCACGACGTGGCTCCGTACGTGGCCACGGACTACGACCGGGACATCATCTGGGCCGACGGCTACTTCGTGAGCTGGCCGGGACAGGTCAACTAGCGCCCCGAGAGGGCTCGTCCGGGGAAGTCCGACGGACCAGCCAGTCCGCCCGTTTCGTAGACGACAAGGCGCCGGTTTCCGGCGCCTTGTTTGTATCTGGCCATAGAATGCAGTCACGTGTCGATCCAAAACCTCCTCGACGTCTACGTCTTCTTCTTCGGCCTGGTCTTCGGCAGCTACCTGAATGTCGTCATCTTCCGCCTGCCGCGCGGAATCTCGACAGTGCTGCCTCGCTCCAGGTGCCCCCGCTGCCGCGCCGCGATCAAGCCCTGGGACAACATCCCCGTGCTCAGCTGGCTGGTGCTGCGGGGCCGCTGCCGGTACTGCGGAGTCGGCATCTCCTGGCAGTATCCGATGGTCGAGCTGATGACGGCAGTCTGCTTTCTGCTCAGCTACCGGCGCTTCGACACCCTCGCCGACGGCCTGGTCGCCGGCGCCTTCTCGGCCGCCATGATCGTGCTCGGAATGATCGATCTCGAGCACTACATCCTGCCCGACGTGATCACCAAGCCGGGGATCGTCGCCGGCCTGATCGCCCAGATCTGGGTCACTTGGACGACGTTCGAGTCGGCCGTGATCGGCGCGCTTCTCGGAGCCGGCGTGCTGGCTGCCGTCACCTGGGGCTGGTTCTTGTGGAAAGGCGTCCACGGCATGGGGTTCGGCGACGTCAAGATGCTGGCCATGATCGGCGCCTTTCTCGGCTGGCAGGGGGCGATCGTCACCCTGTTGCTCGGCTCGGTGGCCGGCTCCCTGGTGGGTGCGGTCTTGATGATCAGCGGCCGTCTGGGGAGAACGTCCAAGCTGCCGTTCGGGGTCTTCCTGGCGCCGGCAGCGATCGTGACATTGTTCTGGGGTCGCGACCTGATCGACCTGTATGTCGATCTCTCGGGCCTGGCGCTGTTGACCGCCCTCTAGGACCCGCCGAAGTCGAATCTACGTCAGCCCCGAGCGGCAAGAATTGTCACTTCTGCGCCCTCGAGCATCCATGTCTTCAAGATATGGGGCTCGTGAGCCTCTACAGGCACTAGATATCCTGGCATAGAGCTTGCTTTAACTGGCTGGTCTACGAACTGGCTGAGAAACCAAACTGGCAGAAGGAGGAAGTTCATGCTCAACCGTATCCGTAACCGTCAACGGGGTTTTACCCTCATCGAGCTGCTGATCGTGGTGGCGATCATCGGCATCATCGCCGCGATCCTGATTCCGAATCTTCTCGACGCTCTTCAGAAAGCGAAGCAGAAGAGGT
>JAAELT010000646.1 GCA_024226315.1 bacterium | reverse complement strand
CGGATGCTCGGGCGGCGATCGCGGCCGGGTTGCCCTGGGCGCCATCGTCGCCAGTCACCCTACAAGAGACGTAAAAAGTCCGTCCGATCTTGCGACGACCCCGAGAATCGTCGCCACTGATGTCGTCCCGATCGGTATCCTGAGCGGCGTGGTAGGCTCCGTTGGTGGCCATCGGGCCGATCCACCCGGACCCGGGTGAGAATCTCGGTGACGAGGTGTGACCGTGACCGAGGCGTGACCGAGGTGGGTGGTACCTAGATTGATTGCACCGGATTTCATGGTGACCGATCCGGACCCGTTGCACATGATCGAGATGGCCGTAACGCGCAGGACCTGGAAGGAACCGGATTACGTTCTGGCGCCACAGGAGAAAATCTCGGTCGAATCCGCGATCCGCGCACTGACATCAGAGGCGGCCTGGCAACTTTTCTCTGAACATGAAATCGGCAGCCTGGAACCAGGCAAGTTCGCGGATCTCGTGATCCTCGACAAAGACCCCCGTGAAGTGAATCCTGATGCAATCAAAGAGATCAAAGTGTCAGAGACATGGATGGACGGCAAACAAGTTTATCAAGCATAGTGCCGCCAGTGGGTAACAAAAAGTGTTGCAGCGTTTATGACTCCCAAGATGGGTGCCATGGTGGTACTTTGAAGTTGATGGAATGCAGCAGAGAACAGATTCCAGCTAACAATCGCATTCAGGCGGACGCAGCAAGGCTGCGTCGCTGATGCGAGGCGTTCTGTGACAAAAGATCATGGGCATGTTAGAACAACTTGAAGAGATCAACAAACGACCTGAGCCTTTTGAGTACTATACGGCTGAAGATTTGTGGACCGACAATCACACTTCACAGCAGATGCTCGCCTGCCATCTCAACGTCGATATCGATGTGTCATCTCGCCGAGGTGAGTTCATAGACCAATCAGTTGCATGGCTTGGTTCGCATTTCAGCATCGGCACCGGAACCCGGATTGCCGATTTTGGCTGCGGCCCTGGACTCTACGCAAACCGGCTCGCAAAGCTCGATGCAAGCGTAACGGGCATTGATTTCTCCAAACGCGCGATTGGGCACGCACGCACAATTGCTGCAGAGGCGGGGATGACGGTGGCATACGTGAACCAGAATTACCTGGAATTCGAAACCGACGACCGTTTCGACATCATCCTGATGATCATGTGCGACTTCTGTGCGCTCAGCCCTGCGCAGCGCATGACCATGCTCGAGAAGTTCCAGGCCCTGCTGGCGCCAGGGGGATCGGTCCTGCTCGACGTCTATTCCCTGAATGCTTTCGATCAACGCGAGGAGGCTTTTTCCTACGAAGAGGACCTGCTAAACGGATTCTGGTCACCCGAGAAGTACTACGGCTTTCTGACCACCTTCAAGTATGAAGATGTCGGCGTGCTCCTGGACAAGTACACCATCGTCGAGGCTAAACAGACACGGACAGTCTACAACTGGCTCCAGTACTTCTCTCCGGAATCCCTGCAGAGTGAGTTTGAGAACGCAGGATTCACACGACAGGAGTTCTACGGCAATGTGGCAGGGGCGCCGTTTGCTGAGTCTGCTTCTGAATTTGCTATCGTGGGAAAACGGAGATGACCACCACAGAACAAGGCGCCCAAGGCGGACGGCTGGCGCCGCGCGCTTGGCTCTGCCGTTCGTGCGGACCATGCGGACCATGCGGACTATCAATAGCATGTACCGAATCATTATCTGCACTGCCGTTTTGACCGTGGCAGCACTGGATGCGCTGGAACCGGCGCCTCGTCTCCAGGATCTGCTGGACAACGGGCGGGCGGTCTCCGCCAAACTCCTTACTGCCAACGAGTGGAGGATTCACTCTCCCATCTTTCCGAAGCAACCGGCAAACGGCTACCCCATCGACTTCAGCGAGGCTGGGCTGGTAGAGGCATCAGGCCTGGCGGGCGTTCAAGAGTGGGCCATATCGGCCCGTGGCGACTTACTTCTGCTCGGGAGCACTGGGGCAGAGCTCTATGAATTCGAATATGACGAGTGCCAAGACGGCCTCGTGGAGATCCTGAAGCCAGCGGGAGCGCCCCCAGGGGGCGTAGCTATCGTAATACGACTTCGGCGCCAGACTCCGATGTCGGAGGCGTGTCAGTGTTCTCGGGTGAGCGCTCCGTTTTGCTGCGAACCTTGTGCTGACCAGTCGAACAATACAAACGGCGAGGTCGTGCCCGCCGCCGCCGAACAATCCACACAGGGCCACCTCCACATGGTCGAGCGAGCCAGCGAGAATTGGCGTGTGACCCTCTTGTTCCGAGATCTCCTGAGAAGCGATCCGGATTCGGCGCGTGAATACGCCGAGGCGAAAGTGGAGCTCGCGGCGAAGTACTCGAGCGACAGGCCGAGCTACCAGCAGGAGAAAGACAGGGTCGTCGAGCGGTTGCTGGAGAGGGCCGCCAGCAGACGCCCGGCACGATGAACCGGCCTGGTAGAGTCGGGCGTTCTTCTCCCCCGGTGCCGCCATGACACGAGTCGATTCCTTCCGCTACGTCGACTTCGCCACCCGCAAGGTGATGCCATGGTAAATAGGCCGTGGTATGCTTTCGTCGCGCTACACGGACGCTAGCCAGTCCGGAATAGCAACAGCGCACAACGGAGTCATCAATTGATACCCGAATACTTCAGGGAGTTCGATCGAGTCGTCCGGGAGAGCTTCGATTTTCTCGTTTCAGAGAAAGGCTGCTCGGAGCCGACGGTGGAATATTGGCGTGACTACTATTTGGCCTATGAGTTGCCCAGCGATATTAAAATAAATGTCGGGACAGAACGGGGTATGGGGAGAGCCGGCTGGTTCGGGGTGTTCATAAACATTGCATACCTGGACAAAGGTCATGTTTTGTTCTTCCTGGATTCCGTCCTGGAAGAGTTGGGCATCCCGGTAGAGGCCGGGCAGCAGTCATGGCCGGTCAGCATCAAGGAGTATGCGACGGCCGTAAGGGAGCACTTCGACAGTGTTGTCGACTACATCCGAGCTCACGGTGTAGAGAGTCCCCGGAAGCATCATCCAGTTTGGGGGCCAGATCCTCGCACAGATGGCTCAAGGAACGGACGGTGAACCTGACCTGGTTCTGGCTCTTTCGGGTTGCGGCGTAACCTTGTTCGGGACAGCTCTCTTGATGGTAGGGTTGGCGTATTACGCGAAATCCAGGGGGCGACACCCAGCGTGGTGCCTGATGGGCCTTCTCTCTTGCATCGGGCTTCTAGTTCTCGCGTTTCTCAAGGATCTGAGTGCGGACGTCGAGAAGGCAGAGGCTGAGGTCTTTGACTAAAGGAAGAGGTGGCTGCTTTGAAAGAAATGAAACCGAAGCTCCTGGTCCCACTGTCGGTCACGCTGGCTCTGCTCAGCGCGACCCCGAGGGTCGAAGCCGGGCTTGCCGACATCGTCGCCGAGCCGATTTTCACCGGGCTGGAGAATCCAGTCTGGGTGACCCATGATTCGAATGGGACTTTGATGGTCACCTTGCTGCCGGGCCTGGTGGTGCGTCAGGTCGGCGGCGGGCTGTCCGGTGACCCGGTCCTCGACATCCAGGACCGCGTGCGCGGCGGCAGCGGCTTGAGCTCGGTGGCTTTCCACCCCAGCGAGCCCTGGCTCTTCGCCCATTATGCGGAGGCCGACGGCGGCGATATGGTGATCTCGCGCTTCGAGCTGACCGGCGACCCACAGCAGGCGTCGGTTGCCTCGGAGGTGGTGCTGGTGCGCGGACCGAAGGCCTTCCCGCTCCACTATGGCGGTCAGATCGCGTTCGGCCCGGAGGGCTATCTCTGGGTCTCGACCGGCGACGGCACCATCCCGGGGGTCGGTCCGGATCCGGCCTGCGCCGCCCAGGCCACCGACAGCCTGGAAGGCAAGATCCTGCGCCTCGACGTCGATTCGAATTCGGACACACCGCCCTACTACGCAGTGCCTCCGGGCAATCCCTTCACGGGGGGCGCGGAGCCGTCGGTGTGGGGCTACGGACTGCGCAATCCCTGGCGCTTCTCCTTCGACCGCGAGACCGGAGATCTGTGGGTCTCGGACGTCGGCGCGGATCAGCGCGAGGAGGTCACCGTCCTCGAAGCCGGCACCGGCGCCGGGACCAATTTCGGCTGGAAGATGATGGAGGGCACCCGCTGCTCCACCAACCTCTCGGGTTGCGACGGCGTGCCGCCCTGCGGCGACCCGAGTCTTCAGCTGCCGTTGTTCGAGTACACGAACACCGGTGCACGCTGTGCCGTCATCGGCGGGTTCGTCTACCGGGGCCGACTGATCCCGGCACTGCATGGCCGCTACGTCTACGCCGATCACTGTTCGGGGGAGATCTGGGCCGCGGTCGACGACGGTGGCGTGACGACCCAGATCCTGCCGGTGCTCCAGCCGGGCCTGAGCTCCTTCGGCGAGGACGCGGAGGGAGAGCTCTGGACGACCGCCCTCGACGGCGGGGTCTACAGGCTCGCGGACACCACCTTGCCCGATGCCGGCCTGGTGGAGCTCGAGAGGCGATCGATCGAGGCTCGTGAAGACGACGGCGTCGTCGAGGTCGCGGTGGTGCGGGTCGGCGGAACCGTGGGACAGGTTCGCGTGCGTGCCACCCCGGCTGGCACGAGCGCGGTCGGCGGCGTCGACTTCGTCGCCGATCCCGCCGAGCTCGTCTGGGAAGACGGCGAGGACGGTCTTCGCACTTTCCAGATCCCGTTGATCGACGACGCCATGGTCGAAGGCGTCGAGGAGATCGAGATCTCACTCGAGTTGCTTGCGGGAGCCGCCGTTCTGGGCGCCCGCGACCGGGGCTCCGTGTCCCTGGCCGACGACGACGGCTGCACCGCCGATGCGACCCATCTTTGCCTGAACGCCGGCCGCTTCAGCGTCTCGGTCTCCTGGCGAACCGTGGCGGACCTCGAAGGCGACGGCCAGGCGGTGGTGCTCGGCGCCGATGCGGGGATGTTCTGGTTCTTCAGCGCCAACAACCCCGAGATCTTCGTCAAGGTGCTCGACGCCTGCGACATCACAGGCTTCAACAACTTCTGGGTCTTCATCGCCGGCCTGACCGACGTCCAGACCAGCCTGCGCGTGCTCGATACGCAAACCGGAGAGGAGCGTGTCTACGATCGTCCGCTCGGCGTGCCGTACGTGGCGGTGCAGGACACCGACGCCTTCGATACCTGTCCGTGATCGAGGCGCTCGTCCGCGCGCTAGCCACCTCGTGAGGAGAACCCCACGATCGGCTCAGCCGTACTGAAGGTCAGTCCACGAAAGGAGGCCACGATGCCGCGCAGAATCCTCGGAGTCTTTGCAGTTGTCGCCGCGACAGCCCTCTTCCTGACCGTCCCCTCTCAGGCCGAGGAGCCATGGTCGTGGCCGGAGAAGCCGGAACACTAGAGATCAACCTGTGAATCGCCGCAAGTTTCTCGTTACGTCGACGTTGGCTCTGGGTGTAACGGCGCTGGGAGGCGTGTATTGGAAAACCCGCTGGCGATACATCGTCATCCATCACAGCGCTGGCTCTCACGGGACGATCGAGCTACTGCAAGAGGTTCATCGCCAAAGACAAGCCGGAGATCCGGTAGATGCGATTCCCTACCATTACGTGATCGGCAACGGGAACGGCTTGGGCCTGGGCGAGGTGGCCAGCGACTGGCGGCAACGGTTCGATATCTGGGGCGCGCATGTCTCCGGCAACAATTCAGGGCGGAATTTCCTGGGCATCGGCATCTGCCTGGTGGGGAACCTGGAAGAGAAGGCGCTGCCGCCCAAGCAGTTTCAGGCGCTGGTCGAATTGACGCGCAAAATGATGTCGAAGTACGGCATCCCGCCCGAGAACGTCGCGGGGCACGGCAAGATCGACGGCGAAGCCACGAAGTGCCCGGGCCGGTATTTTCCGTTCGAAGAGCTCGAGCGCGCGATCTCCTGATCAGCGAGGAGGTTCCCGCAGGCGATGCCGGGTCCAGGGGGTCGAGAAAATTGCCAGCTCGTCGCCCGCCATGGTGACGTTGTCTTCCACCTCGAAGCTCTGGATCTTCTCGAAGCCTGGCGTGCCGCCGGTGATGCGCGGGTAGGAGCGGGGGAAGACGATGAGGTAGTCGGGCTTCCGCTGCCCCAGGAAGCCGACCAGGCGCTGCTCCCAGTAGATAGGGTCGCGTGGCCCAGAGCCGCGCAGGACGGGCAGGATCTCGGGCGTGACGATGCCGGCCAGGTCGATGACGTGGTTGGGCAGGTGGTACTTGAGGGCTCCGATGTCCTGAACCGCCAGCAACGCATCGGGGGGCAGGCGGTCGGATAGCCACCGGGCGGCGGCGACGTCTGAGTCTTCGACGTTGGAGAGGGTTTTCAGGTAGTGGCCGTAGCCGGTCCCGAGACCCCAGAGCTGGGGCACGATCAATGCGGTGATCGCCAGGGCGCGCAGGGGGCGGCCGAGGCGCCGTCCGGCCTCCTCGAGACCCAGGACGCCCAGGATCACGATGACCGGCAAGATCGGGAACCAGTAGCGGCCGAAGTTGCCGACCGGGGGTGGGGCGCCCGGCGAGGCGAGCAAGGAGTAGGCCAGGGCCAGCCCCACCGGCCACAGGGCCGGCAGCAGCCCCCGGTCGCGGCGACCGCCGAGGTTCGCCACAAGCCGCACGATGCCGGCGCCGGCGGCGAGCGACATGATCGGCTGCGAGCGGAAGAGGATGTCGAGCACGATCCTGAGATAGGCGCCGCTGGGGACGAGATCGGCGGACGTCTTGACCGCGTAAGTGGTGGGCAGGAAGGAATCGCCGGCCAGGCGGTAGAAGATCCAGGTCGGCAGCACCACGATCGCCGCTGCGGCGATCCCGGTGAGCAGGCCGGGCCGGCGCAGGGAAGGAGCGAGGCGCAGCCCCGGGGGCGCGGAGTCGAATCGTACGCAGCGGTCGGCGACGGCGAGCAGAAGCAGCAGAGATCCCTCGGGCCGGGCCAGGGTCGCCACGGCCAGCACCGCCAGGCTCATGGGGAGCCTCCCCGGCTCGCGGCGCTCGCGCAGGTGCAGCACCATGCCCCACAGGCTCAGGAAAGCGAAGAGGGTGACCTCCATGCCCGAGAGGGCGGACCACACCAGCCAGTGGGTGGCGGCGGTGAGCACGGTGGCCAGCCGGCGCGCGGGGGCCTCGAGGCCGAGCTCGGCGGCGAGGCGGTCGGTGGCGTACACGGTGCCAAGGAAGCACGCGACGCCTGAGATCTTGGCCCACGCCAGGGCGGCGCCCGGCAGCAGGAAGCCGAGCGACAGCAGCGCTGTCCAGAGCGGCGCGGTCGCGGCGGGCATGAGACGGCCGTCCTGGAAGGACAGCCCCTCGCCCGCGGCCAGGTTGCGCGCGAACTGGAGGTGGATCCAGCTGTCGTCGAGCGGCATGGCGGGCCGGCCGAAGACGTAAAGCTCGCTCGCCAGGTAGAGCAGGCAGAGCGCCAGCGCCAGTGACAGGGCGAGCCAGGGCGTGGTGGGCTTCGATGTGGTGATGCCTTCTCGCTCCGTCCGGTAGGTTGGGGTGCAATACGGTCGAGACGGATGGTAACATTCGCGGCCCGATGCTCGGAAAGTCACTGATCCGGAAGAACAAACGGCGCGCGCGCGCGGCGCTCTACCTGGGCCCCGTGGTCGTCCTCGCCCTCGTCTGGCTGATCACCGAGAACGCCGGCCGCCTGGATCCCGCCATGAGCTGGCATGGTGTCAATTTCGCCAAGCACGAATCGGTGCAGCTGCTGCAGGAGTACTTGAGCATCGATTCGAGCTATCCCGACGGCAACGAGATCCCGGCGGCGGAGTTCCTCGCTCGGATCCTCGAAGCGGAGGACATCCCGGTCCACATCGAGAGGCTGGGGCAGCGCAACGCCAACCTCTGGGCGATCCTGGAGGGCGAAGATCCGCGGGCCCTGGTGCTGCACAGCCACCTCGACGTCGAACCGGCGCCGAATCCCGAGGGATGGATTCACCCTCCGTTCAGCGGCAAGCTCGATCCGCCGTTCGTTTACGGCCGCGGTGCCTTCGACATGAAGAGCATCGCCATCGCCCAGTTGATGAGCATGCTGGAGCTCCGGCGCAGCGGTGCTGAGCTCGAGCGCTCGCTGATCCTGCTGGCCACCGGCGACGAGGAGCGATACAGCCGGCTGGGCACCCGCCGCCTGATCCGTGAGCACCCCGAGCTGCTGGCGCGGTTCTGGGCGGTGTTGACCGAAGGCGGCGCGGTGGAGGCCACCGATCTCACCTCCGTCAAATACTGGGGCACCGAGTTCGGCCAGAAGCGATTCGTCGACGTCTGGGTGTGCGACGAGAGCCGCGAGCGTCTGAAGGCGCTGCGCGAGGAGCTACTCGCGCGCCGGGCGCCCTCGCGGACGCCGCCGGGTCAAGTCGTCCGGTTCCTGACCATCTACAGCGCCTCGCGAGACAACCCCGTCTACCGCCGCCTCCTGCGCCACCCCGAGAAGATGGTCGCGAGGGCCAGGTTTCCTTCGCTGCCGCCGTACATCCAGGCGATGGCCCGCAACGAGATCGTCGCCTTTCCGGTCGAGGAATCGGCCGAAGGGGGGTACAGCATGAGGCTGATCCTCCACCTGCTGCCAGACGAGGATCTCGAGGAGGGTTGGAGCCAGCTGATTCCCGGAGGCCTGTCGAACGTCGAGTACGTCGTCGACGTTCCCCACGAGCCGATCGAAGCCAGCCCTCTCGATCACCCGGTCTTCCTGGAGATCGAGACCTTCATGGCGGAGGTGCTGCCGGAGGTGACCCACGGGCCTCTCTTCCTACCCTGGGCCGCGACCGACGCGCGGTTCTTTCGCCAGCAGGGCATCCCGTCCTACGGCTACTCGCCCTTCTGGATCATCTCCAGCGACACGATCAAGATGAAGGGCCGCAACGAGCGCATGCCCGTGCCGCCTTTCCTCGAGGGCGTCGAGCGTTACGTGAAGCTGGTGAGTCGTTTGGTGAGCTGATTCGGGCTCGGAGGGCTCGAAACGTCCTGCCAGAACTTGTCGTCGGCCGTAGACAAAAAGTGTCAACGGAAGTTCCCCGAAACCCTCGTTCAGGGCGCAGGAGCCCCGGAAGTGCCTGGAAATTGGGTTCGGAACGGCTGGCACGGCCCTTGCTCAACTACTGGGCGAGTTTGGCCGAAACGGGTTGGGAGTCGCAGTTGGCCTCACGGACCCGGCCAGAGAACAGAAACACAGAAGGAGGAAGCTCATGCTCAACCGTATCCGTAACCGTCAACGGGGTTTTACCCTCATCGAGCTGCTGATCGTGGTGGCGATCATCGGCATCATCGCCGCGATCCTGATTCCGAATCTTCTCGACGCTCTTCAGAAAGCGAAGCAGAAGAGGT
>JAAELT010000645.1 GCA_024226315.1 bacterium | reverse complement strand
CGGCTCCTGCACGCCGTCTTCCAGCAACGACCAGTGCGGCGTGCACGGCAACTCCGGCATCGCCAACCTCGCCTACCAGCTGCTGGTCGAGGGCGGCACCCATCCGCGCGGCAAGACCACGGTCAACGTGTCGGCGATCGGCATGCTCAAGGCCGAGCAGATCTTCTACCGCGCCCAGACCACCTACCTGACCTCGTCGTCGAGCTTCTCCGCGGCGCGCGACGCCACCACCCAGGCCGCGTCGGATCTCTACGGCCAGACGGAGGTCGACGCCGTGCACGAAGCCTGGTGCGCCGTCGGCGTGCCCGGTTGCCCCGCCACCGGCAGCGGCAGCCTGGCCAACGGTGTCGCCGAGACCGGCCTCTCCGGGTCGACCGGCGCCCAGGCCTTCTACACTGTCGACATCCCGGCCGGCGCCACCAACCTCGCCGTCACGATGTCGGGCGGCTCGGGCGACGCCGACCTCTACGTCAAGCTCGGTTCCCAACCCTCCACCTCGAGCTACGACTGCCGGTCCTGGAACTCCGGCAACAGCGAGTCGTGCTCGTTCGCCAGCCCGAGCGAGGGCACCTACCACGTGCTGGTGAACGCCTACTCGACCTACTCGGGCGCCAGCCTGACCGCCACCTGGGACGAGCCGGCGAGCGGCCCCACGGCGCTCGCCAACGGCGTCGCCGAGACCGGCCTCTCCGGCGCCGCCGGCAGCGAGACGTTCTTCACCATCGCCATTCCGGCCGGTGCCTCGAACCTCTCCGTCGCCATGTCGGGCGGCTCTGGCGACGCGGACATGTACGTGCGGTTCGGCTCGCAGCCGACGACGTCGAGCTACGACTGCCGCCCGTACGAGACCGGCAACAACGAGACCTGTGACTTCGCCAGTCCGAGCGCCGGTACCTACCACGTGATGGTGCGCGGTTACTCGAGCTACTCGGGAGTCAGCCTGGTGGCCACCTGGGACGAGCCGGGCGGCAGCTGCGGCAACAGCGGCTCGGTCAGCAGTCTGTCAGGCAGCTCGGGCACCGAGCTGCGCTATACGTTTACCGTCGACAGCTGTGCCTCGACCGCGACTTTCGAGATCTCGGGCGGTACGGGCGACTCTGATCTCTACGTGAAGCTCGGCTCGCAGCCGACGACGTCGAGCTACGATTGCCGTCCGTACTTGAACGGCAACAACGAGACCTGCACGATTTCCAACCCGGGCGCCGGTACCTGGCACATCATGGTGCGTGGCTACTCCACGTTCTCGGGCGTGCTGCTCGAAGCCAGCTACGAGTAGTCCTGCGACCCTGGATCGCTCGCGCGGTCCGGGGCTCGTGCAGTCCATTCAGGCCCCGGAGTCGACTCCGGGGCCTTTCTCGTGACCAGATGCCCCGCTGACGGTCGTTCATCATTGAAAATCCGTCATCGGATCACGGATTTTCAATGATAGCCTGATGAGATGATCGATCGGCCAGAGCCACTAAAGCGGATCCGCCAGGTCTTCCGGGTCCATCCCATCGCCGCGCTGTTGGGGCCTCGTCAGTGCGGCAAGACCACGGTGGCGAGAGCCATCGCAGCGCAGGAGCCTTGTACCTTCTTCGATCTGGAAAGCCCGGTCGACCTCCAGCGACTCTCCGCGCCCATGACGGCGCTCGAAGAGCTCGAGGATCTGGTCGTGATCGACGAGATCCAGCGCAAGCCGGAGTTGTTCGAGCTTCTGCGCGTCCTGGTCGATAGACCGGAGAACAAGGCGCGTTTTCTGGTGTTGGGCAGCGCCTCGCCGAGCCTGGTCAAGGGGGTCTCGGAATCCCTGGCCGGGCGGGTGGGGTTCGTCGATCTGTCGGGGTTCATCCTGCGGGAGGTCGGCACCGAGGTGGTGCGGACGCTCTGGCACCGCGGCGGCTTTCCCCGGTCCTATCTGGCGCCCGACGCCGAGGCCAGCTACGCCTGGCGGCAGGACTTCGTCCGCACTTTCCTCGAGCGGGACATTCCCCAGTTGGGCATCACGGTCCCGGCGGAGACGTTGCGCCGCTTCTGGACCATGATTGCCCACTTCCATGGGCAGGTGTGGAACGCGGCACAGTTCGGGCGTTCGCTGGGCTCTTCGGAGAGCACGGCCCGCCGATATCTCGACATCCTTTCCGGCGCCTTCATGGTGCGGGTCTTGCCGCCGTGGTTCGAGAACCTGAAGAAGCGGCAGGTGAAGGCCCCGAAGCTCTACCTGCGTGACAGCGGGCTTCTGCATGCGCTCCTGCAGCTCGAGACGATGCACGCGGTGCTCGGTCATCCGAAGCTCGGCGCCTCCTGGGAGGGCTTCGCGCTGGAGCACATCATCACCGTCCTCGGCACCCGTGACGCCTACTTCTGGGCCACTCATAGCGGCGCCGAGCTCGACCTGCTGGTCCTGAAGTCCGGCAGGCGGTTCGGTTTCGAGCTGAAGTACTCCGACGCGCCGTCCATGACCCGTTCCATGCAGGTCGCTTCGAACGATCTTCAGTTGGATCGGCTGTGGGTCGTCTATCCGGGAAGCAAGTCGTACGATCTACGGGACAGGGTGTCCGTGATCCCATTGGAGAGGGTCCAGGAAGCGATTCGGTCCGCTCTATGAGGCTCCACAAGTTGTACCTGAGGTAGATCCGTCAATCGGCCGGCGCGGTCTACCCGACATCGATTTCGCCTCCTGACGCGAGCTCCTCCGCTCGAAGCCGGAGGCGAGCTGTGCACCACCCTCCGAGGTGGCGACGTCTCCTACCCGCCAGCATGTCGACCGGCTTGGGTAGCCTTCGTATGCTGTTTCAAGGGCCAATGAACCGCCGAACGGAGGGACGATGAAGGAACTGACCGCCAGAGACGTGATGAGCAGGACGGTGATGGCCGTGCGCGACGACCTGACGCTCGGACAGGTCGCCGGTCTCCTGGCCGACAACGAGATCTCCGGCGCGCCGGTCGAGGACGACGAGGGCAGCCTGCTGGGGGTCGTCAGCGTGACGGACGTCAACCGCAGCGCCGCCGAGCCGGGGCTGAAGGTGCGCCAGATCATGACCCCGATCGCGGATACGGTCGCCGAGGAGACGCCGGTGCCGGAGATCGCCCGCATCATGGTCGCCAATCACTACCACCGCATGGTCGTGACCCGCCGCGAGAAACCGGTCGGCATCGTCAGCTCGATGGACCTGCTGAAGCTGATCGCCGACCTGTAGCCATCTCCGCTCCCCGGGATGGTTACCAGAGTTTTACCTCCGTTTCTCGCGGACCGGCGTACGTTACTCCTAGTAGAGTAGAGTCGAACTGCATCAGCGAGAAGGCCCTTGAAGAAAGTCCTCGGCATCCTCATCGCCCTGGCGATCGTCGTCGCGCTGGCGGCCCCCAAGCTCAGGTCCACCAGCGACGCCGCCGACGCTCACGAGAACACGGCGGGCGAGCCCCGCGCGCTACGCGTCGCGGTGCTGGAGGTCGTGCCCGAGCGCCTGGTGGAAGGTCTGTCGACCACCGGCACGGTGCGGGCCGCCGAACAGGTGGAGCTGGTGAGCGAGATCTCGGGCAAGGTGGAGGAGATCCTGTTCCGCGAGGGCAGCCGGGTGACCGCCGGCCAACTGCTGCTCAAGATCGACGACACCGAGCTGCAGGCCGAGCGCGAACGCACGGTATTCCGGGTCGAGCTGGCCGAGCGTCGCGAGGCGCAGAGGAAGCAGCTTTCAGGCGAGGGCGTGATCAGCGTCGACGAGTACGACATCGCCCTCAACCAGCTCAACGTGCTGCGCTCCGAGCTGCGCGTGATCGAGGCCCAGCTGCTCAAGACCGAGATCCGAGCGCCGTTCGCGGGCGTCGTCGGCCTGCGCTACGTCAGCCAGGGCAGCTACCTGTCGCCGCAGAAACAGATCGCCACCCTGCAGGACGTCGACCCGGTGAAGATCGATTTCTCGGTACCGGAGAAGTACGCCTCGCGCATGCGCCCGGGCGGTGAGATCAGCTTCCGCGTCAAGGGCGACGAGCGCTCGTTCACCGGCACGATCTACGCCGTCGAGCCGAGCGTCGATGCCGACACGCGCTCGCTGCAGCTGCGCGCCGAGAGCCGCAATCCCGACCGCGCCCTGGTGCCTGGCGCCTTCGCCGACGTCGAGCTGGTGATCGCCGAGATCGACGACGCGCTTACCGTGCCGTCGATCGCGGTGATCCCCGAGCTCGGCGGCAAGAAGGTCTTCGTGCTGGAGGACGGCAAGGCCGCCCCGCGGCCGGTGACGACCGGCATCCGTACCGACGACCGGGTGCAGATCACGAGCGGTCTGGCGCCCGGCGAGCGGGTGATCGTGTCGGCGATCCAGCAGCTGCGGCCGGGGCTCGAGGTGGAAGCCACCGGCGGCTGAGATGACCCTCTACACCCTCTCCATCCGCCGGCCGGTGCTGGCGATCGTGATGTCGATCACCATCGTGCTGTTCGGCGTGATCGGCTTCCGCTCGCTCGGCGTGCGGGAGTTCCCTTCGGTCGACTCACCTTTGATCACGGTCTCGACCAACTACCGCGGCGCCAGCGCCGACGTCATCGAGTCGCAGATCACCGAGCCGCTCGAGGAGTCGGTCAACGGCGTCGCCGGCATCCGCACGCTGACCTCGGTGAGCCGCGAAGGTCGCTCGACGATCCGCGCCGAGTTCGGTATCGACGCCGATCTCGAGACGGCAGCCAACGACGTCCGCGACCGGGTGTCGCGCGCGCAGCGCAACCTGCCGCCCGACGTCGACCCGCCGTCGATCTCGAAGGCCGACGCCGACGGCCGTCCGATCCTGCAGGTGACCATCCGCTCCGACACCCGCGGCCCGCTCGAGCTGTCGCGCATCGCCGACGAGCTGTTCGTCGAGCGGCTGCAGACCATCCCCGAGGTCAGCCGGGTCGACATCTGGGGCGACAAGACCTACGCCATGCGCCTGTGGATCGACCCGCAGAAGCTCGCCTCGTATCGTTTGACGCCGCTCGACGTGCGCGACGCCATCGAGCGCGAGAACGTCGAGCTGCCGGCCGGGCGCATCGAGGGACGCGAGGTGGAGCTGCCGGTACGCACCATGGGGCGCCTGAACACGCCGCAGGACTTCGAGAACCTGATCCTGCGCTCAGAAGCCGGCCGCGTCGTGCGCTTCCGTGACGTCGGCACCGCCGAGCTCGGGCCGCGCAACCTGCGCACGGTGCTCAAGCGCGACGGCATCCCGATGGTGGCGGTGGTGATCCGGCCCCAGGCCGGCGCCAACTACATCGACATCGCCGACGAGTTCTACCGCCGCATCGGACAGATCGAGAAGGATCTGCCCGACGACGTCGAGCTGGCGTTCGGCTTCGACACCACCAAGCACATCAAGAAGTCGGTGCGCGAGGTGCGCCAGACGATCTTTCTCGCCTTCGCGTTGGTGATCCTGGTGATCTTCACCTTCCTGCGCGACTGGCGTACGACGATCATTCCGGTGGTGGTGATCCCGGTGTCGCTGATCGGCGCCTTCTTCGTCATGTACCTGGCGGGCTTTTCGATCAACGTGCTGACCCTGCTCGGCCTGGTGCTGGCCATCGGCCTGGTGGTCGACGACGCCATCGTGGTGCTCGAGAACATCTACGCCAAGATCGAGGGCGGCCACCAGCCGATCGAGGCCGGCGTGGTAGGCACGCGCGAGATCTTCTTCGCGGTCATCGCCACCACCCTGGCGCTGGTGTCGGTGCTGTTGCCGATCCTGTTCATCGGCGGCCTCACCGGCCGGCTGTTCCGCGAGTTCGGCGTCACCCTGGCCGGCGCGGTGATCATCTCGTCGTTCATCGCACTGACGCTGACCCCCATGCTGTGCTCGCGCATGCTCAAGAAGCGCGCCCGCCAGCCCTGGCTCTACCGCGTCACCGAGCCGTTCTTCCAGCGCCTGACCGCCGGCTACCGCGCCAGCCTGGAGGGCATGTTGAGACGGCGTTGGCTGGCGCTGCCGGTGATCGCCGGCTGCCTGGGCTTGATCGTACTCTTCTTGGACGTCCTGCCTTCGGAGCTGGCGCCGCTCGAGGACCGTGGCACGGTGCGCATCAATGCCAAGGGCCCGGAAGGTGCGACCTTCGGCTACATGGACCGCTTCGTCGACGACCTGAACGCCCTGATTCTCGACGAGGTACCGGAGTCGAGGATGCTGGTCTCGGTCACCTCTCCCGGTTTCGGCGCCACCACCTCGATCAACTCCGGCTTCGCCCGGGTGGTGCTGTCCGACGTCGACGAGCGGGGGCGCTCCCAGGCCGAGATCGCCGGCGCGCTCGGCCGCCGCCTGAAGGACCTGACCGCGGCGAAGACCTTCGTCTCCCAGGAGCCGACGATCGCCGTCGGTCGCCGGCGCGGCCTGCCGGTGCAGTTCGTGATCCAGGCGCCGAACCACGAGAAGCTGGAAGAGGTGCTGCCGATCTTTCTGCGCGAGGCCGAGAACGAGCCGACGTTTCAGGCCACCGACGTCGACCTCAAGTTCGACAAGCCGGAGCTGCGCGTTGCGATCGATCGCGAGCGAGCCCGCGACCTCGGCATCTCGGCGCGCGACATCGGCCGCACGCTGCAGCTGGCGCTCTCCGAGCAGCGCCTGGGATTCTTCCTGCTCGACGGCAAGCAGTTCGAGATCATCGGCCAGGTGACCCGCGAGGACCGCGACGAGACCTTCGACCTGCGCAACCTCTACGTGCGCTCGTCCACGGGTCAGCCGGTATTGCTCGACAAGCTGGTGACGATCACGGAGGAGAGTCGGCCGCCGCAGCTCTACCGCTTCGACCGCTACGTCTCGGCCACCGTCTCGGCAGGCCTGGCGCCGGGCAAGACCGTCGCCGACGGTATCGAGGCCATGGAGGCGATCGCCGGCCGGGTGCTCGACGACACCTTCGCCACCTCTCTGGCGGGCCAGTCGCGCGACTATGCCGAGAGCGCCCGCAGCCTCGACTTCGTATTCCTGCTCGCCCTGGTGCTGGTCTACCTGGTGCTGGCGGCGCAGTTCGAGAGCTTCCGCGATCCCTTCACCATCATGTTCACCGTGCCCCTGGCGCTCGCCGGGGCGCTACTGGCGCTGTGGTACTTCGGTCTCACCCTCAACCTGTTCAGCCAGGTCGGCATGATCATGCTGATCGGCCTGACCACCAAGAACGGCATCCTGATCGTCGAGTTCTCCAACCAGCGCCGGGCGCGCGGCAGCTCGGTGATGGAGGCGACCATCGAGGGCGCATCGGCGCGTTTCCGCCCGGTGGTGATGACTTCGCTTTCGACCGTGCTCGGCATCCTGCCTATCGCCCTGGCGCTGGGCGCCGGCGCCGAGAGCCGCGTGCCGATGGGGGTGGCGATCATCGGCGGGCTGCTGATGGGGACGCTGCTCACCCTTTACGTGGTGCCGGCGATGTACTCCTATCTGACGGCGAAGGAGTGGAAGCGGGCCGAGGTGGAGAGGCGGACGGCGGCGGTATCGGGCGAGGCTGTGAGTGAGCCAGCGGCATCAGGCCCCTGAGTACGGTCGAGCGCCGTGGCAATCCGGCGGCAGCCTTCTCTGACAGCTGGGCTCGATCAGGCAACTTGGACCAGCTCACCTCTTTTCTGGAGATATCCGGCGAACGGGTCCTCACAATCGAGGTCCACCAGGTCGACCTCCCGATCGAGCTCTTTCATCAACGTCCCCATTGCGCGGAAGAAACGCGTCTTCGGACAACCCCTGACCGCCAGATCCACGTCCGAGTCGGCATCGGCGGTGCCGTGAGCGAGAGAACCGAAAACATAGATCTCCGTGCATCCGAAGCTCTTCAAAATATCGATGGCCCGGACTAGGATTCCACGCAGGCTCTCGGCGATCTGGACTCGCTCGAGCGTCAGGGGAATCCTGTCGGTAGAGCCGTCAAGCCTCGATCGCGATCTGTCTATTTTCATATGGGTCGCCTCCTGCCATTCAGTATTCTAGCAGCCGCTGTCCTAGAGACTCTGAATCGGAACTCAGCGAGTGCCGGATTGGTGGCGTTTTGTGCTTCTGCTCGGACCTGATGCCTCGCCGTCACTCGGCGATGCTGGATTCGGACAAAGCCAGCTCGAGGCCGGCGAGGTCCGAGCCGGGCGTGACTTCGAGCTCGACTTCGGCCGGGGCGTAGCCGTCTTTGCGGGCGCCGAGCAGGTAGCGGCCCGGCTGTAGACGCTCGAGCTCGAAGCCGCCCGTGGCGTCGGTCCCAGCGGTGACCAGAAGACCGGACGCGTCGGCCTTGCGCAGGTAGACCAGGGCATCGGTGACCCCCTGGTAGCCCGAGGTCGCGACCACTTGGCCGCTGATCCTGGACGTGCGGAAGTCCAGCGCCAGGTGCCGATCGCCGGGGAGGTCGAACGTTCGGTTGCTGACGAACCCCTTCTCCGGGTTGGTGAGGGCGAGGGCGTAGCTGCCGATGCCCAGATCCTCGAACCGGAACTCGCCTTCGAAGCCGGTGACCACGGTTCGGTGCAGAGGTTCCTCGGAGCCCTGGAGGGAGACGCTGGTCTCCGGCGCCGGCTCGCCGTCGAGCAGGACGACGCCCGAGAGCGTTACGCCACCGAAGCGAAGGTCGCGCCTCGCCTCCCGTACCCTTGGCTGTAGGCTCACGCGCGCCTGGGTGTGGCGGCGGCCGTCTGGAAGCGACGCCTCGATCAACCAGTCGCCCGGCGCCAGGTCGACGATTTCGTAGAGGTCGCCGTCGGTCTGTCCGCTTCGTGCTCTCGATCGGCCGTCGGTCGCCTCGACGCGGAGGCGCGCCAGCTCGTCGGGCCGCAGGCCTGCGATGCGACCGAAGATCGAGGCGCCGGGTCTCAGGACGATCTGGAGGTCCTCGACCGCCTCGTCGACGACGATCACCGCGGTCGGGAGCATGGCGTCGGCGTAGCCCTCCTTGGCGGCGGCGAGCCGGTAGCTACCGATCGCGACCGGCGACAGTTCGAACGAACCATCGTCCGCGCTGCGGCCGGAGTAGGTCCGCGGCTCGCCGCCCGGCTCGAGCCGCAGCTCGACGTGTGCCTCGGCCACCGGCGTGCCCGCCTCGTCGACCACCAGGCCGCTCACCCAGGTGCCGTCTTCGAAGCTCCAATCGAGGAGATTGACTCCCTGCTGGATCTCGATTCGCTCGGCTTGCGGCTCGTAGTCCGGATGGAAGGCGTCGACGGTCGCCCGCCCCGGGGGAAGCCCTTCGATGCGGTAGGCACCCTCGGCGTCCGAGTGCGTCGCCGGACGGCCCACCGTGATCCGCACCCCGGCGACCGGTTCGCCGCCCAGGGTGGTCACGCGGCCCTCGAGCGACGCGCCCCGCTCGAGCACGAAGTACAAGTCGTCGGCGGCTTCGCCCGGTCCCAGCTCGAGCGGCTCGGCCGGCGCGAACTCCCGAGCGAAGACTTCTATCGTCAGGATTCCGGTCGGACGCTCGCTCAGCTCGAAGCGGCCGTCCTCGTCCGAGGCCGTGAGCCATGGCCGTTCGGTCTCGCGGCCTTCCGGATCGGGGCGCCGGACGGCGATCTCGGCGTCCGCGATCGGCTGCCCTTCGGCATCCACCACCAGGCCGCTGATGGCCGGTCGCGGCACGGATTCGGGAGTCAGGATCAACGTACCCATGTCGATATGGGCCTGCTCCGAGGCCGGGAGCTCGTTCGGGACCTCCACCGCCCTCGGCAGGTAGCCGGCGGACTCGGCCCGGATCCAGAGGTCTTTGGACGTCGGCAGCGCCATCCGGTATCGGCCCTCGGAGTCGGAGAGGACGAACGCGCCGGGATCGGCTCCGCTCCACACCAGGGACCTCGCGATCGGCCGGCGGCTGACGGAGTCGACGATCCGGCCTTCAACCATGATCCGGCCGGCTTCGGCGTCGGAGGTCAGTCCGTCGTCTGCTTCGCCGGCAGGGCTCCAGGCGCCGAATGGTTCGTCGTGGGTCGTTCGCTCGCTGCCGTTGCCCAGTACCACCGGTGTCAGCTCGGTGTCCGTGACAACCGCCAACGGTCGGTAGAGCATGGTGGCTCGGTCGCGCGCGTGAGCGATCACCTCGAAGACGCCAATCTGTGGTACGCGCAAGAGGTAGCGGCCTTCGGAGTCGCTGACGGCGACCCGGTTCGTCGCCTGCTCGGCGCTCTCCTGCAGGCGAGGCGCCAACAGCCGGAGCTCGAGCTCGGCGCCTGCCAGCCCCCGGCCGGCCGGTTCCTCGAGGACAGTGCCGCTGACCGTGAGTTGGGCCGAAGCGCCTGCGGTCAACAGTAAGAGCATGGCGGCATGCAGCGACGCCGCCCGGATGATTCGATTCATTCTCTCGTGTGGCGAAAAGACGACCCCGCCGCCGTCGCCGGCGGCGGGGATGCGTCCGTCAGTGTTTTGCGATCAGGGACTGTCGGGACGGTCCGGCGGACCCGGGGGATCGGGGCAGCCCGGGATGATGCACTCGCAGCTGACGTAGGTCGAGCACTGGGTGCAGTAGTCGTAGCCCGAGCCGCCGTTGCAGTAATCGCTACCCGAGCCGCCGATCAGGAAGTCGTTGCCGCTGTCGCCGTAGAGGACGTCGTTGCCGCCGTCTCCCCACAGATTGTCCTGATCGTTGCCGCCGTAGAGATAGTCGTTGTTGTTGTCGCCCATGAGCTGGTCGTTGCCCGACTGGCCCGTGAGAGTGTCGGGGCCCGAGCCGCCCCAGATCTTGTCGGCGCCCGACTGGCCCCTGAGCGTGTCGCCGCCCGAGCCGCCCCAGATCTTGTCGGCGCCGGGGCCGCCCTCGACGGTGTCGTTGTTGGCGTCGCCGTAGAGGTAATCGGCGCCGCCGCCACCGAAGATCTTGTCGTTCTTGTGACTGCCGTAGACGACGTCGTTACCGGTGCCGGCGCAGACGTCGTCGCGGCCGTCCAGAGCAGACACGGTGTCGTTGCCAGCCTTGGCGCAGATGACGTCGTTGCCGTTCGTGCCGACGATGTAGTTGGAGCCGCTGGTGCCTTCGATGGTACATGTCTTGCCGTTACAGGTATCCGCCATGGCGGACGGCACGGCGAGGACAGCGACGGCCGCTGTCGCGATCAGCAAACAGAGAGTGGATCTTGTCTTCGGACGCATGGATTCAATTCCCTTCTTTTAGACAAACCGGTTCCCAGGCGACTCGAATCCGAAGTTTGGAGTTCCGTCGCCGTACGAACTGTCAAAAATCTCGGGGCGCCGTCTGAAGGCGCAAAACCCCTTATAGACCGCGATGACGATTTATGGGAGTCCCGAGTCCGGATTCACGGACCGTGGCTCTATTCAATGTTGCGACTTTTGCCCAGCCTATCTTGTCAGGCGGTTGGAACTTGCTCGCCTCCGAGTGGAATCGTGCTATGGTTTTTGCGCTAACGTCGCCGCTGGAGAGGGAGTGAGGGGTATGGCTGTGCATGATGTAACCGTTGCAGAGAAGTTTCAGGGGAGTCGGGTTTCTCAGCTGCTCCAACGTTGGAGCTCCGGCGACCGCCGCGCGGCCGAAAGGGTGCTACCTCTGGTCTACGACGAGCTGCACGAGGTGGCTGATCGATGTTTTCGCCACGAGCACAGGGAGCACACCCTGCAAGCCACGGCGTTGATCCACGAGGCCTACATTCAGCTGGTCGAGCAGCGGGGGCTGCACTGGAGCAGTCACGCTCATTTTCTGGGAGTCGCGGCCTGCATCATGCGTCGCATCCTGGTCAACTACAGCCGCGAGCGCAATCGCGCCAAGCGTGGTGGCCGCGCTGCGAAGGTGACCCTGATGGAGGCCGCCGAGCTGACGACGTCGAGGCCTCCGGATGTCGAGGCGCTGGACGACGCGCTCAAGAGCCTCGCCGAAATCGATCCGCTCAAGGCGTCGGTCGTCGAGCTCCGATACTTCGGCGGCATGAAGATCGACGAGATCGCCGAATGCCTGGGCGTCGCGCCGATCACGGTGTCACGCCAGTGGCGTCGGGCCAGGGCCTGGCTGCTCGACGAACTATCTCCATCAGCGCCGGCGCCCCATGCTTGAGTCGAAGCCCTCCGGGCGCCCCGGCGGATCGGTGGCGGCCGAACGCTGGCGGCGGATCGACGAAGTGTTCGCAGCGGCGCTGGAGTGCCCGGCTTCGCGGCGTCGGGCGATGGTCGAGAGCGCCTGTGGCGGTGACCAGGCACTGCTCGAGAGGGTCGAGGCGCTGTTGGCCGCGGACGAGAAAGCCGAGAGCTTTCTCGAACCGGCGGCAACGCCGGTCTTTGCGTCGCGGTCTCTCGTCGCTGACGTGCAGGCCCCGGCCGATGGCCGCGTCGGCCCCTATCGACTTCTGCGCATCCTCGGCAGCGGCGGCATGGGCACCGTCTACCTCGCGGCTCGCGACGACGACGTCTACCGCCGCCTGGTCGCCTTGAAGCTGATGCGCCACAGCGCCGACAACGAGGAGATCGCTCGCCGCTTCGTCGCCGAGCGCCAGATCCTCGCTAGCCTGGAGCACCCGAACATCGCTCGGCTCTACGACGGCGGAACCAGTGAGGACGGCCGCCCGTTCTTGGTCATGGAGCTGGTCGACGGCGAGCCGATCGATCGGTTCTGCAACCGCCACCGGCTGACGATCGAAGCGCGGCTCATTCTCTTCCAGCAGGTCTGCGCCGCCGTTCAGTACGCGCATCGCAATCTGCTCGTGCACCGCGATCTCAAGCCGGACAACATCCTGGTCAGCGCCGACGGCGTGCCCAAGCTGCTCGATTTCGGCATCGCAAAGCTGCTGCGCTCCGCGGAGCGGCCCGAGGCGCTACGCACCACCCGCACCGGGGTCCGCCTGATGACGCTCACCTACGCCAGCCCGGAGCAGATCCGCGGGCAGGCGGTCACCACCACGGCGAGCGACATCTACTCGCTCGGCGTTCTGCTCTTCGAGCTTCTGACCGGGCGCTGCCCGTACCGGTTGGCGGACGACTCTCCCTACGAGCTCGAGCGCGCCATCTGCGAGCAGGAGCCCGAGCGGCCGTCGATCGCCGTTCTGCGAGCTTCGCCGCCCAGCGCCGGCGCGGAGGAGGCGTCGGGGCCGGCGTTCCAGGCAGCCCAGCTGCGGCCCCGGGAGTTGAGCCGTCGCTTGCGTGGCGACTTGGATACCCTGGTGCTCAAGGCCATGCACAAGGAGCCGCCGCGCCGCTACGAATCGGTGGGGCAGTTCGCCGCCGACATCCGGCGGCACCTGGAGCTGCGGCCGATCGCGGCCCGGCTCGACTCTCTGACCTACCGGGCTGGCAGGTTTGTCCGCCGCCAACGCCTGCTCGTCGGCGCTGCGTCGTTGGTCGTGGTGCTCGTCGCTGCCTTCGTGATCGCCTTGCTCGACCAGCGCGGTCTGGCCAAGCGGAAGCAGCTGGAGGCGCAGCAGGCGCTGAGGTTCCTGGTCGGCCTATTCCAGGGAGCGAACGTCGAGGAGGGGTACGGCAAGGACGCCACGGCGCGCGAGATCGTGGCGCGGGGCGCCGGCCGGATCGACCGCGAGCTCGCCGATCAACCCGAGGTGCGGGCCACGCTGCTCGACGCCGTTGGCCAAGTGTACGCCGGTCTCGGGTTCTACGATGAGGCGCGGTCCTATCTCGAGCGGGCCTACGAGCTCCGCCGGCAGCTGTTCGGCGAGGAGCACGCGGAAGTGGCGCGTAGCCTCCAGTCCCTTGCCTTGGCAGTCGCCCAGCAGGGCCATGACAAAGAGGCAGAAGCCCTCTACGAACGGACGCTGGCGCTGCGCCGTGAGTTGCTCGGCGATCATCCCGAGACCGCAGAAGCCCTCAACGAGCTCGGCAGCCTGCTGCGCCGCAAGGGCGACTACGATCGCGCCGAGGCCATGCACCGAGAAGCGGTGGCGATCCAGCACCAACTTCTGTCTTCCGACGATCCGGAGCTTGCCACTACCCTCAACCATTTGGCATTGACGGTCTTCCTGAAAGGGGAGCCGGCACGGGCGGAAGCAATGTTGCGCGATGCTCTGGCTATCCAGCGTCGCTCTCTGGATGCGCAACATCCGGCGATCGTCGAGACTCTGCGCAACAGCGGCAGGATCCTGAGCCAGCTGGGGCGTTACGACCAGGCGGAGGCAGTCCTACGCGAAGCGCTGACGATAGCCGATACGAGCTATGAGAACGACCACCCGATGCGGTTCGAGGTCGTCAACAGCCTGGCGAGAGTGCTGAAGGAGAAAGGCGAGCTGAGCGAGGCGGAAGCTCTTTTTCGCCAGGCTGTGGCCGCACTCCGTGACCGCTTGGGCGACGGCCATCCGAAGGTGGCGCTCGGGCTCAACAATCTTGCCGGGGTTCTCTTTCAACGTGGCGAGAGGGCCGAGGTGGTGCGCCTGCACAGGGAGGCGCTCGAGATCCGTCGCCAGGCGCTGGGGGAGGATCACATCCAGGTGGCCTGGAGCCTGTGCAACTTGGCGGAGTCGCTGCGCGCCATGGGCGATCTCGTCGCCGCCGGGCCACTCTTCCGGCGTGCCCACGAGATCCTCGAGGCGCAACTGGGCGGAGAGGATCTCACCGTGGCGTACCCCCTGATCGGCCTCGGCAACCTGCTGATGGACCAGGGAGAGTACCTGCGGGCGATCGAGAAGTTCGAGCAGGGTCTGGAGATCCGGCGCCGGATCCTGCCGCCGGGTCACTGGCAGATCGCCTCCGCCGAGGGCAAGATCGGCGCCTGTCTCACCGCTCTGGGCCGTTTCGAGGAGGCCGAGACATGGCTGCTCGACAGCTATTCCTCAGCGTCCGCTGGTTTCGAGGCTGGCCACCCGCGCATCGCGGTGACCCTCGAGCGGCTGGTCGAGCTCTACCGGGCCTGGGGCAAGCCCATGATCAGCGACCGGTACGTCGCGATGTTGGATCAGCCGCGGGCCGAGACGGACTGATCAGCCGGCGACTTCACGCAGCCGCGCGCGTTTCTCGATCCATTCCTCGCTCGAGTAGACGCGCGGGGCGACCTCGATCAGGCGGGGCAGCAGGTTGAAGACGGCTACCTGTGTCCAGGGCGCACCACTGCGCTGACGAAATCCGCGCCGGTTGACCTCGTCCGCCGCTGCCGACAGCGGACGGTCGGCGACGATCTGTTCGAGCATCAGCCGCATCGCCTCGGCCTCGATCGGGTTCTGCTCCAGGTAGAGGCAGTCGTCGGCGACCTCGAGGCCGTAGGGAACTTCCTCCCTGGGCACCTCGACGTTCGCCCCGTCGACCTCGCGCTCCCACTCGACGGCCACGGCTCGCCACCCCGCCTCGGCCTTCCTCTGCCAATACTCCGCTGTCGGCGGAGAGCTCAGGGCCTCGCGCACGCGTTCGATTCTCGTCATGATGTCTCCTCGTCTCGATAACCGTCAGCAATCCGGAGTCGCAAGGAGCGTGCCATTTCAGAGAGGCGCGTTCTCAGCCGTCAGGGAGCGGTTCCTGTCCGTTCGTGGGACGCGCCGGCCCGGGAGCGGACGTTTGGCCGTGATGGATCCGCAGCGTCCGCGGCTGGATCTCTTTGCCGAGATAGAACTGGAGCACGTATCTGCCGAGGCTGCCGACGGTGACTTCGAAGGCGCCGTCGTCGTTCCTGGCCGCCAGGTCGACGTCGCGGTTGCCGAGATCGACGAGGCGCAGATAGCCCGCCCCCGGCACGTCGCCGGTCAGCTCGAACCGATAGGCGCCCGCGGCCAGCGTCGCTCGCAAGACGTACCATCTGTCGACTGTGGTCAGCTCCATGCGCTTCAGGTGCTCATCACTGGGCCGGATCCTGGCGATGAACGGCCTTTCGGCCGCGATCTCCTGCATGGCAGGCAAACGTGCCGGCATCTCGACCGGCGGCACCTCGTAGACCAGGATGCGGGGGCCCAGGCGCGTCCGGCTCGGTTCGTACTCTGCCACCAGCTCGAGCCGCTCGAAGATCTCCCGGTAGTTGGCCTCCGCCTCCCGGTGGTAGTCCTCGAAGTGCAGCTCGGGCCGCAGGAAGCGATCGAAGGCGTCTGAGGAAAGCACCACGAAATCGAGATCGGCCGAGACCAGGTCGGCGACCGAATACGAGCCGATCCAGCGCGTCTTTCCGACCTCGAAGGCGGTCGGGCTCAGGTTCGGGGTGTAGCGTTCCTTGAAGATCCTGGTGCCGTAGGGCAGGTTCGCGTGCATCCAACGGGCCGCCTGCTGGCGGGTGCTGTCCCGCGCGTAGGCGAGATCCTGGGCCGCGACGGCGGCGACCTGTGGCAGCAGGCAGACCGCCCCGAGCCCCGCGGCCAACCACTGCCGGAATGCCGGCGCGCGCTCGCCCAGCCAGGCAGCGAGGGTCACGATGCCGACGCCGAGAAAGACGGCGATCGGCGGCAGGGCGGGGTAGAGGTTGCGCTCGACCACCATGTTCATCGAGATGATCAGCCACAGGTAGAGCACCGGGAAAGGCAGCAGCCAAAGGGCCCGCCCGCGCTGACCGCGGCGCAGCAGCAGGAGTCCCGCCACGCCCAGGAGGACCGCCGGCCAGGCGAAGCTCTGCACCACCAGGTCGAAATAGTAGGCGGCGTTGGAGTCGACCACCACGCCGATCCAGCCGCCCTGGGAGTATTGCCGGGCGCCGAACAGCGCTCCCTTGTCGCCGAAGATGCTGATGCTCGGATAGAGCGCCAGGCCGGGGGTGGTGAGCAGGAAGACCAGCAATGACGGGATTCCCGCCCACGCCAGTCCCCAGGAGAAGCGCCTCTCGGTGATGCGCCGATACAACGTGACCCGCCAGTACAGGTAGACGGCGATGATCGCCAGCGCCACCAGCCCGGCTGGATACTTGGTTCCCGCCGCCAGACCGGCGTAGATGCCTGCCAGGGCGTAGCCTTTGCGGCTCTCGCCGCCGAGCAGGCGCCCGGCAGCGTGAAAGGCCAGGGCGGCGAAAAATGCCGACGGCACGTCCGAGGTGTTGACGTGGGAGCCCGCGTTGTAGACCGTCGAGCAGGCGATCAACAGCCCCGCAACGCAGCCCGCCCACATGCCCGCCAGGCGCTCGGCGAGCAGGTAGACGGGCACCGCCGTCAGGCCGGCGAGCACCGCCGTGATCAGCCGCGCCAGCAGCCGGCAGAACACCCCCCAGTCGGAGATGCCGTAGACCCAGCCCGTGACCGCGAGCAGCTGCTCGTGCGCCAGCGACGCCACCCAGGTGGCGAAGGCGTCGAGGTAGTAGAGGAAGTGTGGGTAGAAGAAGCTGTCGCGCAGGTAGTTGCCGTTGTTGATCTCGTTGGCGTGATGCCGGTAGGTGCCTTCGTCGTGGTAGTAGCCGTCGCCGACCTCGTGCTCGATGCCGATCACGTGGATCGCCAGGGAGACCACCACCAGGGCCGCGAGTACCAGCACGCGGCGCTTCTCTCCCCGGCGCCAGGCGTCGCGGATCTTCGCCACCACCAGGGCGACCGTGGTCGCGACGGCGACGATCGCCACCGTCAAGCTCAGCCATACCGGCGCCGGATGCCGTGCGACGTAGAGCATCCATAGGCCGACCGTCAGCGTCCACGAGACGGCGGCTCCCCATTTGAGCCTCGAGATCATGGCGCGGGATTGTACCGGGAGATCAGGAGAAGTAGTCCTGGATCCGCTGGAGCTGCTCGTCGTCTTCCTCGAGCTGGCCTTCCTGCAGCTCTTCGCCCTCGGGGGCAGGGGCGAAGACGGCGTCTTCCACCAAGTCGTCGAGGCCGGGGATCTCGGAGATCAGCGGGCTGAGCTCGGCGACCTCGAAGTAGCCGCCGCGCCCGCGTTGCTCCTCGGGTTTGATCAGGTAGAGGTTCGACTTGGCTCGCGTCACCGCCACGTAGAGCAGGCGGCGCTCCTCCTCGTAGTCGTCGACGTCCTGCAGGGCGTTGTAGCCCGGGAACCGGCCCATGGCGACCTGCACCACGAACACCGTGTGCCATTCCAGGCCTTTGGCGGAGTGCACGGTGGACAGCGTCATCCACTCGTCCTCGCTGTCGGCGCCGAGTGCCGCCTGTGGGCGGCTGAAGTCGGGCGGATCGATCGCCAGGTCGCTCAGGAAGTGCTCCAGGTCGTCGTAGCGCTCGGCGATCACCTCCAGCGCCTCCAGGTCGAGCGCCCGCCGGGCGGCGTCATCGTACTTTTTGGGCATCCAGCGCCGGTATCCTTCGATCGCCGTAGCCAGCCGCTCCTGCAGCACGAGCTTGGGGCGCGCGATCTCCTCCAGGAGCTGCTTGAGGGCGGCGAGGTCGGCCGCGTACTTGCGGCCCGAGAACGGCGGCTCCACCAGCACCTCGGTGCGGCCGCCGCCTTCGACGATTGCCTCGCCCAGTCGTTGGGCCGTCTTGGGGCCGATACCGTCGAAGAACTGCAGCATGCGGAACCAGGCGGCGGCGTCGGTGGGATTCGAGCTCAGCTTGAGCAGCGCGCTGACGTCCTTGATGTGCGCCGCCTCCACGAACTTGATGCCGCCGAACTTACGGAATGGGATGTTGCGGTTACCGAGCTCGAGCTCCAGCGTGTTGGTGTGCCAGGCGGCGCGGCACAGCACCGCGATGTCCTGTAGCGGCACGCCCTCCTCGCGCAACGCGAGCACCCGATCGCAGATGTACTCGGCCTGGGTGTAATCGTCGGTGGTGCGCAACAGCACCGGCTTCTGGTCGCCGGGAAGCTCGGTGAAGAGCCGCTTGTCGTACTTCTCCCGCGCCTTCTCGAGGATGGCATTGCCGAGGTCGAGGATCGGCTGGGTGCTGCGGTAGTTCTGCTCGAGCACGATCTTGCGGCACTTGGGGAAGATCCGCGGGAAGTCGATGATGTTGCGGAAGTTGGCGCCGCGGAAGCCGTAGATCGACTGCGCGTCGTCGCCCACCACCATGACGTTGCCGTGGGCGGAGGCCAGCAGCGCCCCGATGTGGGCCTGCAGCTTGTTGGTGTCCTGGTATTCGTCGACCATGATGTAGCGGAAGGTTGCCGAGAGCTTGCGTCGCACGTCGGCGTGCTCGACCAGCAGCAGGCGCAGGTTGAGCAACAGGTCGTCGTAGTCCATGACGTTCTGCTGCTTCTTGCGCTCGGCGTAGCGCGAGCGCAGCTCGGCGATCGGCTCGACGTCGTCCAGGAACTGCGGGTAGTCCTCCTCCAGGAGGCGCCCTAGGGGGCGGTTGGTGTTGATCTCCTTGGAGTACAGGTTGATCAATGTTTCGGCGCGCGGGAAGCGCCGCCCCTTGCGCTCGTAACCGCCCTCGGTGCGTAGGATGCCGAGCATGTCGACGGCGTCGCCGCGGTCGACGATGGTGAAGCTCTTGCGGTAGCCGATCGCCTCGGCATGGCGTCTCAGGGTGATGTTGGCGAACGAGTGATAGGTACCGCCGGCCACCCGCTGGCAGCGCTCGTCGAGCAGCCCCGCGGCGCGGCGCAGCATCTCCTGGGCGGCCCGCCGGGTGAAGGTGAGCAGCAGGATCGACTCCGGATGCACGTCCTTCATCACCAGGTAGGCCACCCGGTACACCAGCGTGCGGGTCTTGCCGCTGCCGGCGCCGGCGATCACCAGGTGCGGGCCGCCGAGCGACTGCACAGCGTCGCGCTGGGCCGGGTTCAGCTCGTGATCGAAGTCGATCGGCGGGCTCGTCACGGCGGGTCCCTGGTCTCCTGGTCTGGAGGCTGCCATGGCTTCACTCTATCGAACCGGGCGCGGACCGCCTCGGAGACTCTCGATGTCCAGTCTCCTGAGACGCTTTGGCGGAAGACGACATGTCCTTCCCCGAGCCCCGACGACAACAGTCCGCCCGCCGACGTCGCCTTCTCCAGGCTCGAGTTGGGGCGTGTCCGGCTCCGGAATCGCCGTCTCCCAAGCGCCGGAAGGACGTTTCCGGTACGGGATACCCCTGCCCCGAGCCGCCGGGGCCTCGTTCCGGCCGGCGAACACGCCTTCCCCGGTGCGTACAGTGGCGACGTCGCGGCTGCACGGCGGGTCTGCCACCGGTGACAGCGACGGCGACGCCGGCGCGACCCCACGCCGCACCTGGTGACAGCGGTCGCATCGCGGCTGAGTCCCGGCTCTGCCAGTGGTGGCAGCGGCGACGTCGCGGCTGCATGGCCACGCTGCCACCGTTGACAGAGGCGACTCCGTGGTCTACTCGGCGAGGAGGTCGTCGGCCGAGGCGAGCGTTTGCCGCCCGCCGGAGCCAGCCTCGCAAGACCGCCGTGTCCGCCTCTCAGAGATAGCCGAGGCTACGCAGCATCTCCCGGGTCTCATCGTCGAGCTCGGAGCTGACCTCGACGCCGGGGAGCGGCCGCGCCTCGCTGCGCAGGCGCTGACGCAGCCGACCGGCCCATGCGGCGATCAGAGGATCTTGCGGGTCGAAACGGTTGACGAGCTGGTCCGGATCCTGCGCCAGATCGTAGAACTCCCAGGCGTCGGAGGTGGCGTCGAAGATGATGCTGTGGCTCTGCCCCCGCAACCCGAAGAGAGTCTTCTGGGCCTGGGGGCGGTGGGTCTCCATGAGGATCGCCGGGTCCGAGACGGTCGCCGGGTCGAGGAGATCACGGCCGCGCATCTCGGGCCGGGGCTCGACGTCGAGGATGCCGAGGACGGTCGGCAGGACGTCGATCAGGCCGGCCAGATCATTGCGCCGCTGGCCGACGATCAAGCCCGAGGCGCGCGGCGGCTTGACGATCAACGGCACCCGGACCATGCAATCGTAGAGGGTCTCGACGTGGCCGCCGTGGCCGTGGCACCCCAACCCCTCGCCATGGTCGGCGGTGAACAGGATCAGGCTGTCGTCGTAGAGACCTCTGGACTTCAGGCGATCGATCAGCAGGCCGACGTGTCGATCGACATGGGCGACCTCGCGGGCATAGCGATCCAGGATCGCCTCCGGATCGCTGATGAGGTCGGAGAGCTGGATCACTAGCCGAAGCTCGCGTGGCCTCCAGGAGGTGATCGTGGCGCGGTAGTGGGTGAAGTATTCGAGCGGCGGGTGCTCGGGATCGAGCTCGGGCTTGATCCAGCCCCGGCGGCGCATAGACAGGCGGCGGATCTTGAACGGCTGCTCGCCACGGATCACCAGCTCGTTGACGCCGGCTCGCAGTCGGAAGTCGATCAGCTGGACGCTGGATGTGCTGGTCGACACCCGGCCGATGGTCTCGCCTCCGATGAGGACTTCCGCCTCGTGCTCCACAGCCCCGTGGGCGTTGTAGGGCTCGTGGGGATCCGCGAGATGGCTCCAGAGGAAAAACGGCGGAGCGAGCCGATCGAGAACCTCGAGGGTCTGGGGCATCACCTCGCCGGCGTTCAGGATCCAGGTATTGCGCAGGCGATCGTCGAAAGTGCCGAAGCCACGGTCGAAGCCCCACTGCTTGCGGATCGGGGCGATGGCGATGACGCCGCCGGTGTCGAACCCGGCCTGGTCGAGGATCTCCGCCATCACCGGTACCTCTTCAGGGAGTCTCGAAGTGCCGTTGTTCACCAAGCCGAGCTCGGAAGGGTGCCGCGAGGTGAACAAGGCGGCGTGGCTTGGACCGGTGATCGGCGACGGACTGACGGCGTTCTCGAAGACGATGCCGTCGGCCGCCAGGGCGTCGATATGCGGCGTCGAGCTGCGGCTGCCGCCGTAGGTGCCGAGGAAATCCGGCCGCAGAGTATCGACGTCGATCAGCACCACGTTGACCGGGTTTGCGGCGGACCGCTCACCGTCGCACCCGGCCAGCAGGCCGAGGGCGACGAGCGCAATCGAATAGCGACTCGCAGAACGTCTCAGAGATGGCTCCAACGGTTGTAGGCCTCGGCGGCCCCCGAGCTCCAGTTGTCGAGCAGGCACGTGACCACGGGCTGCTAGCGTATACCGAGCTCCGCCGGCCGGCGGAGCTCCCTCCCCGGCCGAGGCTCGACACCGAGTACATATGCGTTATCGTCTATGGAACCGTATTCGAGCGGCGGGCTGGCGTATCCTAGGCGGGTAGCGGGCGCGTGGCGCCCGTCGCCGTAACCTGACCGGAGGACCCAACCTCATGCCGACGTTCGTCAGTCGAGAGGAGCTCATGCGCATGGCCGGCCGCGAGAGCGAGCCGACGGCGTGGTTCGTGATCGACCAGGATCGGATCGACCGGTTCGCGGATGCCACCGGCGATCACCAGTTCATCCACGTCGATCCGGAGAAGGCGGCGCGCACGCCCCTTGGCGGCACGGTCGCCCATGGTTTCCTGACCCTGTCGCTGTTGCCGATGCTCGCCGAGGAAATCGCCGTCAAGCCGGAGGGCATGGTGATGGCGTTCAACTACGGCCTCGACAAGGTCCGTTTCCCGAGCCCGGTGAAAGTAGGCAGCGAGGTACGGCTGCGGTCGAAGATCGTCGACGTCCGCCAGAAGGGACCCGGCCGGATCCTGGTGAAATCCGAGGCGACGGTCGAGATCCGGGGCGAGAAGAAGCCGGCTCTGGTGGCCGAGCCCCTGTCGATGTACATTGTCGGCTGAGAGGAATCCCGATGAACGACCATGCGGTCCCGGGCTGGTCGCCTTCGCCTTCGGCGCCGTCGCCGGAACGTGCGCCGCGGTGCTCAACGGCCTGACGCTCCCGGCCCTCGCCGAGCACCATGCCGGGAGCGACGAGGCGACGCTCGAGACGCTACGCCTGGCTGGAGGTGCCTCGGCCGCCTGTATACTCGCGTCTTCATGGCGAAGCGCAAACCGGGGCGTCCGAAGAAGAAGAAGTCGCGCAAGCTGTCGGTGATGGTGCTCCACCGCACCCGGGACACGATCGAGCTCGTCTCCTCGATCGAGGCCTACAAGGATCGGCTGGCGGCGGCGATGGCCGAGCGCTTCGCCTCCGGGCTGCGGCCCGGCGAGACGCTCCCCGACTACCTCCTGACCCTCGAGTTGGCGGCGCGCGAGCTCAAGACGGCGCTGAAGCGTCTGATCGCGATCGACGACGAGGTCGACGCGGCCTCGGTGAAGCGCGATCTGCGGCGCGGGGAGCGCGACGTCCTGGCGGGCAAGGTGCTGCAACCGAGGGCGGTGTCGGTGCGCGGGGCGATCGACCAGGCGTACGGCCGAGAGGAAGGCCGCCAGCTCCACGGCATGAAGGGGCAGACCCGGCACCGGGCCACCCTGCTGCTCAAACAGCTCAGGCCGCTGGTGATTCGCCTCGAGGCCACGGCCCGCGAGCTGCCGCGGCCGAGCAATCCGCACGCCTACGTCGACCGCGAGCGCTGGACCCGGATGCTGGTGCCGCGCTACCACGAGCTGGTGAAGCTCGACTCCGAGGTCGTGCGGCTGCGCGACAAGGTGGTGCCGGGGCTCGTCCTCGACAAGAGCAGGGCGATGAAGAGCTTCGACGAGACGTATGCCGACCTGCTGCGCCTGGTGACGTCGTATTTCCGCATGGCCCGCTTCGATCTCAAGTTGATCCAGAACCTGAAGCCCTACTACCAGCGCCGGCGCCTGAACAAACTGGCGCGGGACAGGCGCCGGGCCCGCGCCGCGGCGGCCGACCCGGCGGCCGGCGAGCAGGTCGAGCCGGCCCGGCGGCCGGCCAGGGAGCCGGCCCGGGTCGCGGTTTCGAAGACGGTCATGAAATGGTTGGAGAAGAACCGGCTCTTCGGCACTTGACAAGAAAGTTCACCACCACGATCCGGACATCCAACTTCATTGCATGCCAAGCTCACCGTCCTTATCTGGACGCCCACCGTGCCTGCGTGCCATCCTCACCGTTGTCACAAAGACGTCGGGTCCACCTGCATGCCGACATCACCGCTCTCATTGTGATGTCCAGTCCGCTTGCGCGTCAGGCTCACCACCCTGGTCCGGACGTCGCACGCGCCTGCATTTTCCGAAATGACGTGGTAATCCGTCGATGCAGACCGTTGCCGCCGCTGTGCCGATCGCAAGCGGCACCGGAAGATCCCCAGGATGAACACCGGCCCAGGCCGTATCCGCCGCGAAGTTGGAGCAAGAGCTGGGTGCGGCTCTCGAAGGACAGCGGCTCCGCTTGTGCCCACGGCATTGCCGCGGCGAGGTGCCGGTGCCGAGAATTCCGCTCGTGGTAAGCTCGCGGTTGTACCACGGACTCATGGCGCCACGAATCAACGACAGCGCCGAATCCCCAAAGATGGGGCAGCTCTCGTGCTCGCAACGACTTTCGTCACACCGCAGCAGGCCGGCCCTCGCGTTACGCGGACACCCCCTTGCCGCGTTGGTCGCGCATGGAAATCGTCCGAGAATCCATGACACGCCGCGATCATCTACGCGGACGCGGGAGCCGCGTTCGGCGACGAGCACGGCCTGCTGCTGGCGATGAAGCGAGGCAGGATGCTCGGCTTCGGCGAGGCCAGACCCGCCGGCGTCTTCCCTACCGAAGCGCGCATCCGCGGCGCGGCAGCGGCCGGTTACAGGCCGGAAGGCCTGCCGTACGAGATCCTGGCGAGCTAGCCAGATCATCGCGGCATTCTGTGTTGCCTGCCGGCCCGAATCTAGGCGGTCGTCACGGCTACGGCGCGTTCTCAGGTCCACCGCCTGGTCGCGTCGGGCGGTCACGCCGGGTGGCCGCAACGCTCACGCCCGAGCAGAGACGAGACGCTCCACACCGCCGAGGTCTGTCGCCCGTGCCCGCCAAAGGTCGAACTGCGCCTGCAGGTTGACCCAGAGCTCCGGCGTCGTGTCGAAGGCCTTGGACAGTCGATAGGCCATAGAGGGGCTGATCCCAGCCCGTTCGTTCAACACGGCCGACAGCGTCTTGCGCGTCACACCGAGGGCTTTGGCGGCTGTGGTCACGCTCAGCTTCAGCGGCTCCAGGTAGTCAGCGCGCAGGATCTCGCCAGGGTGAGGAGGGTCGTGCATCATGGCCTTGACCTCGCTAGTGGTAATCTTCGTAGTTCACTTCGTCGCAGTTCCCGCCATCGAAGCTGAAGGTGATTCGCCAGTTGCGGTCGACATCGACGGCCCACTGCCCTTTGCGGCCTCCCTTGAGAGGGTGGAGCCGGAGCCCGGGGGCGTCGAGATCCCGAACGCTGGTCGCGGCGTGCAGCCGCGCAAGAATCCGGCGGATTTTTGGCACGTTGTTCGGATTCAGCCCCCGTGTGTCGCCGGTTTCGAAGAACCGCCTCAAAGCGCGGTGTCTGAAACCGGCAATCATCGTGGCAGTGTAACCTGCAACGGGTCACGGGTCAACGCCTCTGCGTCAGACATGGCCGGTCTGCGAGTCGCGGGGCTCAGGCAGTGGAAATACCGAGGCTGGACTCCAGGACCAGGAGCCGGGTCGGTCGCAACCTCCCGAACCGTTCCGTCGTATCCTCCAATATAGGAGCTCGACGCGCTGACAGGCCATCGGCCGGTATCGACGAGATCCAGCACGGATCACCCGCATGGCCCGGCTGGCGCCCGTAAGGAGGATTTGACGATGAGACGATTCATAGCAGTATCGATACCGGCCGTGGGGACACTGGCCGCCCTTGCGGTGCTGGCCCTGGCGCCCGCGCCGGCGCAGGCGGCGGACCCCCAGGGGTTCATCTACGGCAAGATCACCACCGGCACCGCGACCTACGAGGGGCGCCTGCGCTGGGGCGACGAGGAGTCCTTCTGGGGCGACCACTTCGACTCCGTGAAGGAGGAGCGCCCCCATGCCGAGATGGCGCCGCGGCGCGACAAGGGCCGGCGTGAGCCGATCAAGATCTTCGGCATCACCATCGGCATGCGCTGGGACGACGCCTCGGACGGGCGCGGCCTGATCGCCCGCTATGGCGACATCCGCGAGATCGAGGTACGCGGCGACGACGAGGCGATCCTGCACATGAAGAACGGCTCGGAGGTGGAGATCGACGGCGGCTCGAACGACGTGGGCGGCAAGATCCGGGTGTGGGATCGTGAGATCGGCCAGATCGACGTGCGCTGGGACCGCATCGAGAAGATCGAGCTGTTGCCGACGCCGGCCGATCTCGAGGTCGCCGAGCATCGGCTGTTCGGCACCGTCGAGACCCGGGTCGGCGAGTTCACCGGCTTCATCCAGTGGGACAAGGACGAGTGCCTTTCCACCGACAAGCTCGACGGCGAGAGCAGCGACGGCGACATGGAGATCGAGATGGGCCGGATCCGCATCATCGAGCGCCATTCGCGCGACAGCTCGCGGGTGGTGCTCGTGAGCGGCCGCGAGCTCATCCTCGACGACACCAACGACGTCGACAGCGGCAACCGCGGCATCTTCGTCGAGGACCCCCGCTTCGGCCGGGTGCTGGTGAAGTGGGACGCCTTCGAGCGCTTGACGCTCGAGGAGCCCGACGATAGCGGTCCCGCCTACGAGGACTTCGCCCCCGCCAAGGCACTCGCCGGCAAGGTCACGGGCGAGGACGGCAAGGTCCACGAGGGACGCATCGTCTACAACCTCGACGAAAGCGAGACCTGGGAGATCCTGGGTGGCGACCGCGACGATATCGAGTACCACATCCCGTTCGCGCTGGTCTCCGCGGTCATCCCCGACGGCCCGAACGGGAGCCGGGTGGTGCTGGTGAGCGGTGAGGAGCTCGAGCTCGAGGACTCCTCCGACGTCGCCGAGGACAACGACGGCGTGCTGGTGCTGGGCGGAGGGGAGCCGGTCTACGTGGCCTGGGACCGGGTGCGGCGAATCGATTTCGAGCGCAACTAGCAGCGGCCATCAGGCCACCCGCTGACGTCGTCCGGACGACCGCGGCTGCTAGGAATCGCTATTGGTTGCCGATGGCCTGCAAGTGCGCGTTGACCTTCCGGGTCAGCTCGCGCTCCTCCGACCGCGGCAGGCTGAGCGAGGCGTTGAAGAGGGCGAAGGAGGCGAGCTCGTGCAGGGCGTGACCGACGACCTCCACCCGGTCGCGGACCTCCAGATCCCTGAGCCAGCTCGAGATCGACTCGGCATCGACGTCGCCGTCCTGGCCGACGATGCCGCGCAGCTCGGCCCGGTGCTCGTTTTCGTCCATCTTCTCCCGCAGCTCGCGGTGCAGGCGGCCGGTCGAGCCGTTGCGGGAAGCGGCGTCGAAGATCTCGTGCAGGGCCTGCTCGAACGGTGCCGCCAGGCTGTCGGCCACCTCACGGGTGGTGCGGGCGGGCTCCAGCAGCCGCACCTGGCCCTTGAGCAGGAAGCTGTGCAGGATCCTCAGGGTGTGGAACCGACCCAGCCAGGTCTCGCTCGCCACCTCTCGCACGCTCCGGCTGCCGTCGCAGTAGCCGAGCACCAGCCGTGATCTCGGCCGCAGCCTGGCGAGATCGACCTCGGGCTCGACGTCGGGCCGTGCGCGATCGTCGGGGATCAGCCGCTGGAAGTCCTTGAGCTGATCGAGTCGCTCGGCCGCCTGGAACAGCAGCTGTTGAGCGGGGATGTTGGCGATCAGTGACGGCGCCGGCGATCTCGGACCAGCGACGCAGAACAGATAGCCGCCCTCGCGTTCGAAGACGGCGGAGAAGAAGACCTCCTCCATCTGCTTCTGGAGGTAATCGAAGAGCTTCTTGCGGTCGATCAGTCCGCGCTCGACCAGCACCTCGCCGAATCGCTGGTCCGGCTTGATCTCGCGCATCACCGACTCGGCCTGCGACGGCGTCAGAACCCCGACCCGGAACAGGATCTTGTCCAGCCGGTCCTCGGGGTGATCGGTAGTGGCGTGGCGCAGCGCTCCCTTGTCGAAGCCGAAGGAGCGGTGGGCGTCGGGGCCGTGTACGTGCAGCGTGCCCGCCCATCGCGAGGAGATGATGACGTTGACGACGTCGAGGACCGTCGATTCCGAGAGGATCTCCCCGGCCATCAGCACGCGGCCCGGCGACCGGTCGCCGTTTTCTTCCCCGCTCCGCCGCAGCACCAGGATCTCGGGCATGCTGGACATGACCCGGTAGGTGCCCAGGCCCGAGCACAGCTCGCCATCGTGATCTTCGATCAAGGCCTCCGGTGTGCCGTTCTGGTCGGCGAGGATGAGCGTCTTCGGCTTCATGGGAACCGACTAGCATAGCGCACTTACAGCGCGGAGAAGAAACCGCGCGGCGAGATTGGCGGATCTGCTCGTGAATCGGTCGGCACCGGCGCCGCCGATCGAGTCATGCGGACGCCCCGATCCTCCAGGTATTTCTCGACGCGCTCCCGGCACCCGTCGGCACGACCCACGAACTCGGGAGGACTGATCCCCGCCTGCGAATACCCGCCTTCGAGCACCAACCGGGCGACCGCGGCGCAAGTACTGAGTCAGTTCGATCCGCGGCGCACAAGGACCCGGTACACTGGAATAGATATCGCCACCAGAATCGCAGCGTATATGGCGGTGTCGATTTCGGCAATTGCCTGGAACAGGGTGAGGACTATCCAACCGAGAAGACATGCATCTGTGCTCCAGGGGTAACCCCAGGCCAAGTATGGTCGGTCGGCATCCGGTTGGCGCGAACGCAGGATGATGACTCCCGCGATCAGCAATAGATACAGGAACACGTAAAAGAACACAGATAGGTGTAACAGGAATTCGAATCCGCCGATCCAGATCAGGCCGATTGAAGACCCCCACGACAGCAGAACCGCAAAGATCGGATTACCACCCTCTGAGATTTCCCCCGCGCGCTTGACGGCCAGGCCATCGACCGCAAGTGCCTGAAGAATTCGGGGGGGTACTCATGTACAACAAGTTTTGGTGGGCAAGCAACATGATTATTGCCACAATAAGTACGACGGTTGACGCGAGCGGCGAGACGACCATCTCCAGAGCGCCGGCCAAGGCCAATTCGTTGCCCGCCAGGCTGGCCAACGGAACCTTCCAGGCCAAAGCCGAAATGAGGAATACATAAAGCAGGATAACGATGACCACGCCCTTGATACAGGCGCGCGCAACACCCCCACTGCCGCCTTCGATTTCACCACTGAAGTAGGCGGCATAAATCCAGCCGTCGTAAGTGTAAATGATCGATGCTGCCACGAGGCTCCAGGCGCCGAGTCCGTTATCCGCATGGGGGACCGAAGTCGCGCTCCCGCTCACTGCCGATTCGGCGAATACCAACGCCAGTGTGAAGCCGACGACGGTCAGTGCCATGCCTGCAGCAGCCCAACACCCAGAGTGACACAAACATCAACCGTCCCGGAACGACCGCTGCAATTTCCCCGGGCGTGCGTAGGATGCCGAGGCCGAGGATGCCGCCGATGGTGGCAGCGAAGGTAAAGCCTCTGCTCAGCATGCGTCTCGGGTGCTTCATCGTGTCGCTGGTGCTCAATGTGTTCTAATCGCCTTTCAGACAGCGGTCGCGCGAACCCCTTTGGCCCGGTTTCAGCGTTCTCAGCGTGCGCACACAGTTCCTCCAGAGTCTATCAGGCCGAGACAGGATCGGAGGGACAGATTCCTGCCGCCGACGCGGTGGCGAAGGCGGGCCTGGTTCTTTGAACAGGCTCCGCTCCAGGCCGGATGCGCGGACGGCTCGGTCAGCAGGATCGGCCGGACGCCAGGTCGAAGAAACCGTCGCCGTCGGAGTCACCCAGGGTCAGTGCGGATCCCAGGCTTTACGGCGTGCCCGAGCTCCACCGCGTCACGTCGCCGGACTCGAAGCCGTCGGTGAAGAGGGCCTGGCCGATGAGGTGCACAATGCCGGGTTGGGGATGAGTCACGGGCGGAATGCGGATCTCCTCGAAGGGGGCCGCGATCGCCAGCGTCGGACCGCCGCGGTCGAAGCTCCCGGCGGCCAGCGCGTAGCCGAGCTGCTCGTTGACGTCGCGGATCTCGCCGAGCTGCTCCTGGTGGAAGAGCTCGTCGCCGTCGGCCACGATCCCGGTCGGGCTGCCGTTCAGGACGTGCACGACCCCTGAACCGACGCCCAACAAGCTTGGCCCCTCGTCCTCGAGGGGCACGCCGACGACGAGCTCGTCGTAGCCGTCCGCGTTCAGGTCGGCGGCCAGCAGCGCCTGGCCGAAGCTGTCGTCGACCTCCGCCGCCTCGGCGACGCCCGCGAAGTCCTGCCCCCAGAACTGGATGCCCGTCAGGACCAGGCCGGCGGCGCCGGCGCTCTCGATCACGTACACGAGCCCCGAGTCCTCGATGCCGCCGCCGTCCTTGTTGGGGGCGGAAATGGCGAGGTCGTCGAAGCCGCTGCCGTCGAAGTCTCCCACCGTCAAGGCGTAGCCGAAGTTCGCGTCCCTCTCCGGGGCGCCGGGGATCGCCGGCTGGTCGAGGCTGAGATAGATATCGTTGGTGGTGACCAGACCGAGGGCCCCCCCCTGGAGGATCTGGACCGAGCCCTTGCGGACCTCGTCGGACGGTGCCGTGGAGCCTTGGTCGTCGTCGGGGGATCCCACCACAAGGTCGATTGGCTTGGCGGGATCGACGAGACCGCGGAAGTTGCCCACCGCGAGGACCGCTCCCCAGTGGTCGCCGGTGCTCGCGACGTCATCGAGGCCGGTGGTGTCCTGGTGCCAGAAGAGGGTACGCCCGGTGTCGAGGCCGGAATCCGAGCCGTAGATGACGTTGATCGCTCCGCACTCGATGGTGGACCCGGTCTCCAGGCTCTCGAACGGCACGCCGATGGCGAGATCGAAGTAGCCGTCGAAGTCGAAGTCGCCGGCGGCCAGGGACGAGCCGAGGCGGTCGTCCTCCTCGAAGTCGCCGGGCAGGCCGCCGGCGCTCTGGCGCAGAAACTGGGCGCCGCTGCTGGTGAGGCCGGAGGAGGAGCCGTAGAGCACGTGGACGACGCCGTAGTCCTCGGTGACCACGCAGATCGGGAGGCACAGCTCGAGGTCCTCGAACGGCGCCGAGATGGCGAGGTCGTCGTAGCCGTCCCGGTCGAAGTCGCCGGTGGCCAGCGCGGTGCCGAAGCCGTCTCTGGACTCGACGACGTCGTCGATTCCCGGACTGTTCTGGCTCCAGATCTGGCCGGCGGGACTCTGAAGGCCCTCGGCGGCCCCATAGAAGACCGCGACCCCTCCACCGCCGGGGAACTCGCCGCCGACGCGCCACCCCGGGGCGCCGAGGACCAGGTCGTCCCAGCCGTTCATGTCGAAGTCCCCCACCGCCATGGCTTGGCCGAGTGAGTCGTTGGAACTCATGCTGCCGAACGCCTCGATACTGGTCAGCGTGGTGAGGTTGGCGACGTTGAGCTGCGCCCCCGCCGGCTGAAGGCCGACGTGGCAGGCGGAGAGGACGAGAAGCAGGGTGCGTGCGGTAGGGCTCATACCTTGATTACGCAGTCGGGCGCCGAAAGCGGCCATCGATTCCCGATATGACCCGTCCGGGGTTCGGTTAGACTCGGGCGATGTCTGGCGAAGACCTGACGGGCCAGCTGTTGCGGGCTCGCGAAGGGGACGGCGCCGCGCTCGACCGCGTCTACGAAGCGCTCTACCAGGAGCTGCGCACCGTCGCCCGTGCGCAGCTCGGGCGCCACCGACGCGGCACGCTCAACACCGGGGCCCTCGTCCACGAGTCGTACCTCAGGCTGGTCGATCAGACCCGGATCGATCTCGACAGCCGGACGCACTTCCTGGCGCTCTGTGCCCGCGCGATGCGCCAGATCCTGGTCGACTACTTCCGCCGCAGGTCGGCGGAGAAACGCGGCGGCGCCGAGGCGCCGCTTCCCCTCGCCGAGGATCTCGTCGCGAGCGCGGGCCGTAGCGGGCAGATCCTGGCACTCGACGAGGCGCTCACGCGCCTGGCCGAGCACGACTGCCGCCTGGTCTCGGTGGTCGAGCTGAAGTTCTTCGGCGGCATGTCCTACGACGAGATCGCCGCGAACCTGGGTGTCGCGCCACGGACCGTTCGGCGGGACTGGTTCAAGGCCAAGGCCTGGCTGACGGTCGAGCTGGCCGAAGGCGTCAGCGGAGGGTAGTCAGCTCGGCTCGCGCCCGCCGGGCGAGCGCGGCGTCCGCGCCGAGCACCTCCTCGAGATTCCGCGAGGCGCGCTCGAGATGGGTCTTGGCGCTGCCGTCGCCCAGCCGCCTCTTGGCCACTCCGAGCCACAGGTGCGTCTCGCCCAGGCGGGCGTCGCCGGGTGGCAGCATCTGCTCGTAGGCGTCCGCGACCGTGGCGAGAAGCTCCACCGCCCGAGGCGCCTCGCCGCTCTGGGCCAGGACGCCCCCCGCAGCCATCTGCGCCGCCAGCAGCGCCGGATGCCCCGCCGGCAGCTGCCGCTCGCAGATCGCCAGTCCCTCGAGCGCGAAGGCCTCGGATTCCCGCAGCCGGCCTTCGAGCATCCGCAGCCGGCCCAGGTTGGCGAGCGACATGCCGACCGTCGCGTGGCCGTCGCCGTGCAGCCGGCGGCGCATCTCCATGGCCTCCGACAGCCGCCGGCCGGCGGTCTCGTAGTTGCCGAGCTCACGTTGCATCACACCCAGGTTGTTGAGGCCGGCGGCGACCATGTTGTCGTCCTGCTCGCCCCAGATCTCGCGGTAGATCTCGAGCGCCCGCTCCTGCATCTCCACGGCGCCGGTGAGGTCTCCGAGGCGGTAACGCAGCGCGGCCAGATTCGAGAGGATCTCACCGAGGCTCGGATGGGCTCGGCCGAAGCGCTCGTACCAAGCCTCCACCGCCTGCTCGTAGAGCCCGCCCGCCTCCTCGAACCGCCCCTGCCGCTGGACCGCGGCGCCGATCTGCCCGAGCGACCTGGCGACGTCGGGATGACCGTTCGGATAGATCCGCCGCCGGATCTCGAGGATCTCCCGGTGCGACTGCTCCGCCTCGGCGAAGCGGGCGGTCTTCAGCATCAGCTCGGCGAGGTTCCAGCGGACCGTGACGGCCTCCACGTGGTCCGGGCCGAGCGCCTTCTCGCGCGACGCGAGGACCTGCCGGAGCGTCTCCTCGGCCTCCTCCCAGCGCTCCTGGTCGATCAGGAGGTTCCCCAGCTCCATCCGGGGCGCGTCGCTCCCCCGGGGGTCCGCCGGATCGCTTTCCCGCAGATCGATCGCCTGCCGCAGGTGCCCCTCGGCCTCCTGGTAGCGGCCCCGCTTCCTGAGAGCGACTCCGATCGACTCGTGGGCGGCCGCGGTGTACTCGCCCGCGCCCGCCTCCAGGAGCTCCGCGAGCATGGCTTCGGCCTCTTGCGGATCTCCGACCACCGCCAGGTGCTCGGCCAGCGCCACCCTCGAATCCCTCGACGCCCGGCTCTGGCGCCCCAGCCCGGAAGTGGCCTCAGCGACCGAGCCGCGAAGGAAAGACTCGCCCTTCTCCGCCTCGCCCAGCTTCGCGTAGAGCGTACCCAGGATCCGCATCAGATCGGCCCGCGCCTGCGGCCCGGCATCGAGGTCCGCGACCTTGTCGGAGCCGGCATCGAGCAGGTCGAGGGCGGTCAACGGTTCCCCGGGGTTGGTCTCCGGATCGGCGCCGTCGAAGAGGTCGAACAGGAACTCGCTGACCGCTCGTGCCCGCGCGGCCTGCCGCCGCGCGGTTTGCGCCTGCCAGGCTGTCGCGGCGACTCCCGCGAGCACCGCGAGGGCGATCAACGCCGTCGCGGCAACGCCCAGTCGATGCCGGCGCAGGAACTTCCCGGCGCGGTACCTGAGAGTCGCCGGCCGCGCGGTGACCGGCCGGCCGCTCTGGAATCGCCTGACGTCGTCGGCCAGATCCCGCACCGTCGCGTAGCGCGAATCGGGCTCCTTGCGCATCGCCCGCAGGACGATGGTGTCGAGATCGCCGCGCAGCTCTCTGCTGCCGATGCCGGCGACCGTCCGCGCCGCGGCCGACGAGCCGCTCCGGGTGGACGGCCGCACGGGCTCGGTCTGACAGACAACGCGTTCGATCTCGCTGGCGGGCTTGCCTTCGAGGCGGAACGGCCGGTCACCGGCCAGGAGCTCGTACAGGAGGACACCGAGACCGTAGACGTCCGTGGCCACGGTGACGGTCTCGCCGCGGATCTGCTCCGGAGCCGCGTACTCCGGCGTCATGAGAAGGAGACCGGTTCGCGTCAACGGCGCCTCGGAGAGCGCCAGGGCCGCCGGATCGAGCAGCTTGGCGATGCCGAAATCGACCAGCTTCACGCGGCCGTCGTGGGTCACCAGGATGTTCGAAGGCTTGAGGTCGCGATGGATGATGAGACGTCGGTGGGCGTAGCTGACGGCGTCACAGACGGCGAGAAAGAGCTGCAGACGCGGCTTCAGAGGCAGGGTCCTGGAGGCGCAGTATGTCGTGATCTCGCAGCCGTCGACGTACTCGAGGACCAGATACGGAGGCGAGCCGGGACTGGCGTCCGCGTCGAGGATCTTGGCGATGCCGTCGTGGCGCAGGGCGCCGAGAATCTGCCGCTCCGAGCGAAAGCGCTGCCTGCCTTCGAGCCCGGCCAGAGGCCGCAGAAGCTTGATGGCCACCTTCTGCCGGAGCACTCCGTCGTCACGCACCGCCAACCACACGTCACCCATGCCCCCGGCGCCCAGACGTTCCAGGAGCCGATAGGGACCGAGATGCACCTCTTCGCCCTCTCCATCATGGTCCGGGCCGGACGGCGGCGCCTCTCGCTGGTGCGCCTCGCTGACCGCTGCCTCCAGCTGCTCGACGGCCAGCGCCGCCACGCCCTCTTCGAGAAAACCGCCCGCGTCACCTCCCGCCGCGACCAGCTCGACGACCGCACGGTGGAGCTCCGGATCGCTTTCCGCCAGGGCCTCGAGCCGCGTCGCCTGCTCCTCGGCCGACAGCCCGAAGAGCTCGTTCAGCTGTCCGTCGACCTCAGGCCAGCGTTCCAGGTGAGGAAGCTTGGACATGGAGCAAACGGTATCCGAGCCGCCCGATGAGAACAACGCCAATCCGTCTCACCGTGCAGGCTCCTCCGGCTCGACCTCTTCCCACTCCTCCGGCAACGGCCGGGGGTGGTGCCGGCGCTCGACCATGAAGTAGACCAGGGGCACGACCACCAGTCGCAGTCAAAGTTCCACCCAGATCTCGACCAGCTTCCGGCGCAGCGCCGACGCCGTCTGATCGCGCCGGAACCGGGCCTCGCGGTCATCGCGCCGGGCTCAACCGTCAACGACGCGGTCCGCCGGCCAAGCTGCGGCCGCTCTCCTACCTGAAACGGGCTGGTTCGCGTGTCGAACCTGTCGCAGGGTCCTTGAATCGGGCTGATTCGGTTGTCGAGCCATCAGGCGGGTCCCTGAAACGGGCCGATTCGGGGGCCGAGCCATCAGGAGGGTCCCTGAAACGGGACGACTCGGCTGTCGAGCTATCAGGAGGGTCCCTGAAACGGGTCGATTCGCGTGTCGAGCCATCAGGAGGGGCCCTGGCATGGGACGTTCTCCACCAACCTCGCTTCGCTGCACCTCAACCGGCTTTCTGCAAGCGAGGAATCGCTTCTCTGGGTCGATTCACCGCCAGATCGTGGTTGGCCTGAAGGCTGATCCAGAACTCTGGAGTGGTGTCAAACGCTTGAGATAGCAGCCAGGCGGTCTGTGGAGTTACGCCGCGCTTGCCGCGAACGATCTCATTGATCCGCTGTACCGGGACCCCCAGATGCTCTGCGAGGGCAACCTGTGTAAGCCCCAGAGGTTCGAGGAACTGCTCCTGAAGGATCTCTCCAGGATGAGTGGGAATCCGGTTTTCGGGTAGCATGATTCCTGCCTTTCAGCCACGATGATAGTCGACGATTCGGACTTCATGAGCATCTGCGGCCTCCCATCGAAAGATGAGCCGCCACTGATTGTTGATGCGGACGCTGTAGTAGCCCTTGAGATCTCCTTTGAGGCGCTCGAGGCGATTCCCAGGCGGCGATCGGAGGTCCCTCACATCCCGCGAGGAGTTGATCATGTCCAACTGCTGCAGCGCTGACCGGAGTATCTCAGGTGTATACCGTCGGACCCTACGGGTTCTCCTGTTGTGGAAGAGATCTGCCGTCGCCTTGTCACCAAAAGAGACAATCACCCCTGGGTCACCTCTGCACCACTATACCGCTTTCACGGAATCCGTGCAAGCAGGTCAGCCACCTACTGCCGCTGGTGTAGAACAGTTGTGTGAGTGGGTCCGAACCTAGCGAGCTTCGCTCGCGAACCCTGAGAGGGTTCCATCCAACAGCCCAGGGTCAGCTGGCGCGAAGCGCCGCGCAACCCTGGGT
>JAAELT010000644.1 GCA_024226315.1 bacterium | reverse complement strand
GGCATGTCGAAGCCGGTCGAGGGCTCCGAGATCGGCCACGCGGGCACCAGCTCGGCCAACAGCGACCCGGAGATCGGCGGCACCATCGCCGAGGCGATGGCGAAGGTCGGCAAGGACGGCGTGATCACCGTCGAGGAGGCCAAGGGCCTGGAGACCACCCTCGAGGTGGTCGAGGGCATGCAGTTCGACCGCGGCTACCTTTCCCCCTACTTCGTCACCGATCCCGAGCGCATGGAGACGGTGCTCGAGAACGCCGCGATCCTCCTTCACGAGAAGAAGATCAGCGCCATGAAGGACCTGCTGCCGATCCTCGAGCAGGTGGCCAAGCAGGGTCGTCCGCTGCTGTTGATCGCCGAGGACATCGAGGGCGAGGCGCTGGCCACCCTGGTGGTCAACAAGCTGCGCGGCACCCTCAACGTGGCCGCCGTCAAGGCCCCGGGCTTCGGCGACCGCCGCAAGGCCATGCTCGAGGACCTCGCGGTGCTCACCGGCGGCAAGGTGGTCACCGAGGATCTCGGCATCAAGCTCGAGAACGTGCGCTGGGAAGACCTCGGTGAGGCCAAGAAGATCGTCATCACCAAGGACGAAACCACCGTCGTCACCGACACCGACGACGCTGAGCGCCGCGAGGCGATCGCCGGCCGGGTGAAGCAGATCCGCAACCAGATCGAGGAGACCTCGTCGGACTACGACCGCGAGAAGCTCCAGGAGCGGCTGG
>JAAELT010000643.1 GCA_024226315.1 bacterium | reverse complement strand
TCGCGCGGTGACCGAACTCTTGGAGCTGACCGCCTCGGGGCTCCCGCAGCGTCTCAGCTTCCAGCTCGACGTAGTCATGAAGAGCCCGGCGCGGTCCGCTCTCTACGAACTTGCCGCCGTCTTCGACGTGCCTCATGATCAGGTCGGCCAGGCGGTCTTCCGGGCCTGCAAGGACCTCGACCGGCTGGAGAGACAACGGGGGAGGTGGCGGGATCCGGCGAAGATCCTCGACTCTCCGAATCTCGCGGCGCTGCGGCACGTCTGCCACGCCCGGCTGAACCGTGTCTCGAAGCTCGCTCGCCAGCACCGTCTCGAGAGGATCCTTCAGAGAGTCGAGCAGGCCTACGAGCTGGCTCGATCTCGGGCCTGGATCGAGGCATTCATCGGCGAGGTGGCGCCGGAGAAGCAGCACACCGCGGGCGGCGAATCGAAGACGGCTGGGAAACCGAGCCGAGGCCGGTAGCCGCTCGCCAACATTCTGAGAACCCATGACCGCCTACTCGATTATCTTCGTCCAGCGCGACGCCGGACCGTGTGCCACTTGCGGAGCTGAAACCGGCAGCGGCGTGATCGGTTGGAGCGCTCAAGAGGATCGCCCGCTGTGCGACGCCTGCCTGATCGAGGTCTCGCCGCACCTGGGGATGGTGCTCAACGTCGCGCTGATCTTTCGAGAGGTGGGTGGGATCGAGCCGGACGGCGATCCGGTCGAGCTGGTCTACCAGGTGCTGACGTTGGCGCGCATCTACGAGTCTGCCGCTGGGAAGATCTGGCCCGCGCGAAAGCCAGGGCTGATCGAGTTCGCGAGGCGCCTGGCAAAGAGGG
>JAAELT010000642.1 GCA_024226315.1 bacterium | reverse complement strand
GTGCTGTTCTTCAAGTTCGGCACCAGCATCCTGGCCGCCAGCCTGACCCTGGCGGTGATGACCCTGCCGGTGGTGATCGTCGCCACCCGCGAGTCGTTGCAGGCGGTGCCGATGGCCTTCCGCGAGGCATGCTGGAACATGGGGGCGACCCGCTGGCAGACCATCCGCAAGGTGGTGCTGCCGAACTCGATCAGCGGCATTCTCACCGGTGTCATCCTCGAGGTCTCGCGCACCACCGGCGAGACCGCGCCGATCATGTTCACCGGCGCCGCCTTCTTCCTGCCCTTCCTGCCGCAGAGCGTCTTCGACCAGACGATGGCGATGTCGCTCCACCTGTTCGTGATCTCGACCCAGGTGCCCGACGTGCCGGAGGCCCTGCCCTACGGCGTCGCACTGGTGCTGATCGCCATGGTGCTGTCGATGAACGCGATCTCGATCGCCTTTCGCATGTACCTGCGGGGAAAGAAAAAATGGTAGCTGAGCGCCCCTCTGGCGCTGGGCGCCCCTCCGGAGCGACGGAGGCGACGGCGACGACCGACCAGCGCATCAAAGTCGCGGTCAAGGACCTGGCGATCCACTACGGCGCCAAGAAGGCGATCTCGGGCATCAACTTCGAGATCCGCGAGCACGAGATCTTCGGCATCATCGGCCCCGCCAACAGCGGCAAGACCTCGTTCCTGAGGGCGCTCAACCGCATGGACGACTTCACGCCCTCGATGCGGGTTACCGGCGAGGTGGTCTTTGACGGCCACGAGGTGCGCAAGTGGCGCAACGTCTACGCGCTGCGCAGCAAGATCGGCGTCGTCTTTCCGCTGCCGGTCGGCCTGCCGCTGTCGATCTACGACAACGTCGCGCTCTCGCCCCGGCTCTCCGGCATCAAGAAGAAGGCAGCGCTCGACGCGATCGTCGAGCGCTGCCTTACCAGGGCGGCGCTGTGGGACGAGGTCAAAGACCGCTTGAAGTCCCTCGGAAGCCTGCTCTCCGGCGGCCAGCAGCAGCGCCTGACCATCGCCCGGGCGCTATCACAGGACCCGGAGCTATTGCTGCTCGACGAGTTCTCGATCGCCGTCGATCCGGTGACCACGATGCGGATCGAGGACGTGCTCAAGGAGCTCAAGGACGAGATCACCATCGTGCTGGTCACCAACCTGGTGCAGCAGGCTCGCCGGCTCGCCGACCGCACCGCCTTCTTCCTCACCGGCGAGATGGTCGAAGTGGCCGAGACCGAAGAGCTGTTCACCGGCACGGTGCAAGACCAACGGACCCGCGATTACGTGGAGGGACGCTTTGGGTAGCGACGATGTTACTGAGCGCGCCTCTGGCGTGACCGGTGTTGCTGAGCGCGCCTCTGGCGCGGCCATCGACACCAGGAAGCTGAACCTCTGGTACGGCACTTTCCAGGCGCTGTTCGACGTCGATCTGGAGATCAAGCAGGGCATGATCACCTCGATGATCGGCCCCTCGGGCTGCGGCAAGACCACTTTCCTGCGCAGCGTCAACCGGATCATCGAGCGCCTGGGCTACGTCCGCACCACGGGCTCGATCGAGGTGCTCGGCCACGACATCTTCGGCGATGGTGTCGAGCTGGTGCAGGTGCGCAAACAGGTGGGCATGGTATTCCAGCGCCCCAACCCGTTGCCGCTGTCGATTCGCGAGAATGTCCTGTTCGGCCACAAGCTGCACGACCCCGGTCACGCCAAGCTGTCCAGGTCGGAGCGCGACGAGATCGTGGAGCGGGCGCTGTGCAAGGTGCTGCTCTGGGGCACGGTCAAGGACCGCCTCGACCGTGGTGCCCGCGACTTGTCACTCGAAGAGCAGCAGAAGCTGTGCATCGCCCGCCTGCTGCCGGTCAAACCCGCCGTGCTGCTCATGGACGAGCCCTGCTCGGCGCTCGATCCCGCCGGCACCGAGGCGGTCGAGGAGCTGATCTGGGAGCTGCGCGGCGAGTACACGATTCTGATCGTCACCCACAACATGGCCCAGGCCCGCCGCGCCAGCGAGGAGTGCATCTTCATGCTCCTGGGCAAGGTGATCGAGCACACCGCGACCGAGGAGATGTTCGTCACGCCTCGGCACGAAGAGACGGCGGACTACATCGAAGGTCGCTACGGTTGATCCCCGTCCGCGCGTTCCACGGAGATCTGCCGTAGCTCCGCCGCTACCCGCTGGAATTCGTCCTCGATCTCCGCCAACCGCCCCGCGCATTCGGCCAGGTCCGCGCGGCTGGTCAAGTCTTCGAGATCCCGGCAGAGCTGCGAGAGCCTCCTGGCGCCCATGAAACCGGCGTTCCCGATCAACGAATGAGCGGTCTTCATGGCCGTTTTGGCGTCACCGGCCGCGACCGCTTGCCGCAGAGCCTCGAGCTTTTCCGGAGTCTGCCGGAGGAAGATCTCGATCGTCTTGTGACGCAGGCTCGGCGCCCGGCCGTGGACGATGACAATCTCGGGCTCCCGCTTCTCGACTCCGAGCGACGGTGTTTCGACTCCGAGCGACGGTGTTTCGACTCCAAGCGGCTGTGCTACGACTCCAAGCGGCTGTGCTACGACTCCAAGCCAGTGGTCCAGTACCGTCGCCAGCCGCTCCTCGGTGAACGGCTTCGAGATGTAGTCGTCCATGCCGGCGTCCAGACAACGCTGCCGTTCTCCCTTCATGGCGTGAGCGGTCATCGCGATCACCGGCAGATGATTCTCGGCGCCCTCGTCCCGCCGGATCCGGCGGGTCGCCTCGTAGCCGTCGAGCTCGGGCATCTGGCAGTCCATCAGCACGGCGTCGAAGCGCCGGCTCTCGAGCGCCTCTAGCACCTCCGCGCCGTTGGCCACCGCCTCGGCGAGGAAGCCGAGATCCGTCAGCGACCGCAGGGCGACCAGCTGATTGACCTCGTCGTCCTCGGCCACCAGCACCAGGTGGCGCCGGCGTCGAGCGAGGCTCATGGTGGATACCGTGAGGGTGCGTTCGACAGTCCCGACCGGCCCCGACGACACCGGAAAGGTCAGGGCGAAGCGGAACGTCGAGCCTTCGCCTGGAGCGCTCTCGACCTCGATCTCTCCGCCCTGCAGCTCGACGATCCGCTGGCTGATCGCCAGCCCGAGGCCGGTACCGCCGAACCTCCGGGACGTCGAGCTGTCTGCCTGGGTGAAGGGGTCGAAGAGGCGCGCCAGCGCTTCCTCTGAGATGCCGATGCCGGTATCGCTGACGGCAAAGCGGATCTCGGCCGCCTCCTCGGGCGCCGAGTCGGCCGGCGCCACCGCCACGGTGACGCTGCCCTCCTCGGTGAACTTGATCGCGTTGCCCACGAGATTGACCAGCACCTGCCGCAGTCGGGTGGGGTCGCCGCGCAGGGCGTCCGGGACGGCGCTTTCAACCTCGAGCTCGAGCTCGACACCCTGGCTCTCGGCCCGCGGCCGGAGCAGCGAGGTGACGCCGCCGAGCGCCTCACGCAGCGAGAAGTCCACCTCCTCGATCGACAGTTTGCCGGCTTCGATCTTGGAGAAATCGAGAATGTCGTCGATCACCCGCAGCAAGCCGTCGGCCGAGGTCTGGACGCGCTCCGCCCAGCCGCGCTCCTCGGTGGCGAGCTCGCCCTTGAGCAGCAGATTCGACAGGCCGATGATGGCGTTCATCGGCGTACGGATCTCGTGGCTCATGTTGCGCAGGAACTCGGCGCGGGCGCGGTCCGCCTCCTCGAGCGCCTCTTGCGCCTGTTTCTTCTCGGTGACGTCGCGGCCGATGGCGTAGATCAGGCCGCTCCTCGGCACCGGGATCGATCTCCACGCCAGCCAGCGGTATTTTCCGTCGCTGCGGCGGTAGCGATTCTCGACGTCCACGATCGCCTCGCCGAGGGCCAGCCTCTCCACACGCTCCTTGGTCGCCTGCCGGTCCTCGGGGTGCACGAAGTCGAACAGCGGCCGGGCGAGAATCTCCTCCTCGCTGTAGCCCAGGGTGCGGGTGAACGCCGGGTTGACCCGCTTGAAGTAGCCATCCGTGCCGACCACACACAGAATGTCGAGCGCCATCGAATAGAGCCGGTCGAGCTCCTCCAGCGCCACGTGCACGCGCTCGAAACGGTTGGCGAGCGAAACGGTAAGCGCGGTGACGAGCGCCGCGAAGCCGAAGGGCAAGAGGCGCGGACCGACGATGAAGCCGCGATCGACGATGACGTCGTTGAACACCGCCGCGCCGTTGATGATCGCGCCGACCGCCACCACCCGGGCCTCCGGATGCTGGCGCCAGGCCAGGTGGAAGGCCGCCCAGGTGCCTGCGGCGATCACGCCCAGGACGACCAGCTGCAGAATGGGCAGCAGGCGCAGGTTGAGGGCCAGGCCCGGTAACATATTCACCAGCGCCCCGATGAGGCCGAACGCCTGGCAGACGCGCAACGCCGGCGAGATCCTGAGGCCCAGGAGCGGCCACAGGAACTGGATGAGCGTCGCCAGCAGCAGGTAGAGCAACACGTGCTCCGCCTCTTTGAAGGCGATGAAAGCGTCGGCGAGGGCGTACTTCCATTGCGTCCTGACGAACGTGTAGGCGGCGAAGATCAGCACGGTCAGGCCCAGCCACAGGTAGCCGCTGAGCTGCGGCCGGCGCCTGTAGAGCTCGAGATGGACGATGCCGACGATCAGGAAGACCGCCGCCAGAAACAGCCAAAGGAGCTCCGACAGCAGCTCGCGCCGGGTCAGCTCCGCATAGGGCCCGAGCAGGAACGGGCCTTCGTGGGCCCCGCCCACGGTGCCGCCTGTCTGGGGCGACTTCCACACCCTGAGAGCGAGTACCAGGCTGCCGGCGTCAATGGCGTCTGCCGGGATGGCGTAGGTCCGGTGGCGGTCATAGTCCATACGCGGGTTCGGCGGCATGGCTCCGACCCCGCCGAGCAACGCCCCCCCGGCGTAGAGCTCGTACGCGCTGTCGACCTTGCCGATCGTCACGCCCAGCTGGTGAGCCGAAGGCGTGCCGCTTTGAACTTTCAACTCGAGCCGGTACCAGGCGATCTCCGCCCGTTCGTCGAGGCGGCCGAACCCCGTGAGGAGAGACTCTTCCCGCCAGCCTTCGCTCGCCAGCTCGGGTGCCGCCCAGGCCGGATCGTCGCCGCCGCGGAACATCCAGGAACTCTCCGTGAGATCGAGGAGCCCTTCGTTCTCCGACCACGTCGTCTGCGGCGCGGCGGCGACCGGCGCCGTCGTCAGTGCGAGGCAGACCGTGGCGATCCACCCCGTGAGCCCACGCCGTGCGAGTCCACGCCGTGCGAGTCCACGCAATCGGGGCCTGTGGCCGACGACGCCCATGGCCTGAGGTTACGCGCCGGCCGCGGAGGGTGCAATCACTGCCAACAGAATAGGCGTCTGGCCGGGTCTATACTCGTATGTCCATGTCGAGGGCCGCAACAGCGATCTCCGAGCCTGCCGGCTCGCGCGCGAGCCGCGCCCGTGGCCTCACGTTGGCCCTGGTCATGGCCGTGCTCGCTCTGGAAGGACCTGGAGAAACGGCGGAACCGTCCGAAGGAACGACAGCGATCCTCGATCCGACCGCCTGGCACCGCCCGGTCGACAATCCCGTCTTCACCACCGAGCAGGGCAACAACCACGACTCGATCCTGTTCTACGAGCCGGAGCTCGAGTACCCCTACCATCTGATCGTCGGCCACTGGCAGTCCGGGGCTCATCTCTGGCGGGCCAGGTCGTTCTCGTGGAGCAGCTCCGATTGGGAGCAGGTGAGCGCCGACTACCAGATCGGGGGCCACTACGAGTACGACGACGGCATCAAGGTGGGCGACACCTACTACGTCTTCGAAGACGGGCACGTCTTCACGTATTCGGGGCCGCTCGAGGAGGCAAGCGGCAAGTGGGTCGACGCGGGGACGTTTCCCGCAGATGACTGTGACGACGTCGGCGTCTACCACGAAGACGGGGTCTTCCACATCTTCGGCGAGTACGGCGACACCCCCTTCGGCTTTGACGGCACCAGCCTGTCCCACTTCACCTCGCCCACCGGCCTCGGTGACTGGCAGCTGGTCGACACGAAGGCCGCCGACCCCAATCCGGACGGCGGCCACACCCACGGCGTGGGCGATCCGACGATCGAGCGGATCGACGGCGAGTACTACATCTTCTGCGACCTCGAAACCGCGGACACCCCCTACCGCGTCGTCGCCTGGAGATCGAACGACCTCGACTCGCCGTTCGAGTACCTGGGCCCGGTGATCGAGCCTCGTTCAGATGAGACCGACGACTGGGACAACCACCGGATCCAGGATCCGGACATCGTCTACGCGCCGGACCTGGGTCGCTACGTCATGACCTGCAACATGATGGATGTCGACGGCGATCCGGGCGGGGAATTTCCCGGCCTGCCCGCCGGCCAGACCCGGGTCATCGGGGTGTTCTACGCCTCCGACCCCGCCCTGGACGCGATTTTCGCCGACGGTTTCGAAAGCGGCCAGCTCGGTGGGTGGCCGGCGCCACAATAGCTTCTACTCAGGCGCCGCCGCGCCGATTTCTGCCTATTCGGTCGGCACCTCGGAAGGCTCGGCACCTCAACCAGGCCTACACCTTGCGCACGGGCTCGGGGTATCGAGCCAGTTGTGCGTCAGCGGTGAGGAGAGTGATGCCTTCGCCGAGAGCCTGGGCCAGCAGCAAGCGGTCGAAGGGATCTTTGTGCAGAGGGGGCAAGCCGTCGATGTTGACCGCATGCTGGCTGGTGACGGGAAGCTCGACGTAGCCGTTGTCGAGCAGGCCCCGGCGCAACAAGCGGGGCTCGACACGGAAATCGTCCCGCCCCAGTGTGGCTTTGATGGCGATCTCCCACAGGCTGGCGGCGCTGAAGAGAAGCTCATTGTCCGAATCGTTCAGAAGCTCGCGGGCCGCCTCGGAGAGCCGCTCGGGTTGGCCGGCCGCCCAGAGCAGGAGCTGGGTGTCCAGCAGGAGCTTCACGCACGGCTCTCGAACAGGGCCGCGATCTCGGCTTCGCCCATGGTGTCGAAATCGTCAGGAACGGCGATCTCGCCCGCCAGGAAGCCCAGACGTCGAGGTTCTCGGGGGGCACTCAGCGCCGTGACTTTCACGAGTGGCTTGCCGGCCTTGGCGATCACGAACGCTTCGCCGTTGACGGCTTGATCGACCAGCTTCGAGAGCTGGGTCTTGGCTTGGTGGATGTTGACGGTGACCATGTGGGCCTCAGTAAACTAAGTTGACCGGACTAAGTTTAGTGCCCCGCCCTTCTCCGCGTCAATCGCGGAGCTCATCGAAGCTCGCCGAGCAGTGCTTGACGCCGCCGACTTCTCTCGCCATGCTCACCCGGTGACCGAGCTCATCTGGGAAGATCCTCAATCCGTCGCCAAGTTCGCCGCCCGCGAGCCGGACCTGCGCCTGCTCGAGCTGATCGAGAGAACCGAAGACCCGGCCGCCGTGCGGGTGCTCGATCTGGGCTGCGCGGGCGGTCGCAACAGCGAGCTGCTGGCGCGGCGCGGGTTCGATCTCCAGGCCGTCGACGCCTCGCGGGCGATGGTCGCCCACACCCGGGAGCGGCTGGTGCCGATCCTGGGGGAGCGGCAGGCGGCGCGCCGGGTGCGGCTCGGCCGCATGGACGATCTGAGTGGATTTGATAGCGCCCGGTTCGATCTCGTCGTCGCCCTGGGGGTCTATCACTGCGCCGCCAGCCGCGCCGAGTGGGATGCGGCGCTCGCCGAGACGGCTCGGGTGCTGAAGGTCGGTGGGCGGCTGCTGGTGGCGACCTTCACTCCCGAGACGGATCTGACCGGCGGCGGAATCCAGCCGGTGGCGGGGCAGCCGCACACGTACGACGGGTTGCCCTCGGGGCGCTCCTTCCTGGTCGACCAGGAGACGCTCGACGCCGAGATGGGGCGTTTCGGGCTCGAGGCCGCCGTGCCGAGCCGCGCGGTGCGGGTCGAGACCGGCTCGGGGCAGCGGGTGACGGTGAACGCGCTGTATTCGAAGACGGGATGAGGCAGAAGCTTAGCTGTGCCTGGCACGTGACCTTGGGTGCAGAGATTGTTGCCTGCCACGGGTCTGCGCGGCGGCCCTTGCCTGAGCCACGAAGTCCTGGAGGGCATGGGCGAGAGGATGACGAACCTGGCGCACCTCACTCCGCCGATTCCCGAAGGGGTCTATTACGTGCAGTTCCTGTCGGTCGCGCCCGGCCTCCGTGGCCGAGGGCTCGGAGAACGCCTGCTCCGCATCGCCTTCGAGCGCGCCCGCGAGCAGGGCTACGAGGCGTGCCAGCTCGACGTCGTCAGCGACAATCGGGCGGTCGGGTTCTACCAGCGGATGGGGATGGAGATCCTAACGGAAGGCCGGGTGTTGGCGCTCGAGCAATGCGGCGTGCACAGTCACTACCGCATGGTGAAGGTCCTATGACCGAGTCACCTCACTCGACCAGAACGTTGGCCCGAGTGCCGACTCTCAAGGGGCCTCCAGGCGTGGGAATGGTCGCACTCACCGATCTTCTCTTCTTGCCGACAGCCGTGTACTTGCTGGTAAAGGTGAAGCGCCGCCATCGCCCAGGTTCGAGGCTGAAGGGATCCGCGAGAATGCTGTTGCCCGCACGGGCGGTGATCTTCTCGATCTCCGACTCGCCGCTGTTACGGACCGTCATGGTCCACCTAAAGTCCTCTCCGACACCGCCGGTCCTGGGATTGACCGAGAGTCGAATGACCAGATTCGGTCTTTGGGTCTCGGCGCCTTCCGGCGTCCCGGGTGTGCCGAGAGGCGGTTCTTCGGCTGACGCCTCCGGCCCCGGCGGGCTCTCGGGTGCGCCCGGAGCGCCGCTGGCGGGGGGCGTACCCGGGCTCGGCTCGGGCGCCGGCAAGCCCAATGCCCTTTCCAGGCCGGACACCAGAGCCTTCAGATCCGCCTCGATGGTGGCCCCTGAATTGAGCGCGGCGGAATGGCGGTACACCAGCTCGGAGATCTGGGGTGGCACGTCATCCACGTGCGGCATCTCCGTGCCATCGACCATGACAGGCACCACCAGAATGTTCCTGGAGAGCGCTGCTTCGATCTCGATGCGGACGAAGTCGTTGTCGTCGCGTTGGCGTTGCTGAATGGTCTCCAGCCAAAGGCCCCCGATCAGCGCCAGCAGGACGTCACACTTTGTGACGGCGTCGTGCAGAAACTTGCGGTAATCCTTGCCGAGAGGAATGGCATCGACGTCGAGAACTACAGACTCCGGTCCGAAGCGCTGCTCGAGCCGGTCGTGGATGATCTTCGCCGGGAACGCGGCGTCCTCGCGCCTGTAAGCGATGAAGATCTTGGTCATCGATTCATCCTACGGGCATGCGATCGGCTTCCAACATCGCGTCGGGCTCCGGCATAGAGCGCCCCTATCGTCCAGGACACCTGTTTCGCGACCTACATAATCTAGCACAGATCTATGTGCTGCGCTTTTCTCGGCGTTTCTAGCCAGTGTCTCGGCGCGTAAGCCACTCGGGTGCCATAAGAACGCGAGATACCTAGGGGTGGTAGTCTGACGGCATCATGAGAGGGCCGCGAAGTAGCCTCTTCTGCTGGCTGGTCTCCCTGCTCGCCACATCGGCCGCCTGGGGTCAAGCGAGCGCCTACGTGACCAACGGGGGCTCGAATAACGTGTCGGTGATCGATACCGCCACCAACACGGTCACGGCCACGATCAACGCCGGCTCGTTTCCCCATGCGGTAGCGGTGAGCGACGACGCACCCCTCGCCTACGTGGCGAATCGGGACTCTGCCACCGTCTCGGTGATCGACAACGACATCAACTCAGTGACCGCCACGATCGCCGTTGGCTCCTCCCCGTTTGGAATCGCGGTGAGCGGCTCGCGAGCTTATGTGGCGAATACTGGTTCGGGCTGGCCGAGGTGGGCGGCACCTTAAGTGCTCGGCAACCGACCTCGCAGGCACCCGTCCTCCTTGCAGGCGTAAACCTCTGGAAACAAACGAGTACGATTCGGCTAGCGCCCAAGAGGCGGGGTCTGCGGCTGCACGCAGAAGCCGCTCCAGATCACCGAAGTCACCGTTGCCGGACGACTCGACCCGCGTTTTCTGCCGATTCGGCCGGCACCTATAGGGGCCGCCCAGAGCAGGAGCTGGGTGTCCAGCAGGAGCTTCACGCACGGCTTTCGAACAGGGCCGCGATCTCGGCTTCGCCCATGGTGTCGAAATCGTCAGGAACGGCGATCTCGCCCGCCAGGAAGCCCAGACGTCGAGGTTCTCGGGGGGCACTCAGCGCCGTGACCTTCAC
>JAAELT010000641.1 GCA_024226315.1 bacterium | reverse complement strand
GGTTGTCGAGCTCGGAGTCGGAGAGCTGGAAGTCGCCGTGGCCGTTCATGAACAGAAACGGGGTCTCGAACAGGTCGTCGTCCGAGAGCAGGATGGTCTTCTCCTCGCGCACGTGGATGGTGGAGGCGCGTGAGACGAGGTTGACCAGGTCGAGGCCGACGTCGCCACACTCGCGACCGCTGTTCTCGGAGAACTGCAGGCGGCCGACGAAGAAGGTGGAGGCGCGGTCACTGTGGCCCTGGGCCGTCAGAACGGCGGGAACGAGCAGCGACGTGAGCAGCGACGTGAGCAGCGAGGCGATCAGAAGGGTCTTCATCGGTCTCTCCTCATGCAGGTCTCCTCAGCAACACCGTCTCCTCAGCAAAACAGTATCAAGCGAGTTGCCACTTCCGACGCAGGGCCCACTCGCCGCCCAGGCAGGCGAGCAGCCACAGCAAGGTCCAGCCACTGATGCCCTGCGGCACGCGGCGCAAGCGCTTGTCTCGCAGCGCCTCGACGCGCTGCTTGATCTGGGAGATCAGCACGCTAGCGTCGCGGCAGTCCTCGATCGGCAAGGCCAGTCCCGAGCTGACACTGGCCCACTGACGCAGGTTCTCCATGTCGCGGCCGGTGCGCATCATCTCGTGGTCGATGCCCTTGATCTCGAGCGGCTGGGCGGCCAGCGTGATGTCGGCCGGGCCGGCGACCGTCACGCTATAGAGCCCCTCGTCCTCGGCGCGGAAGGAGATCGCCACCGGCCGCAAGGGCACGAGATCGAGGCTCTGCTCGAGGATGACTTCTCTCGAGGGGTCGGTGACGCGCACGGTGTAGGAGACGGCGGCGGCGCCGCCTTCCGGGGTCGCGCGGCGCTCCACCAGCGCGGTGACGTCCATGCCCGGCGCGCGCTCCTGATCGGGAAACTGGATCGACACCTCCTGGCCGCCCGACTGCCCGAGATAGCGCAACAGCTGCTTCCAGAAGCGGTCGAAGTGCAGCGGATCGGAGTCCTTGGCCAGTCGCCAACGCCACAGGTTCTGGATCGATATCACGGCCGAGAGGCCGGCGCCGTATTGCTGGGAGGCCATCAGGATGCGCTGGCCCTCGGCGGTCGCGTCAGTGCCGTGGCGGGCCCACACCGAGGCTCCGGGCTTGGCCGAGCTCACCCGGCCATACTGGGTGAAAGTCGGCAGAGCCTCCCACACCGCGCGGTTGTCGCCGCCGTCGTCGACGCGGAATACCGGGTGGCGGCGCGCCGCCTCGGTAAGCTGGAGGTGGAACGGACGGTCGAGCCCCTCGATGCCGGGGTCGGAGTCGAAGGTCACCGGCAGCAGACCCTCGAGACGGCTCGCCTGCCACGAGCCGTCGAAGGTCGAGGCACCGCCGATCAACAGCACGCCGCCGCCGAGCTCGCCGGCGAAGCGGGCGACGACCTCCTGTTGGTTGACGTTGAGCTCCTTGGGGCTCAGGTCGGAGAGCACCACCACCCGGTAGGGCGCCAGCTCCGCCAGATCCTCGGGGAAACCGTCCAGCAGCTCGCCCGCCGACTCGACGTTCTGGCGGAAGACCGACTGCTCCGAGGTGCGGGAGAGGCCGGTCAGGCGCACGGTGGGATCGCTGCGCAGGGCGCGGGCGATGAACTTGAAGTTCCAGGTCAGGGCGCCTTGAGCGAACAGGATGCGGAACTCCTTCTCGTCGGCAACCTTCACCGGCCGACTGGCGGTGGTCGACACCGACACCAGGTCGCTCGAATCCGGCAGCTGCATCTCCACCGTGTAGTCGTAGACCCCCGGATCGGTCTCGGTCACCGGAAAGCTCTCCGACCACAGCCGCGAGCCCCGGCTGGTTTCGACCCGGCGCGACTGCACCATGAGGCCGTCGCGCAGCAGCACCAGGTCGAAGGCGGGAATCTCGCCCTGGCTGATCGCCTGCAGGTGGGCGGCGACGCGGAATTGCTGATTTGGCGGCACGCTGGGCGGGGCGGTGAGACGCTCGAGCGATAGGCTCGCCACGCCCTCGTCGTCGCCCAGGCCGACACCGACGAAGGGCGTCGCCGTCTCCACCAGCGACAGCAGCGCCGCCCGGTTGTGGCGGCTGTCGTTGGCCGCGCCGTCGGTCACCGCCACCACCGCCAGGGGCGGCGTCGGCGCGCTGCGCACGGCCTGCGCGATGGCGCCGCCGAGGTCGGTCCGGGGGCCGTCGGGGATGGCCTGGGCGCGCGCGCCGGGCGAGGCGGGCGCCGCGGCGTCGGCGAACAAGTAGGTGTCGATCTCCCAGCCCTCCTGCTCGAAGGCCGTCACCAGGGTGTTCTCGGTGAGGTCGACAAGGCGCTCGAAGCGGCTCTCGCCGCGCTCGATCAAGGCCATGCTCTTGCTGCGATCGAGCAGCAGGGCGACGGACTGGCGCGCCGATGGATCCTCGCGCTGGATCGAGGTCGGGCGGGCGGCGAGCAGGACGAGGGTGAGCAGCGCGAGGCCGCGGAGGACGAGGAGCACGGTGACGCGCCACGGAGCGAGACCGCGGCGGCGCTGAAGGACCGCGGAGGTGACGAGGATCGCCACGACCACGGGAACGCCGAGGGCGAGGAGCCAGGGGAGCTCGAGGACGAGGCGCTCGGTCATTGCTCGGAGAGTTTCCGGTAGTAGTTCTGGATGCGCTCTCGGTACTCCGCCGGCAGGTCGGCGACGTCGATGTGCTCCAGGTCCGGACCTTCGAGCTCGTCGCCGAAGGCGTCGCTCATCTCGACGCGGAACATCTCGATCTCGTCGATCAGGCGGCGCAGTCTGGGTCCGTCGACCTCGACGTCCTTCTTCTCGAGCTCCTCCTCGGCGCGCTCCAACAGGGCTTTGGTGCGGTCCTGGTTGCCGTAGACGCCCTCGAGGCCGCGGCGCAGGTTGGCCATGGCATCGCGCTTCTGGGCTTCCTTCTGGGCGTCGTCGGCCGAGCCGCGGCCCTCGCGAGCGAGCATGCTACGCAGCTGCTGAAGAGCCTGCTCCAGGGACTCGAGGTCGCCACCCTGGAGCGGATCGTTCTCGCGCATCTCTTTCACCAGCCGCGGCGCGCTCTCCTCGAAAGCCTCGAGCACGCGGTCGAGCTCGCTCTTGGCTTCTCCGGCGGCCTCGCCGCGCTCGCCTTCCTCGCCGGCCTCGGCGAGCTGGTCGAGACGCGACTCCAGGCGCTCACGGTTGTCGCCGCCGAGCGCCTCGCCCAGACCCGGGCCGAAAGCGTCGCCCGCCGGCTCCTCCTCGACGATCTGACGCAGTTCATCAGTGGCGGACTGTGCCTGCTCGGCGGCCTGCTGAGCGTCCTGCTGAGAGGAGTCTCCGGGGTTGCCGGCCATCTCCCCCATCTGCTCGGCCTGCTCCTCGATGACGTCCTTCAGCTTGTAGGCGTGGGTGAGCTGGCGGCTCTCGGTCTGGCGGTTCATCTCGTCGAGCAGCTCTTCGAGGCGTTCGACGGCCTGGGCCTGCTGGGACGTGGCCGACTCCGGGTCAGAATTCATGGCATCGCCGGCCTCGCGCATGGCGCTGTCGGCGGCCTCGGCCTCGGCCTCGGCGCCCTCGAACGGGGCCGGATGCTCCTCGCGGAACTGCTCCAGGCGCTGGCGCGCCGCCTCCTGCTCGGCGGCCAGCTCCTCCTGACCGTAGGGACCTTCCTGCTCCAGCTGCTCGCTCACTCCGCGCTGCTGCTCGAGCACCTGCTCGATCACCTCCTGAGCGGCCTTTTCCTCATCGCGAAACTCCGAGATGCGCTCCAGCTTGTCCGGCAGCTCGGCCACCGGCGGCATCTCCTCGTCCGGCGGTGGAGCGAAGGCGCTGGGGTTCTCGGAGATCGACTTCTGCAGGCTCTTGCGGGTCGCCACCAGCTCCGCCAGCGCGCTCTGCTCAGGTTTAGGCGCCGTCTCGACGTCGTCTCTGAGCGCGCCGGTGGACTGCTCGAGCCACTCCTCGGCCCCGGCCAGGTGGTCGAGCACCTCGGCGATCGGCATGTTCTCCATCTCGGTGGCGATCTCGGCGTAGAGATGCCGCACCGCCTCGGTGAGGTCCGATTCGGCGGCCACGAGCTTGCCCTGATCCTCGGCCCGGCGCGTCTCGTCCGACGACTCCGCCCGCGACAGGGCGAGGAATCGGTGGGTCTGGCGCAGCACGCGTTTCTGACCGTCGATCAGGCCGGTGAGCTGCGACAGACTCTTGTAGCACATGCCGCCCTCGCCGCCCGGCAGCTTCTGGATCTCCTCGCGGAACGGTCGTACCTCGAGGAAGTAGATCTCGGATGCGTAGCTGCCGCCAGCCGACGACGCGGCGGCGTGGTAGGTCAGCACGTCCCAGTCGGAGAGCCGGAACTCGTCGACGTAGAGCATCGGCCGGTAGACGGCGTAGCGGGGTTCGGGCGGCGCCGGCAGGGGATGCTCGAGCGGCTCGGCGCCGGTGGTCGCGGACAGCCAGCGGGCCGCCTCCAGGGGTTGGCTGGACGCGGCCTCGATCTGCAGCGGCACGACGTCGACCTTGGTGACCTTGAGGTCGCGGCCCGGCGCGGTGATGCGCACCTCGCCCCAGGCGCGCTCCTCACGTCCGCGAACTTCGGCGGCGTCGGCGGCGGGCGGCTCGAGCTCGGGGAAGGGCTGCTCGGCGTTCCGCTGCTCGGCTGCCATGGCACTCCGGCCGAGCCGGTCGAAAGGCTCGTACTTCTGGAAGAAGAACAGCGTCGCGACGAACAGCGCCAGCGCGCCGAGACAGCCGATGTTGGCCTGCCGGCGCAGGCTCTCGAACGGCTTCACCGCCCAGGTCAGCTCGCGCCGGGCCTGCTCCGCGATGCGGGCGGCATACGACTGGATCTCGATGTCTCTCTCTGTGTCCTCGCCCGCCTGGTCCTCGAGGTAGACCAGGGTGTTGACGCGATCGAGCAGCGGCGAGTTGACCTTTTCGAGCTCGGCCGCGAACCACGCCCGGTCGCGCCGTGTCACCGACACCACGATCAGTACCACCAACAGGCCCAGGCCGCCGAGCAGCAACACTCCGACGAAGGCGGCGACCGCCACCGGCACACGGTCGAGGACCCCGCGCTGCATGAGCACCCCGAGCAGCAACACCACGGTGACCAGGCCGACGATCAGGAATCCGGTCGCCCGCCAGAACAGCAGGGTCCGCCAGCGCCGGCCGGTCCGCTGCAGCCGGGAGCCAAGGGTCGGGTCGAGTGTTCTCATGGCATCGCCTTTCTCGTCTTCAGAAACAGCAGACCGCTCTCGGCCGTCAACAACGCCAGGGCCCCGAGCAGCAGCCACCACCACCAGCGCTGCTCGGCGGCGGCGAGGCTCGCCAGGAGCCGTGGGTCGGCGCCAGACTCGGCCTCTTCGTCCGTTACCGTCGCCACCTGCCAGGCGGCGAGCGCGTCGGGCTCGCCGGCGTACTCGAGGCGCGATTCCTTGGGCGATGGATTGACCGCCAGAACCGCGCGCACGGCCGGGTCGTCGTCGTGGGTCAGATCGTAGAGCCCCGGCTGGTCCGGCACCCGGAAGCGCGCCCCACGCTCGCTGTCGAAGGGCGCGCGCCGCAGCTCGACGCCGCCTTCGCCGCGCACCACCACTTCGGAGACCGCCGGGACGGCGGCCTCCGCGTCCGCCCCGGCCCCGCCGGCGGTCACGGTGGGAGACCGCAAGGTGTAGAGCTCACCGGGGCGCCACGAGGTCTCGAGCGGCGTCGCCGAGCGCGCGTACTGCAGAGCGAGGTCCATGAAGGGGATGAACGAGGGCTGCAGCGGCCAGTCGGTCTGCCGAGGCCCGAAGCCGAAGGTGAAGAGCAGCAGCCGGCCCTTGGTCTTGCGACTCTCCACCAGCAGCGGCTCGCCGGCCGAGCTGTAGATCAGCGGCCGGGACAGGCCGGGCCGCGAGCGCAGGCGCGAGTAAGAGGCCACCTGTACCTGACTCAGGTCGCCCAGGTTGCCGGTCAGGAAGGGCAAGAAGATGGGATGGTGGGTAGCGAAATAGCGGAAGCCCTGGCCCGCGCCGTCGGCGCGACGCGAGCGACTGTCGTCGTCTCCCGAAGGCCCTAGAACCTCGAACCCCAGCTCGCGCAAGAAGCCCTTGACCAGTGGCGTCGCGCGGTCGACAAGCAGCAGCACGCCGCGCTCGTTGTTGAGGCAGCGCAGCATCAGGCTACGCACCTGCTCGGACTGGGCGTAGGCGGCTTCGAGCACCAGCACGTCGGGCAACTGCTCCAGCGGCACGTCCGGGTCGATCGCCGCAGGGTCGAGAACCTCGGTGGTCCAGCGCCCACGCATCACCTCGGGCGACAACGCCACGCCGAGATACGGGCTGCGCGCCAGGAGCGCCACCCTGCCCTCCTCCACCGGCGGCAGGCAGAAGTAGGAACGGTTGTCGGCCGGCAGGTCGTCCGGCGTGCCCTCGACCCTGGCCGTGCCGCGCAGCCACTGCGTTGCGCTTGCCCCCCTGCGGGGGGACGTTGCGCTTGCCCCCCCGCGGGGGGACGTTGCGCTTGCCCCCCTGCGGGGGGACGACGGATCGACCCGCCACTGGGCCCGCAGGGTGAGCCGCCGGGGGCGGCGCTTCAGATCGAAGCTCTCGGACAGCACTTCTTTGTCGCCGACGCGGATCTCGACCGCCGCCTGCTCGACGCCCTGGTGCGCCAGCTCGACCGACAAGTCGACGAAGGTGCGGTCACCGAGAAAGAAGTAGCGCACCTGCGGCTCTCCCAGCGACAGGTTGGGCCGCGCCCGGACGCGGGGCGGATCCTCGAGCGTTACCTCGACGTCACGCAGGAACGGCGGCGCCGACTCGTGCTCGGTCCACTGGTTGGCCTGGTGATCGCCGTAGAGGAAGATCTTCTTCTGCTGCCCGAGGGACTGGTCGAGCAGCGAGCCGGCGAGGCGGAAGGCCTCCAGGTAGGAGCCGCGCTGGTGGGTCGGCTCCAGCGTGCTCAGGCGGCCGTCGGCGGCGGCACGGTCGTCGCTGAAGCGCACCGCCACGCTCGGCTCGCCGGCCAGCAGCACCACCGCGTTCTGCACCTCGGGGCCGGAATCGGCAACAGCGGCGCGCACCGCCTCCAGATCGTCGGCGAAGGCGCCTTCGACCTGCTGGCTCATGGTGGCGTCGAGGATATGCACGCGGCTCTCGGTGACCAGGTCCTCGGCGTCGCGCAAGAACGGCCAGGCGAAGGCCGCCACCACCAGCAGCAGAGCCAGCAGCCGCGCCGCCAACAACAGGGGGTCGCGCAGGCGCACGGCACCGCGCTGCGGCCGCGGCTGATCGTCGAGGAAGCGCAGGGCGGAGAACCGCAGAATGTTCTTCGGCCGGCGGTGGCGCAGGTGCAGCCACACCGGGATCCCCGCGACCACGGCTCCGAGCAACAGCCAGGGGAAGAGGAAGCTCATCGCCGCGCCCGGCTGGACAGGAAGCGCCCCAGGGCCTTCCCCGGGTCCTGGTCGGTGCGAATCACCGCGTGCGGCATCTCGAGCAGGCGGAACAGCTCCTCGTGCCGCCGCATGAAGGCGGCGAAGCGGGACAGGTAGGCGTCGCGCGCGTCGGCCCCGGCGACCTGCCGCCGCTCGCCGCTCTCGAGGTCCTCGAACACGCCCGGGTCGTCGAACGGGAAGTCGATCTCGTCGGGGTCGAGGACCTGGAATACCAGGCACTCGTGGCCGTCGAAGCGGAAACGTTTGAACGCCAGCTCGACTTCCTCGGACGGCTCCAGCAAATCGGTGAACAGCAGGATCAGGCTGCGGCGGTGGGCCAGGCGACCGGTGTGTTGCAGCAGCTCGACCAGGGCGGCATCGCCCGCGCTGTCGAGGGCTTCCAGCTCGGCCATCATGCGGCCGAGGCGAGAGCTCTGCTGCGACGGCGGCAGGTAGCACAGGCGTCCCGCCGAGTCTCCATCGGCCACACGGCCAGCTCCGGGCGACAACGCCACCAGGCCGACGGCGTCGTTCTGCTTGAGCAGGAACCAGGCCAGGGCGGTGGCCATCACGCGGGCGCAGTCGAGCTTCGAGCCCCAGGCACGCGCGCCGCGGTAGGTCATCGAGGCGCTGGTGTCGAGCGCCAGGTAGCAGCGGGCGTTGGTCTCCTGCTCGAAACGCTTGATGCACAGGCGGTCGTTGCGCGCGTAGAGACGCCAGTCGAGGTGTCGCAGGTCATCGCCCGGCTGGTAGTCGCGGTAGTCGGCGAACTCGACGCTCGGGCCGTGGAACGGGCTGCCGTGGATGCCGTGCAGGAACCCCTCCATCACGTAGCGCGCCTTGAGCGCCAGCGTGGCGAGAGCGGCGAAGCGGGAGGGGTCGAAGGGCGCGCTCAATCCACCACGTCCTCCAGCAGGCGGTCGACGATCGAATCGGCCGTCTGCTCGTCGGCCTCGGCCTGGAAGCTGCGGATCAGGCGGTGGCGCAGCACCCAGGGCGCCACCGCCTCGACGTCCTCGCAGGCGACGTTGAAGCGGCCCTGGCAGGCGGCGCGGGCGCGGCCGGCCAGGATCAGGTTCTGGCTCGCCCGCGGGCTGGCGCCCCACCGCACCCAGCGGCGCACGTAGTCCGGGGCGCTGGGGTCGTCGGGCCGGCTGGCGCGGGTCAGGCGCACCGCGTAGTCCACCACGTTGGGCGCCGCCGGCACCCGGGCGATAGCCTCGCGCAGGCGCAGGATCTCGCCCGTGTCGAGCAGCGGCTCGAGCTTGTCGGTGGGCGCGAAGGAGTGCTGCTCCACCACCCGCCGCTCGTCGGAGTGCGTCGGGTAGGCAAGGTGCATCTGGAACAGGAAGCGGTCGAGCTGCGCCTCGGGCAGCGGGTAGGTGCCCTCCTGCTCGATCGGGTTCTGGGTGGCGAGCACGATGAACGGCTCGTCGAGCCGGTGCTGCTTGCCGGCGATCGACACCGTCTTCTCCTGCATGGCTTCGAGCAGCGCCGCCTGCGTCTTGGGCGGCGTGCGGTTGATCTCGTCGGCCAGCAGCACCTGGGTGAACACCGGACCCGGGGTGAACACGAAGCTGCGGTGGCCGGTGGTGGCGTCCTCTTCGAGGATCTCGGTGCCGGTGATGTCCGACGGCATCAGGTCGGGGGTGAACTGGATGCGCTTGAACGGCAGGCCCATGAGCGCGCTGAAGCTGCGCACCAGGAGCGTCTTGCCCACCCCGGGCACGCCCACCAGCAGACAGTGGCCGCGCGAGAACAGCGCGTAGAGCATGGCGTTGACCGCCTCGCCGTGGCCGATGACCACGGTCTCGATGTCGCGGTGCAGCCGCCGCACGATCGACGGCAGGTTCTCGAGCGCCGCGGCAGGATCGAGTGCGTCGTCGGGCTCGTCGAGAGCCAGGTCTGAGATGCCCAGATCTTCGACGGACACCTCGACGGACAGGTCTCCGGCGTCCGGCTCTCCGGCGTCCGCGGCGTCGAGATCGCAGTCTTCGAGGTCACCGTCTTCGAGGTCACCGTCCTCGAGGCCGGCGACAGGGCGGTCAGTCTCTGAGTCCATAGATCACTCCGGTGCCGAGGGCGTCGTAGAGACCCCTCAGCTGGCGTTGAAAAACAGGCGTCTCTTCGGGGCCGATCTCGCCGGTGGTCAGCTCGAGCTCCAGGCTCGCGGTCACCCGCGGTACGGGCGAGTCGTCGTTCCTATTCCACTCGACCCGCCAGCGGATTGGACCCGACTCCTCGGCGCGGGGTTCCGGCAGCGCCAGGTCGCCGGCGCCCGCGGGCAGCACGAGCTCGACCTCCTGGTAGAGGGTCAGCGGATAACCGCTCGAGAGGAACAGCGGCGCGGTGCGGTCGTGCAGCGCCTCCTGCCACTCTGCCGGCAGCCAGAACGGCGCCCGCAGCAGCCGCCGCGCTGGGCCGCCGCCAGCGCCCGGCAGAGCACTCGACAGACCGGTCGAACGCCCCTCCCCGCTCCAGGCGAAGTCGCGGTCGAGCGCCGCCACCGCCGTGTGGCTCTGGCTGGCGAGCTCGAACACGCCAGCCGTCGGGTGCAGCCAGTCGCCCACCAGCGGGCGGTTGCGCCCCCGCCCCGCCGCCGAGCGCGCCGCCAGCCGCAGGCGGTAGTCGGGGAAGCCGGCGCTGGTCATGTCGAACTTCGCCGCGGCCCCCGCCGAGCCGTCGACGGTCACACTCGCCATGACGATCAGCCTGTGGTCTTCGGGTCGCGGTCGCGGCAGCTCGGTGAGGCTGTCCTCCCCCTCGCGCACCACCAGCACCTTGCGGCCGGGGTCACCGGGCGGCAGCATGCCGAACCGGCAGACGTCGTCGGTGGTGTCGGCCCAGATCACCTCGTCGGCCAGCTCGACGCGCGAGATGGCGTGGTTGAAGGCCAGCCCGGGCGTCGCCTCGTCAGCCTGGGTGAAGCGCGGCACCAGCACCAGGTCGGCATGGACGCCGATGGTGCCGAGCAGGGTGTTGAACAGGTTCGCCTTGTCCTTGCAATCGCCGTAGCGATTGGCGAGCACCCGGCCGGCGGCGTGCGGACGGTGGGAGTTGACGCCCAGCGGAATCGCCACGTAGCGCAGGCTGGTGACGAAGTCATAGATCGCCCGCACCTTGTCGCGATCGGTGCGCGTGCCGTGGGTGAGCAACCGGGCCTGCTCGATGATCTCGGGTGTCGGCTCGTCGGCGAGCTGGATGAGGCGATGGTACCAGCGCGAGAAAGCGTCCCAGCTCGGGAAGGTCGACAGCCGGAGCCTGGGATCGGCGCCGGGCGGCGACAGCGATTCCGTGACCGTCGGCGCGACGTCCTCGAACTGCCAGGTGTAGGTGGTGCCGTACTCGGTGTGGCCGACCTCGACCTGCTGGTCGAGCCGCAGCCGCCGCGCGGTGGCGTCGAAGGTGTGGTGCAGCGGCGAGTCCCGCGGCACACGCACCGCCAGACGCGAATCGACGATCGGGATCTCCGCCGCCAGCGGCACCTCGAGCGGGATATGTGGCAACGGGAAACGCTGCCACTCGCGCCGGTAGTGGACCCGCAGCACGGCGCCCGCCGCGACCTGCGGCATCGAGAAGATCTTGCGGGTGGCCGGCCGGTAGCCGGCCAGCGCCTGGGGCGTGGCGTCGCGGATCTCGCTCGGGTCGAGGCGTACCAGGTTGCCACCCGGCAACAGCACCTCGCAGTCGAGGAAGGTGATCTTCTCGCCGGGCGGTGAGTAGGCGACGTCGAAATCGCCCCAGCGCTCGCCCTCGGGACGCAGGATCTGGATGAACTCGTCGGATTCGTGGCTGAGCGCCGGGCTCGATGCCAGGGTGTAGCTCACCGAACGGCGCAGCACGACGGCGGCGGCGCCCGGGTAATCTCCCGGCGACACCGGCTCGAGGTCGGCCCAGGCGAGCCCGGCATCAGCCGGCACGGTGGCGGCCGCCACCGCCGTCTCCTCCGCAACCTCCTCCTGGGGCGTCTCAGCCTCCGCGACGGCGGCCAGGCGCGCCGCTTCCTCTTCGGCGGCCCTCTTCTCGAGCGCCACCCTCGTCGCCACCTGTACCGGCGCCTGCCGGTCGTGCCACAAGGTCGGCTCCTCGGTGCGGGCGAGGTGCTGGGAGGAGTACCAGTCGACGGTCGCCGCGCCCAGGCGCTCGCCGAACGTCGCCAGCGACGCCGACGGGTCGGTCTTGAGGATCTCCAGCATCAAGTCGACGCCGACCGGATCGCTCTGGAACGCCACCTCGTTCTCGGACGACAGGATCTCCCTGCCCGGCGCCCGCACGGCGCGGGCGAACGCGCCGCTGGAGCGGAACAGCAGCACCCAGCGCGAACCGCCGTCGCCCGCCGCGGCCGCCAGGCTCGCGAAGTCCGACGGGGTGAGGCGCGGGCCGCGGACGTGGAAGACCGGATCGCGCCCCTGGAGGCCGCCGTGACCCCAGGCGACGACCACCAGCGGCCTGCCGCTGCCGCCGAGCTCACCGGCAAGCTCCTGCCAGCCTTTGCGATTGCCCACCGCGACCCGGTGGTCGATCCCGGGCGGCACCGGCGGGGCCGCACCCGAATCGGTCAGCAGAAACACCCGGCCAGGGCGCTCGGGGGCGGCGGCGAACACTTCGAGCAGGCGCCCGATCTGAGCGTCGTAGGCCGTCTCGCTCTCGACGTCGCCGGGCAGGCCGGTGAGCACCACGACATCGGCTCCGGCGAACAGCGGCGCTTCGTCGGCTCGAGCGAGTGGGGCCGCGAGCAGCAGGCCGATCGACAGCAGCGTCACCAGCGCCGCGCGGTGCAACGTCGCGCCACGGACGGCGCCTTGCGACCGCAAAGTCGTGCTGCCCCTACTCCCGAAGTGACCCGATTCGAAGACCATACTCTTTTCTTACGTTCCTCCTCGAAGAACAGTTGCCGCCACAGGGATCGTAATGTTAGCTGTAATGTCGGCGCCGCAGAATGCCATCAATGAAACTCGACGAGCTCAAATCCGCATACTTTTGGCACGCCAGCCTCGTCAGGGCCCCCAGGGGCCACCGCGACTGCAAACCGCATCGCCCGCGTGCCGCGGAAAACCGACCCGCCTACCGAACCTCACTCACCAGCCTCCACCGACCTGTCGCCTAGCCGGCAGTCAATCCGCCGCGAGCCAGCCCTCCACGGGCTGGCTCGGACACACCTTTCGTTCCATCGGTCTGTCAGGCCTCGTTCTCCGCTTCGAGCTCCGCGACCATCTTTCTGACTTTCTTGAGAGTCATGTCGAAGCTCAAGAGCTCGACTCCCATGCCGGCCATCAGGTTGCCGCCGGCCGCACCGTCGGGGCCGCCCGGCTCGAGGCGATGGACCACCCGCGCCTGGAACCGCAGGGGCGCGACTTCCGAGCCCTCGATCAGGATCTCGACAGTGATCACCTCCCTCAGGGAAGGCGGGTCGTCGGTGGGAATGAACAGACCGCCGGTTGCCAGATCCCGCCGGTAGACAGCCAAAAACGGCTCGGGGCCGGGGAAGCGCAGCCGGTAGGAGCCCTCGGGCAGAGGTGTTTGCCGCTCGGTCGGAGCTGTGGATGCGAACTCCGGCAGCAGCTCGCTGACCAGCTCCTCGATCTCCAGAAAACGCACGCCCATGCCGGACGGCCGCAGGGTCTGTACCGACTTGTTCACCCGCGCCACCACCGCCTCGACCATGAAGCCGGCGTTGTCGGCGCAGACTTCGAGACGGATTCGAGTGCCCCGCGACACCAGTTGATTGGTCTCGATGTACATCCCGCCGGTGGAGATGTTGGCGCTATAGCCACGCTTGCGCTTGCTCGATCCGCGCTCCCAGAAATTCACCTGCACGCGCCGTGGCCGGCGGGCTCCATCCCTACGTTCCATGTCACTCAGCCTTTCCGTCTCCGCTCGAGCGGAGACGATTCCCACGTCCCACGAACCAACCCAAGGGACGGTATCACAGCTCGCTGGCCGCCTATCTGCCGGTGGGGGTGATCGCCGTCGAAAGAGCGCGGCAGGCGCTCGAGGAGATCCTAAGCCGGACCCCGGTCGCCACGATCGAGACAGCGGGCTGACCTGATCCCGATCGCCTCATTCCCGATCCCGCGTGCGCACCCGCAGCAGACCCTCCTGCGCGACGGCCGCGGCCAGGGTCCCGTCCTGGCGGAAGATCAGGCCGCGCGCCAGGCCGCGCGCTCCCGACGCGCTGGGGCTCTCGATCGAGTACAGCAGCCACTCGTCGACGCGGAACGGGCGCTGGAACCACAAGGCGTGATCGAGGCTCGCCAGCATCAGCTCCTTGGACAGCAGCGAATAACCGTGCGGCCGGGCGGCGGTGGTGATCAGGTAGTAGTCCGAAACGTAGGCCAGGATGTTGCGATGCAGGGCGTCGTCGTCGCCGATCCGGTCGACCGTCTTGAACCAGATGTCGACCCGCGGCTCGCTCGGCACCGGGTCGACGATCTGGGGCGGCTGCACCGGCCGGAACTCGAACGGCCGGTCCTGGCGCAGAAAGCGCGGCAGACTGGCCTCCGGGCAGCGGTCGATCAGCTCGCGCCGATACTCCTGGGCGTCCTTGAGCGTCTCGGGATCCGGCACCTCGGGCATGGTCGCCTGATGGTCCACACCTTCCTCCGGGCGCTGGAACGACGCTGCCAGGTTGAGGATCGGCCGGCCGTGCTGGATCGCCACCACCCGCCGGCTGGCATAGGTCCTGCCGTCGCGCTGGCGGTCGACCTCGTAGATGATCGGTGCGGTCTGGTCGCCCTGGCGCAGGAAGTAGGCATGCAGCGAGTGGACCGTGCGCTCCTCAACCGTCCTGTTGGCAGCCGCCAGGGCCTGGCCGAGTACCTGACCGCCGAAAACCCGGTTGGTACCGATATCCCGACTCTCGCCACGAAAGAGGTTCGTGTCGAGACGCTCGAGGTCCAGGAGGTGAATCAGATCTTCGAGAATGGCGCGCATCGCGGTATCTTCGGAGTCGACAGGAAGCTATCACGGCCACCGAGGCACCACCCGGTGCTCTGGGTCGACAAGGACGGCAACGCCTACCTGGCCGATCCAGCCCAAAAATGAAAGAGGCCGGCGCTATGCCGGCCTCCCTAGAACGACGACGGGTAGTGTCTACCAGCCGTGCTGACGGCCACCACCGCCGCCATAACCGCCGCCACGCGGACGCTCCTGGCGAGGACGCGCCTCGTTGACGTTGAGGGAACGACCGCCCATATCGCTCTGGTGGAGCGCCTGGATCGCCTCGTCGGCACCGCTCGACATCTCGACGAAGCCGAAGCCTCGCGGACGACCGGTGTCTCGATCGGTGATCAGGTTGACCTCGTCGACGGTCCCGTACTCGCCGAAGAGAGCACGAACCTCGTCATCCGAGGCGCTGAACGGCAGATTTCCTACATAGATTCGCTTCGACATTTTCTGACTTCTCCAGTCCCGCCTCCTCGGCGAGAAAGATGCTGATGATGTCCGGCCACCGCGGCCGGAGCCTACGGGGTGCCTTCCAATGGAACGTGGATACTCGACTGCGCTCGGGAAGGACTGAACTTGAAATGTCGCTTCGGGAGGAAGTAGAAACCGTGCGGCCCGTTGGACGAACCCAACGGGGACAGCCTAGCAGGTTCGAACACGAGAACGCAATCATGAAGGCACGCCGTAATGGTGACCGCAACGCCGGCGTGCCATTCTCTGCACGACGCGGGGCGACGCGCCTCGAGCCAAATCACCAGGACGACGATGGAACCCGGACCATGACCGCACTGACCAGAGAGCTACAAGACCCCGCGGCCGAGCTCGACGACAAGGTCGAGACCCTGCGCCGGGTCGGCGTCTTCGCGAGCCTCGGAGAATCGGGGCTGCGACGCCTGGCCAGCAGGTGCTCAGAGCAGCGGCTGCCGAAGGACTTCCAGGTCTTTCGCCGCGGCGACGTCTCCGACGCCGTGTATATCCTGTGCGAGGGCAACGTCGCCGTCATCCGCGATCAGCCGGGCCGGCCGGTGCAGCTCCTGGCCCGCCTGGGCGCCGGCGAGATCTTCGGTGAGCTCGGCGTGCTCCACGATGTGGAGCGCGGAGCGTCGGTGAAGACCACCAAGCCCTGCCGGCTGCTGAGAATCGCCAGCACGAGCTTCCTGCGTCTGCTGGAAGAGCACACCGAGATCTCGGTCAGGCTGGAGTCGCTGGCCGCGCGTCGCCACTGCAGCAACTCGGCCAAGGCCCTGGATCTCACTCGCCAGTTGCTCGACGAGCTGAGCTGAACCGCCCCGCCCGGCGCTCGTTCGGGCCGTCGACCAAACAGTCGACTAAACAAACGTCCCCGATCGGGACCTGATTGCTGCGAACGCTGTCCCCACTGAGCGGGGAGTCACAAAACAGCTTCGCATCAACCATGCTGCCGGCTACCGCCGCATATGCGGTGTCTCGTCCGGGAGACGCGTCTCACTCAGGAGACCGGGTGGCCGGCAACCAACCAGGAGGGAGCTCATCCCATGGCACAGAGCAAGAAACCCGCCGCCAGCAAGGGCAAGACCAGGCGCATCGAGCGCTTCGACCTGATCTTCGAAGAACGCAAAGAAGACGATGCCCGGCCCGAGGCCTGGGTCGTCGCCGTCGACTCCAAGCGCAGGACCCTCGAGACCGCGGACGTCGCCGAGGACGGCTCGGTGGCAATCAAGTCCTCGACCCTGAAACGGGCCGAGACCTTCTACGTCGGCCCCCAGGGCGTCGACTTCGCCACGGCGCGCGACCAGTACGTGCCGTACCACGCCCACCAGATCCGCGACGCGATCACGGCCGAGTCGGCGATCTCGTTGACCCGCCGCGCCTGGCTACCGTTCCTGCAGCTCAAGCTGTGCGTCTCGGGTAACGCCAAGCACTGCCACTGGCACCCCTGGTGGACCGAGATCAACAACTTCCGCCTCACCACTCTGGCGGACCGGGGCAACGTGGTTCTGAGCAACAAGAGCTACGCCCTGGCCGACGTCCTCGAGCCGGTGTTCCCGGGCTGGAAGCACTGCAAGCCGCTGTGCGACGGCGTGGTAGAAGTCTATCGGCGCACCTGCTGCTGCGGGCCGATCGTGGTCTTCGATCCTCGCATCCCGGAGATCATCGAGCGCCTCGAGGAGCTGACCCTGGAGCTGCCGCCGGTGGGGCCGCCGCTGCCCGACCCACCGCCCTTCGAGCGCCTGCCGTTCCACAAGGCCGGCACTCCCGACAAGCTGGCGCTCAGCGCCGAGGCCGACCTCAAGGCGGTCAAGACCCTCTCCGGCCAGCACCTGGTCGACTACATCAACGCCCGCCACTACCTGTACTGCTGGTGCTCCCCGCACAAGCAGGTCGCCAACGGCTTTCTGCAGCCCGACGGCAGCTTCAACATCTGCTGGTGGGAGCCCCTGCGGATCATGTTCCCCGGCTGCCGCGACCGCATCGCCTTCAAGGTCAAGCAGCTGATCGACGGCGACACGGTGACAGTCTACGACGGCGTCGCCGCCAATCGCTGGTTCGGCTACGACAGCGACATCTGCCTCGAGACCTTCAATCCCGACGCGATCGTCTGCGAGACGCCGCCGGATCCACCCCCGGGCACCAACACCAAGTCGGTCATGCTGGAGCTCATCGGCTCCACCGAAAGCCGCCACCTGAACTCTCCCCTGCCCGACGGTTGGAGCAGCATCAACCCGCCGGACCCCGATCACGGCCTGGCGTTTCCGGCAGCCCCGCCCGCCGATCCGGCGACCCTGCAGTACAAGAACCTGGGCTGGGGCAAGAACCTGGCGCTGCGATACCTCTTCTTCGAAGACCTGGCGACCGTCGACGCCCGGTATTTTCGGGTGAGCGTCGCCAGGTCAGACGGCAACGGCAACCCCACCGGCACCCGCAAGTACTTGGATCATCCCCTCGCCTGGGTCTGGTACCGCCGGCGCAACGACGGCACGATCGTCCGCGAGGTCGAGCCGCTCAAGGACGGCCAGCACTACAAGATCCCCTACGAGAGCTTGTACCAGGCGCACCTGGGGCTGAATGAGACAGGCAAGTGGGCTGGCCGCCAGTCCCACGCCTTCATCGACACCACCAAATTCCTGGACACCAGGTACCTCGTGACCATCGAGCTCTACAACGGCGCCAAGCAGCAGATCGAGCCGGCCGGCGCGGGCGAAGGGACAATCGCGAAGAACTTCAACTTCCAGGCCTGGGATCAAAACAACCTGGCCGCCACGGTGCCAGTCGTTCACAAGGGCCTGACCCATCTCTTCTGGTGGGACAACCAGGACACGACGGCCGAGATCGTCGGCATTCCCGGAGTCGGCGACTGCCAGTTCCTGGAAGGCCCGGCGGGCACGAACGTGGCCATGAACTACCGCGCCTACCACCCGACGCCGCGCTTCCTCTACTTCCACAACGTCAAGTTCCAGAAGGGGCTGCACGGAGGCTGGCAGACCTGGGTGGCCAACAACGCCCTCAGTCACAGCGCCCCGGCGGGCGTACCCACGCCCTCGAGGACCTACGCCGACATGCTCGACGGCGAGCCGCACTGCACCTTCGGCGTCGAGGTCCGGACGTACGCCAAGATCACCACCGGCAGCGCCCGCGTCCAGCAGTACGACGACCGAGACAACGGTTCGTTCGCCATC
>JAAELT010000640.1 GCA_024226315.1 bacterium | reverse complement strand
TCTACATGTAGACACCACCGAGGTGTCCAGATCTAGACACAAGGTTACCAGATATAGACACCCCCAACGCCGATCCGGTGCAGCAGGCCCACCTCACGCCGCAGGATCGGAATCCGCCTGACCGGGTCTTACCGGCCTCCGGCGGACTTGACCCGCCCCTGCGACTCCCTCTCCCGCCAGCCGATCCGCAGAGCCACGCTCCACCGCACAGCGACGGCGGGCCGGCCGCCGAGCTTCCGCCGAACCCGGACACATGGGAGTCTCGCCCCGTGCTGGCGCGGCAACTTCCTGGTTCCTTCTCGACATTCCTCCGACTCTAACAGGGGCGCGATCGAAAGAGCTCCCAGCGCCACAGTGCAAGATTCCGCCGGATCGGCTTCAGCGCGATAGCCACGGGGCAAAAGAGCGCCGAATCGGCTTCGGCGGAATCGCCACGGGCCAACCAAGCCCCCGATCAGCCTCAGGGCGATCGCCACGGGAGCGAAGCAGCGCCAGATCGGTTTCGGGCCCAGGGACACGGTTCGAGGCAGCGCCAGATCGGCTTCAGGCCGACCACCATGGTTTCGAAAGAGCGCCGGGCCGGC
>JAAELT010000639.1 GCA_024226315.1 bacterium | reverse complement strand
GATGATCACGGTTTCGAGATCGACGAAGCCGAGGTCATCTTCTGGGGGCGCTGCCCGTCGTGCCGGCAGGCGACACCGTAACCCACACCACACCCCTCTTATGCAGTGCAAGGAGAGCAGTATGACGGATCAGAACGTGGAGAGCGCAGACAAGTGCCCTGTGATGCACGGATCTCAGGCCCGGGGCACCACGGCCAACCAGCACTGGTGGCCGGAGCAGTTGAACCTGAAGATGCTCGACCAGAATTCGCCCCAGTCCAATCCCATGGGCGAGGACTTCGACTACGCCGAGGAGTTCAAGACCCTCGACCTGGACGCCGTGAAGGCGGATCTCATGGAGCTGATGACCGACTCCCAGGACTGGTGGCCGGCCGACTGGGGCCACTACGGGCCGCTCTTCATCCGCATGGCGTGGCATAGCGCGGGCACCTATCGCATCCACGACGGCCGCGGCGGCGCGGGCTCCGGCACGATCCGCTTCGCTCCGCTCAACAGCTGGCCCGACAACGTCAACCTCGACAAGGCCCGCCGGCTGCTGTGGCCGATCAAGCAGAAGTACGGCCGGAAGATCTCGTGGGCCGACCTGATGATCCTCACCGGCAACTGCGCCCTCGAGTCGATGGGTTTCGAGACCTTCGGGTTCGCCGGCGGGCGCGAGGACGTCTGGGCGCCCGAAGAGGACATCTACTGGGGGCCCGAGGACGAGTGGCTCGGCGACGAGCGCTACACCGGCGACAGGGAGCTGGCCAACCCTCTCGGCGCCGTGCAGATGGGCCTGATCTACGTGAACCCGGAGGGGCCGAACGGCGAGCCGAGCGCGCTTGCCGCGGCCCGGGATATTCGCGAGACGTTCGCTCGCATGGCCATGAACGACGAGGAGACGGTTGCCCTCATCGCCGGCGGGCACACGTTTGGCAAGATGCACGGTGCCGCCGATGCGGGCGAGCACGTCGGTGCCGAACCCGAGGGTGCCGGCCTCGAGCAGCAGGGCCTCGGCTGGAAGAGCAGCTACGGCAGCGGCAAGGCCGGCGACACGATCAGCAGCGGGTTGGAGGGCGCCTGGACACCCACCCCGGTGGCCTGGGACAACAGCTTCTTCGAGACACTGTTCGGCTACGACTGGGATTTGGCCAAGAGCCCGGCCGGTGCGTGGCAGTGGGTTCCGACGGATCCCGCGGCGGCAAGCACCGTGCCGGATGCCCACGATCCGTCGAAGACGCACGCCCCCATCATGCTCACGACGGACCTCGCGCTGCGGATGGATCCGATCTACGGACCGATCTCGCGGCGCTTCCTCGAGAACCCCGACGAGTTCGCCGACGCCTTCGCCAAGGCATGGTTCAAGCTGACCCACCGCGACATGGGACCCGTGTCGAGATACCTCGGCCCGTTGGTTCCGGCCGAGCCGCAGCTGTGGCAGGACCCGGTCCCCGCAGTGGATCATGAGCTGATCGGGGAGCAGGACATCGCAGCTCTGAAGGCCAGGATCCTCGAGTCGGGGCTGTCCATTTCCCAACTGGTCAAGGCGGCCTGGGCGTCGGCGGCGACGTTCCGCGGCACCGACAAACGCGGTGGGGCCAACGGGGCCCGCGTCCGTCTCGCTCCGCAGAAGGACTGGGACGTCAACGACCCGGCCGAGCTCCAGCAGGCGCTTCAGTCCCTCGAGAAGGTCCGGGACGACTTCAACACCTCGCTGTCCGGCGGCAAGAAAGTTTCGCTCGCCGACGTCATCGTTCTGGGCGGCTGCGCGGCTGTCGAGCAGGCGGCGAAGGCCGCCGGGCACGACGTGCGGGTGCCGTTCTCACCGGGGCGCACCGATGCGTCTCCGGATCAGACCGACGTGGATTCGTTCGCCGTCCTCGAGCCGAAGGCAGACGCCTTCCGCAACTTTTTGTCCATGGCCCCCCTCCGGGGGGACCTCGCAAAGGGCCACCCCCGGCCGGCCGAGGAACTGCTGGTCGATAAGGCCCAGATGCTGACGCTGACGGCTCCCGAGATGACGGTGCTCCTCGGCGGCATGCGGGCGCTGAACGCCAACACCGGTGAGTCCGAGCACGGCGTCTTCACCGACCGGCCCGGGACGTTGACCCCTGATTTCTTCGTCAACCTGCTGAACATGAATACGGAGTGGCGGACGTCCTCGGCATCCGAAGACGTGTTCGAGGGGCGCGATCGCCAGTCGGGCGAGGTCAAGTGGACCGGTACCGCCGTCGACCTCGTCTTCGGCTCGAGCTCACAGCTCCGAGCCATCGCGGAGGTCTACGCGTCGGCCGACTCGCGGGAGAAGTTCGTGCGCGACTTCGTGGCGGCGTGGGACAAGGTCATGAATCTCGATCGCTTCGACCTTGCTTGATAGCAGCGGATAGCGAAGGTACTGACCCGATGGCCCGCAAGACCCTTCCTCCACGAGGCCCCCGGCTGGAGCTCTGCGGCGACCTCAGCGTCGCCTTCGTCAATACGACGAGTGCCCGCGAGAACAACCGCCAGCAAGGGGTCGGAGACTACGGAGAGCTCCTTGCCTGGGCTCGAGCCGTCGGCGTTCTGTCGGCGCTGGAGGCCGAGCGGCTGAGCGTCCGGGCATCCGAGCGGCCCGAGCTGGCGGAGGAGGTCTGGGCGCGGGCCGCGAAGCTTCGCTCGGCCCTCTTCCGGCTGTTCCTCGCCGTGATGGCGGGCAGGGAGCTGCCGCGCGACGATCTCGAGGCGATCACCGATGCGTTCCACGACGCCATGACGGCCCGGCGGATGGTCTCGGGCGACGAGGGCGTGAGCTGGATCTGGGCTGGCGACGAGAACGTCCTCGACCGCATGTTCTGGCCCGTCCTCAGCGCCGCGACCGAGCTCCTGGTCTCCTTGCGGGGCCGACCGCACGTGCGCCAGTGCGCCGCTGAGGGCTGTACGCTGTTCTTCATCGACCGCGGCCGCAGGCAACAGAAGAGATGGTGCGAGATGAAGACGTGCGGACGCCGTGTCAAGTCACTCCGCTTCTACTACCGCAAGGGCAGGGCCGTGCGGATGAGGCAGATGGACGAGCTCCACGGACCCGGGCGGCGTCGCCGGCGAGTATCGAAACGGACCCGGTCCAAGTAGTGCCGGCGGGAAGCAGGGTCTACCCGGTCCAGGGTGGTTTGTGCTGAACCGGGATGGGTGCTCAGTCCGGCTCAGCGCATCTTGCGCTGAGCCAGCTTTCCTCTCCAGGGAGGCTTAGCGCAACTTGTGCTCATCCAAGGTTGGCCCCAAGTATGGTTCAGCGCAAGATGCGCTCATCCGGGGTGAGTGTCCAGCCCGGCCCAGCGTAATTTGCGCTCATCCGGGATGAGCTCTCAGCTTGGTTCAGCGCTGTGAGCGCTACACCTTCCACGGCGCCGCTCGATCTAGTAGTGAGGCGGCGGCGTATTGTGCGGTTCCAATTCGGCTTGATGCTCGGGCTGCCTGTCTTGGAGATCACTGAGCCTCTGCTCGACTTTCTCTACGCGTTTCGCAAAGGCCTGCACAACCTCATCGAGATCGGAGAGCAGCTTGTCTTGATAGGCCACTCGTGTCTCGAGCTCGATGATGCGTTCTTCCATGGCGATGCTTGGTTTGGGCGATGGTTCCGGGGCCAGGTCCCGGAACCAAGCTTGCCGGCGTCAGTGTGAATCTCTCCAAGTAACTGATCCTAAGCAGTTTACAGACACAGTCCTGCGCTGTCAATACCTGGCCTAGGCTGTGTGGATGCCGAACAACTCTGTCCGGCCTTGACTGCCGAGCGATTATGTCCGCATGGAGATCATCGCTTTGAGTCAGAAGGAACTGAGTCGGGCCAGAATCCTGGCGTTGTTGACTGAAGGCCACGTGTCGTTGCCGGAGGCAGCGACATCGATGGGAGTGAGTAAGCGGCAGACGCGCCGCTTGCTGCGTCGTTTCGAGAAGGCCGGTGCGGCGGGTTTGGCGCACGGCAACTGTAGGTTCTCGCGTAGTTCCGTCCAGACATCTTCGGTCTAATCCGTCTGCCTTAGAGCCGATCGGCGATGAGTTCTCACATTCGACCGACGACGGCTCAAAGCGAGGACCAGGACGACAGATCGCCCCCCTCGGGGCGGGAGGGTATGGCGGCGCTTGGATCTGTCAAGGCTTCCCTGCGGCGCTTCGCGGCCGTGGACAGACCCTGCGCGCCGCCATTCTCCGGAAGGTGCCCGAGGGGGGCGAGAAAAACGGTCTCGTCTGATTCAGCTCGTCTTGCGTTTTCTGGAATTGCCTATCCAGCGTCGTAGCGCCAAGCGGACGCTGCGCAGATGGGAGACGGGCTTGCTGTCGTTGAACCAGCGGAAGTTCTTAATCTCTTCGAGCACATCGACACCCCCGAAGTCATCGACGAGCTCCTCGACAAAATCTTGGTCGATCTTGGCATCAAAGGGGTAGGCCGGCAGGCGATGCTGGAGGTATGTCAGCACGGCCTCGACTTTGTTGGAGGGCTTGCTGCGAGTGCTCATGCTCGGGTCTCCTCCGTCGCCTGGATGACGTGCTCGGGATCGATCTGCGTCGCCCGCTGGTTGGCGGCGGCCACGAGCGTGTAGTGGGCCAGCGTGTCGATGCGACGCATGACTCCCTGGGAGGACTGCCACAGGGCTTCGACGGCGGGCTCGGTGAAAAGCGGCCGGTCGAGTCCCGCGATCCGCAGCCGATGCTCGAGGTAGAGCTGTGTGGTGTCGCGGTCGAGGCCGCGCAGGGCGTAGCGCACGGTGATGCGCTGCGCCAGGGACTCGAGGTGGGCTCGGCGTAGGGTCTGCCGCAGCCCGTTTTGTCCTGCCAGGAGGATGGCCAGCCGTGCGTCGCGATCCCAGTCGAAGTTGCTCAGCATCGGCAGCAGGGCGAGCACGTCGGGGCGCAGCGCTTGGGCCTCGTCGAGCACGAGCAGCACGGTGAGCTTACGCTCGGTCGTGAGTCGTTCGATCTCCTGGCGGACCTCGCGCATGATCAGCGCCCGCGTCCAGCTGGGATCGATCCCCAGCTCGAAAGCGATCTGTCGGCAGAAGTCGCCCGGGTTGACGGCCGTGTCGTGAAGGTACAGCGCGCGCACCTGCTCGGGATGGAGGTCGTCGCGCAGCCGGCGCAAGGCGGTGGACTTGCCGCATCCCGGCTCCCCGGTGAGCAGGCCGAGGGCGCGACGGTCGACGAGGTAGCGCAGGCGCGAATGGAGCTCGTCGAGCATCGGAGCTCGAAACAGCTCGTGGCTTTCGAGGCCGCGCTCGAAGGGGGGCCGTGTCAATCCGAAGACGTGGGTGTACATGGTCCGGTCTCCTCGTGTTTCTCAGCGATCAGATCGAGGTAGTTGATGCCCGTCAGGGGCGGTTCGTCGTCGGGCTCGGCTTCGCGTGGGGCGCGCGCAAGTCGGGCGTTGGTCTCGGGGTCGAGCAAGCGCAGGCGATGCTCCTCGTCCTCGCCGGGGCGTCGCATGTGGACCGGACGGGTCGGCTCGTAGGGGTCGTAGAGCACCTCGACCTTCTCGCCCGCGAAGCCATCGGGGGCCTCCAAGACGCGTCCTTCCAGGCGCACGGTCCGATCGCGAGCCACCCGTCGGGTGACCTTCATGCGCATCAGGCGCTCGAGATCCTCCGGCGCCGGGCGCAGCTTCTCGGCGTCGTCGAGGAAGCGCTCGATCGGCGTTCGGCCCCCGATCCCACGGTGCGAGCTCTGGTGATACTCCGCCTCGAGCCAAGCCCAGAAGACTCGGTTCAAAGCGGCCAGGTCGCTGAGATGCTGTTCGTCGACGTGGGGCAGGAAAGCGCTGCGCACATGGCGGAAGAAGCGCTCGATCTTGCCACGTCCACGGGGCTGGTACGGACGCGAGTGGATCAACGAGATCCCCAGAGTGGCACAGACGATCTGCAGGTGGTGGTGGCGGTAGATCGAGCCGTTGTCGCAGT
>JAAELT010000638.1 GCA_024226315.1 bacterium | reverse complement strand
CACTTACCCTAGACGTACTACCTATCGCTATTGAGTTCAACTGCTGGACGCTCAAACTACGACTCATAATCGACCAGTTATCTTTTTGAACTTACTTTTTCTGCCTCGTTCTCATATTATCATGGTAACAGTGATGTCAATGGTAATGGCCTAAATATACCTGTCCAAAACGCCGTGAAAAGCAACGTTTCTTTGTCTTAAAGCTTAATTCACTATTTGTCTTGCAGAAAGCTCTTACCAATCCAGCTTTTTCGATATTCATTCAAAACTTTTTTCAAGATTTTGTACTAAAACGGCTGCCGAATAGGGCTGGTCTGGTTTGCTGTGGCGGTACAACAAGCCTCGTTTCAATGGGGGCCAACTTTTTGTTCCCACCAGTCCCAGAAAAGTGCTGTAATATTATGAGTCCCAGTTTGAGCGATCTCGGTTTGGTGTTAGTCTCGATTTGATGAGCGATAACTGGGACTCAGGTAATAAGGCTAGGGACATGCTTTAAAAACATATTACCATATCATCGCTGCTCGCTGACATCAAGAACTAATTTTGAGTACTTGATGATTTTCTTG
>JAAELT010000637.1 GCA_024226315.1 bacterium | reverse complement strand
GGTGCGGCGCGACGCGGCCGCGGGCCGGACCGAGCGCCTGGAGCGCGACCTCGACCGCCTCGACGCCGCGGCCCGGAAGCTGCGGCGCCTGCTCGACGAGCTGTTCGAGCTCTCGCGGGTGGGCATCCAGGCCAACCCGCCCGAGGAGGTGGCCTTCGGTGATCTGGTTCGGGAAGCCCGGTTGCAGCTCGCCGGTCAGGTCGCCGAGCGCGGGGTCGAGGTCGAGGTGGCGGCGCGGCTGCCGGCGGTCACCGGCGACCGCGCGCGGCTGCTCGAGGCGGTGCGCCATCTGCTGGGCAACGCGGTCAAGTATCTGGGAGAGCAGCCGGCTCCGCGGATCGAGGTGGGGGTGCGCAACGACGGAACGGGGAAGGACGCCGCAGCGCCGGTCTTCTACGTTCGCGACAACGGCATGGGCATCGATCCGAGGTACCACGAGAGAGTCTTCGAGCTGTTCGAGCGGCTCGACCCGGAGGCGTCGGAAGGGACCGGCATCGGCCTGGCGCTGGTCAAACGGATCGTCGAGGCCCACGGCGGGCGGATCTGGGTCGAGTCCGAGGGGCTGGGTCACGGCTCAACATTCTGCTTGAAGCTAAGCTGAGCCGACGCAGATCGTTCTACCCAGCGGTGGCTATGAGAAGGCCGACCTCGAGGGAATGCGTCTGAGCTCTTGACCTCCCCCTCGAGCACTGCCGCCGCTGCCGCCGCGGTGCCGATCCCGTCACGGACGCTGATCTCCCGGTGATCCTCGAGGATTTCGAAAGCCCGATCGACGTCGCCTGGTTCCAGCGGCAGGATCTCGTCACAGAGCACCTTGAACTGGGTGAAGGCGGTCGCCGCCACCTCGTATTCACGCAGCGAGCGGTAGCGGTGAAGGATTTCCTGAAGGACCTCCACACTGCTGACCACCCGGAGGGCATCCTCCTCGATCCGCCGGAGCACCCGGATACACGGGTCCCTGTACGGATGATCCCCGCCGATGGCATACATCAAGATGTTGGCATCGAGGAAGCAGGGGTCCTCGTGGCTATCCGAGGGGGGTGGATCGCTCGTCGAGATACCGTTGCTCCCACTCGTGATAGTCCGCCGGCGGCTCGGTCTGCTTCAACGCCAGGAGCCGATGCACCGCCTTTGCTTTCTGCCGCTGTCGCCTCTGGCGCAGGTAGACTTCCACGGCGGCATCGCGGAGCAGCGCTCCGAGAGCCTGACCGCTCTCGCGGGCGAGCGTCGTCAGCTCGTGATACTGCTCTTCGGTAAAGAGGACCTGGGCTCTTCTCGTGTATTGCGGCATCGGAGTTCCTCCCTCGTCGAGGGGTATCAACCTGAGAGTATCACCGCAAGAGTATCAAGTTGTGCCCGCCGCGGTGCCTGCCCGCCGCGGTGCCAGCCACCTCGGCCGGGGGCTCGAGCACCGCATGCACTTCGCCGAGGTCTACCTGCGCCCGGCGCTCGAGGCGGGCTAGATCGAGATGACGATCCCGGACAAGCCCAACAGCAGCCGTCAGAACTATCGACGGATCGGGAAGGGGCCTTCTTCGTTCGGGGCTTGGATCGAGATGGCCATGGAGTGGCACCCGCGATCCGACCGTCCAGTCGGTTGAATGCTGGGGAGTCCCTCCCTCCCTGTGCTATCGTGCCGCTGGGCTCGAGCAGAAATCTTGATCAACGGGCCGGAAGATGCCTTGCCGTTGGCGGATCGGAAGATGACGCAGCAGGATGACTTCGAGGCCGCTGGTTTCTCCTCTTGATCCGCGGGCATGCTCACTTGGCCCACCACAGGGTCGAGGAGAGGAAGAACGAGATCATCGTGTACGAGCCATTTGGCAGAATGGCCAGTGCGAACCTTGATCATGTGGCGAGCGTATTCGGGCTCAATCGAGAGACTGTAGCATCGCGGCTTGCGGGTGCTCGAGGCAGGGTGCGTTTTGACCCGGTCATGAAGTTCACGCCGGCGACGTTCGGTCAAGCCGGCCACTACATGGCGTCTCGTATGTCCTACCGTGGTGATGGAGGCTGGCTGCCGCTCTCCCATGGTCGGCTAGCTACCCTCCTGAAGAAGTACCTTCGGCATATCGGCACCGACGAGTTCTTTGAGTTGTTCTAGGCAGACCGTCAAGTACCTCGTCTGGGCCGGTAGCGCCGTCCTTGCGGCAACCGCCGCGTTCCACGGAACCGGATGGCCGGGCGTAGCGGCGGCAATCGATGAAGAGACTGCGAGTACGTTCCTGACGGCTTGAGCCGGCTTTCCCGCTGTAGCACGGGTCTTCAGGCCCGTGCGGCGTCACCCGTGGGCGAAGAAGCGCCGGCGGACCGTCGCGGGGACGGCCCGCCGGCGCGGGTCTCGCATCAGGCCGAAGCGGTCTCGGCGTCCGAAGTGGTCTCGGCGGCTTCCTCCTCCTCAGGCGGCGAGTCGCCGTCGCCGGCAGGAGGCTCCTCCTCGGTGCGGCCCGGCCGGGTGGTGGACGGGCGCACCTTCTGGGCCAGATCGTCCTGGCCCACGAAGCGGCAGAGCTCCTCGAATTGACGCGCAACGCGCAAGAAGACCCGGTCGTAGTCGCCCATGATCTTCTCCTTCTCGACCAGGAGCGGATCGACCTGGCGTTGCGTGGTGTTGATCTGCTCGAGGGTCGAGCTCAGGCCCAGGCTGCTCGCCTGGATCTGCTCCGCCTTCGACCGGGGATCGATCGAGTCCTCGAACAGGGGCTCGCCCAGGTTCCGGTCCCGGTCTTCCCGCGTGCTCTTGCGGCCGATCAGGTCGGCCTGGCGCACGAGGGAGATCGGATCCCGGGCCTTCGGATCCCGAAGGCCGAGGCCCTCGAGATCCGGTGCAGTGTACTGGCCGATGACGCTCCGGCGCAGACCGCTGATCTGCTTGCCGAGGCGCTCGAAGCCTTTGTCGCGCGCGCGGCGCAGGTCCGAGTGCGCGTCGTACTTGTCGTACAAGACACGGTCGATCCGCCGGATCGCTGGAGGCGCAGTAGGTGCCGAGCAGGTACTCCAGCACGTAGACCGGGACGTTGGCGCCCTCCTTGATCTGTTTGGTCAGATCCTTGCGCACCACGCGGCCGGCGAAGTGCTCGTTGAGCAGGTCGTCGAGGTC
>JAAELT010000636.1 GCA_024226315.1 bacterium | reverse complement strand
GGTGTGCAGCGTCTGCTCGGTCAGCTTCTGCGCCGTCGCCTTGGCCACGCCGAAGTCGATGATCTTCGGCATCGGCTTGCCGTCCACATCGGCCACCAGGATGTTCGAGGGCTTCAGATCGCGGTGGATCACCAGGTTCTGGTGCGCGATCTGGACGGCGGCGCAGACTTCGAGGAAGAGCTCGAGGCGCTCGCGGATGCCCAGGGAGCGGGCGTCGCAATAGCGGTCGATGGGCTCGCCGTCGACGTATTCCATCACCAGATAGGGGCGGTGGTCGGGCGTCACGCCGCTGTCATGAAAACGGGCGATGGCGGGATGAACGAGGTTGGCCAGGATCCGGCGTTCCTGGCGGAAGCCGAGGACGATCTCGTCGGTGTCCATCCCCCGTTTGAGCACCTTGATCGCCACTCTCCTCCACGGCTCGCTATCCGCTCTTACCGCCAGGTACACGGCTCCGGTGCCCCCGCGGCCGATCTCCCTCACGATGCGATAGGAGTCGATCCGTTCCCCGGCCTTGAGGACCGCCGGCGAGGAGCCGAGCAGCTCGAACACCGGCAGATCGATCGGTTGGCTGGCCTCGGTTTCAGCGGCCAGCAGCCAATCCACCTCGCGCCGCACGGCGCCGTCGTCGCCGCAGGCCCCGTCCAGAAACTCCTGCCACTCGCTCGGTTCCCGCTCCAGAGCCCGCAGCAAGACGCCGTTGACTTTCTTCCAGAACTCGATCTCCGTCGTCTTCAACTTGTCCCTCTCTATGAAGTGCGGAGAACGGGCTCAGACCACCTCACCGGCAGATGGTGCGACGGAGCTATGCTCTTCGATGGCAGCCGCCTCTGAAGGATTCTAGCGCCTGTCGGCTCGAAGGCGCGATGACGCTGTTCGCGCTATCATCGCCCGCGACCCGCTGCCATCGATCGGAGAAGGGCGAAGTCGGATGAACCGCGACGAGATGATCGACAACCTCGCCGAGCAGGAGGAGAAGGGCCCCTGGGACCTGATCATCATCGGCGGCGGGGCAACGGGACTTGGCGCGGCGGTGGACGCGGCCTCGCGCGGCTACGACGTGGCGCTGTTCGAGCAGTCCGACTTCGCCAAGGGCACCTCCAGCCGCTCGACCAAGCTGGTGCACGGCGGCGTCCGCTACCTGCAGCAGGGCAACGTCTCGCTGGTCACCGAAGCGCTCAAGGAGCGCGGCCGCCTGCTGCGAAACGCGCCCCACCTGGTCGACGACGTGGCCTTCATCGTGCCCAGCTACGAGTGGTGGGAGTCGCCGTTCTACGGCATCGGCCTCAAGGTCTACGACCTGCTGGCCGGGCGCTACGGCTTCGGCTCGTCGAAGAACCTGACGCGTGAAGAGGTGATCGCCGAGATCCCGTCGATCAACCCCGAGGGTCTGCGCGGCGGCACCCTCTACTACGATGGCCAGTTCGACGACGCGCGGCTGGCCATCAACCTGGCCACCACCGCTTTCGAGCAGGGCGCCACGCTGATCAACTACGCGCCGGTCGTCGGCCTGCTCAAGGACGCCGCCGGCGCGGTGACCGGGGTGCGGGTCCGGGATCTCGAGAGCGGCCGCGAGCACGAGGTGGCGGGCCGGGTGGTGGTCAACGCCACCGGCCCGTTCGCCGACGGCGTGCGCCGGATGGATCATCCGGACGCGGCACCGATCGTGGCCCCCAGCCAGGGCGTACACGTGGTGCTCGACAAGTTCTTCCTCCCCGGCGACTCGGCCATCATGGTGCCGCATACCGACGACGACCGGGTGATGTTCGCCATCCCCTGGCACGACGTCGCCGTGGTCGGCACCACCGACACCCCGATCGAGCAGGTCGACCTCGAGCCGCGGCCGCTGGCCGAGGAGATCGAGCTCATCCTGGAGACCGCCAACCGCTACCTGCGGCGGCCGGCCCGGCCCGAGGACGTGCGCAGCGTGTTCGCCGGCATCCGGCCGTTGGTAAAGGCGGCGGGCACCGAGGACACCTCGGTGCTCTCGCGCGAGCACACCATCCTGATCGATCCGACCTCCGGCCTGATGACGGTGGCCGGCGGCAAGTGGACCACCTATCGCAAGATGGCAGAGGACGTGGTGGTGCACGCCATCGTGCTCGGCGACCTCGAGCCGCGCGAGGGCGTGACGAAGGACCTGCCCATCCACGGACATCACCACCACGCCGAGAGGTTCGGCCGGCTGGCGCTCTACGGCTCCGACGCGGCGCCGCTCGAAAACCTGCTGCAGTCCGCGCCCGAGCTCGCCGAGCCGGTGCACCCGCGTCTGCCACTGGCGGTGGGCGAGGTGGTGTGGGCGTGCCGCTACGAGATGGCGCGCACGGTGGACGACATGCTCGCCCGCCGCTCGCGGTCGCTGCTGATCGACGCCCGCGTGGCGATCGCCGCGGCGCCGCGCACGGCGGAGGTGATGGCGGCAGAGCTGGGGCGGAGCGAGGACTGGGTGGCGGCCCAGGTGGAGGAGTTCGGCGAGATCGCGGCAAGGTACTGCCATGGATGACCATCCCGAGATGGAGGAGCCGGCTTTCGTCGAGGGCGCCGGCGAGCCGCCCCCCGAGGGACCGTCTCCGCAGGGACCGCTTCCGAAGGGACCGTGGGGCCCCTGGGAAACGGTCTTCCTGAGCCTGGTGGTCGCCGGCCTCTTCGTGCTCGTTCAGGCGATGGCGGTAGCCGCGTTCGTGGTCTTCGAGATGGCCACGGAGCCGGATATGGACGCCGCGAAGCTGTTCGAGGGTCTGGAGACCGACGGCGATCTCCTTGGCCTGTCCACCTGCCTGACCGGCGTCCTGTGCACCGCGGCAATCCCGCTCCTGGTGCTGTTGCGCCGGGGCCCCAGCGTCGGGAGCTATCTCGCCCTCGGGCGGCCCCGGATCCCGGTCCTGCTGTGGTGGCTCGGCTTCACGGTGCTGTTCATGGGCGTCGTGGACAGCCTCAACGTGCTGCTGGGGCGGCCCATCGTCCCGGAGTTCATGCTCGACGTCTATCAGAGCGCCGACTTCGTGCCCATCCTGTGGGTCGCCCTGGTGGTGGGCGCCCCCTTGTTCGAAGAGGCGCTGTTCCGGGGGTTCCTGTTCCGGGGGCTTCTGGGCTCGAGGTTGGGCGACTTCGGGACGATCGCGACGACGTCGCTGCTCTGGACGCTGATCCACATCCAGTACGGCCTCTACGACATGACTTCGATCTTCGTCATCGGCCTGCTTCTCGGCCTGGCGCGCCTGCGCAGCGGCTCGATCTGGGTGCCGATCGCCATGCATGCGCTCAATAATCTCGTCGCCACGATCGAGACCGACTGGCATGTACGGGCTCTCGGTGTCGGCTGATCGCCGTTGGGCCGCCACGCGAGGTGGCCCGTTCCTCCCACGGATCTCGCATTGAGCAGTGGGGAAGGCGAACAGTCCCCGACATTCCACTCAAGATCCACCAAGGAGGGTGTCATGAATAACTCATCGAGAAAGACTTCGAGAACGCGAGTCTGGCGATCGACGCTGGTGTGCGCACTGGCCGCCGGAGCACTTCTGACCCTGACGGGCCCGGCCCGGGCGCATGACCCGGCCTTGCCCAAGGACCCGGACACGGTCCAGCTGCCGGATCCGGAGCTGCTCAAGGCCGCCAACGGCGACCTGGTGGTCGGCATCGCCGACAAGTGCCTCGACGTGGAGGGGGCCGATCCGTCGGACGGCACCTTCCTCCAGATCTTCGAGTGCCATGGGCAGGACAATCAGCGCTTCGAGCTCGTCCCCGTCGGGACGTTCTTCGAGCTCCGTGGGCTGGCAGGGAAGTGCGTCCAGCCCGGGGGCGGTGAGGACGAGCGGAGACTGATGCTCGGCCCGTGCGACGGGCTCGAAGATCGTTGGGATCCGGACCCGGACCTGGCCGGTGATTTCACGCTGGTCCACGTCACCACCGGCAAGTGCATGGACGTGCGGGGCGCGAGCACCGAAGATCGCACGCCGGTCAAGATCTACGACTGCCACTTCGGCGTCAACCAGACCTGGCGCCTGGAGGCGAACAACCCGGCCGGCTTGATCGAAGAGGCCGAGCCCAACAACTCGATCGCCTCGTCACAGTTCCTGCCGCCGGAGGCCTTCACCCGCACCTACGACGTGGACATCGGGAACTTCAGCGACAACAACTCCGTGGCCATGCCCCACGTCTCGATCCTCGGCACCGGCGACGACACCTTCGACTACTACTCGTTCATCGTGCCGAACGCGTGGGACCAGGCGATCTTCGACATCGACGCCACCGTGGGCATGGATTCCTACCTGAGGCTGTACAACGGCTCCGGGGTTCTGCTGTCGACCAACGACGATTCCTCCGTGACCTGGGGCGCGGCCGGCAGCGTCACCGGGCTGGACTCGTTCATGCGCTACACCTTCAGCCAGCCGGGGACCTACGTCATCCAGGTCGCCAGGTGCTGCGGCACGCAGCCGGTTCCCGACGGCGCCAGCTACAAGCTCAACGTCTCGATCGGCCTGGAGTCGGCGATGGTGTTGAACGGCAACCGATTCGCCGTCGCCGTCGATTGGCGCACCGACGACGGCTCTGGTTTCGGCAGGCCCTCGGAGCTGCGCACCGACGACTCGGGCATCTTCTACTTCTTCAACGCCGACAACCTGGAGCTGCTGATCAAGGTGCTCGACGGCTGCGCCATCAACGAGCGCTACTGGGTGTTCTTCGCCGCCACCACCGACGTCGAGTTCACCGTCACCGTCACCGACCTGGTGCATGGCGTGAGCAAGACCTACAGCAACCCGGCGCATCACCCGGCCGACGCCGTGACGGATTCCTCGGCCTTCGCGACCTGTCCATAGAGCGGTTCAGAAGGCGTAGACGGTCGAGATCGAGACGGAGTCGACCCGGTCCGACAGGTCGACTCCGAGATCGATCTGCGCTTTGGCGAAGACCAGCCCGAGGCCGGCGGCCAGGTGCAGCTCGTCATCGCCCGGCAACCGCAACGCGCGGATGACGGGATTTTCACCTAAATAGCGGATTTCGTGGTCGGGATCGAGCCAGCCGCCGAGGCGTACCGCGAGCACCGGCCGCGCCCGGCGGGCCACGTATTCCGCGCCGAGGTGGATCTCGTCACCGTCCGCGATCACCCGCTGAAGATCTTGCTGGTCGAAGGCGGCGAAGAGGTCGGAGTACTCGACGCGGTCCCACTCGGCCGCCAGGGTGAGGCGGCCGCCGCCTGAACGATAGGCAAGTCCGAGCCCCGAGACGTCCGGCAGCGTCATCGGCGCCACGGGCTGGTCCGCCAAGATCGTGCCGGCGGGGAAGCGTGGCTCCAGGGCCGGCCCGCTCACGATTTCGACGTTCATGTCGATCTCGGCTCCGAGCCGGTGGAACCCGCCGAGCTTCCAGCGTTCGGAGAGGCTCCAGAGAAAGCCGACGCTGCCGCCGAAGTTGCCGTCGTCGATCGTGAAGCGTTCGCTGATGCTCATGCGCTCCGGCAGATAGGAGATCTCGCCGAAGAAGGCCTCGAGCGTCGGCTCGTCGATGTGGAAGTTCTCGGCGACCGAGCTCATCCGAGCGTCGAAGAAGACGATCGTGAGCCCGAGGCTGAACCAGTCGCTCAGTCTGTAGGCGCCGGAGACGGCGTGGCTGGCCACGTCGATGTCGAAGACGTCCCGTTGGTCCTCGAACCGCAGGATGCGAGCCCCCTCGCTGCCGAACAACCCCTGAGTGGCGCCTGAGAACTCGAAGCTGGCCAATTGGTGCCGGTAGGCGGCGATCGCCCAGCGCCCCTGCGGGTATACGACCGAGAGGAAGGAGAGGTCGCTGACCGTGTCCTCCGACTCGGCGATGCGCAGCCCCGCGGTGTCGTCGATGCCGAAGCCGCTGGGCTGGCCTTCCACCCTGCCGCCCAGGGTGTAGGGGGTGGAGTAACTCCAGGCACGGCCCTCGGCCGAGATCTCCGGCCGGGTGAGCTGCACCAGCCCGGCGGGATTGGCGAAGGCGGCGGTGGCGTCGTCGGCGAGAGCGACGAAGGCGCCGCCGAAGCCCATGCTGCGGGCACCCGGGTTGGAGAAGCTGAGCTCGAGCGCCAGGATACTCTCCTGCCCGGTGGCGGCCGCCGCCGTCAGCAGCGCGCAGGAGAGGCAGACCAACGCCTGCCGTGCCAGCGCCCGGGTTGGGGATGGTCTGGATCGGTTCATGGCTCGACTCCACCGGAACCCGTCGACTAGCTCCAGCCTAGTCGCGGTCTTGCCTCGCGCGCATCACCCGGTGGGGTGGAGCTGCGCCCGACCCCTCAGGGTGGACTGAAGATGGGAGTGGGGCGTTACCGGCCGCCATCGGCGGGCGGCCCGCCGACCAGAGGGGGACGGCCCTCGGGATCGGCGCGCTCGAGGATCCACTCCGCCAGGCCGGCGAAATACCCGCCGGGGAAGCGTTCCAGGTAGTGGCGATAGTCGCGCAGGTCGGCGCTGGTCCGGGCGGCGGTCCAGTAAGTGATCTCGGGATCGACCCTGCGCTGGACGCCCTCCGGGCTCTCGCCCACCGACCGTCGGGCTTCCCTGGGCACGTCGAACCACAGATCGCCGAGGCCGAAGCTGCCCTCGATCAGGGTGCCCCACTTGGGCTCCGCCGGCTCCAGGCCGAGTCTCGAGGTCTTGAACCGGGACCTGGCGATCCGTTGTTTCGTTATCACCCGGTTCTGTACGAAGTAGCCGAGCTCGCGGCCGAGGATGAAGCCATCGGTGTTGCCGTCCGCCTCGCCGTGCAGGCCGCGGGTCACCATGCGGCGGAAGAGGCTGTCATCGGGCACGCGCTCCTCTTCGTCGCCCGCGGTCAGGAACATCCGCACCGGCCGGGAGACCAGCTCGCCGAAGGACAGGTCCGTGCCGTCCGGCGGTATGCAATTCGGCAGGGCGCAGGACTTGGTGGCCCGGAAAACGGTGCCGGCGAAACAGGAATCGAACATGAACAGGATGTCGTTGGCATTGCTGCGGATGGCGTACTCGCGGAAGCGCTCCATGCCGAAGAGCTCCCGCAGTCGCCCGCGGTCTGTATTCGGGTCGCCGGCGTCGACCGGCACCAGGAAACCGAGCTTGATGCCGTGTACCGTGATCTCGGTGTGACCGTGGCCCGCGTAGTAGAACACCAGCCGGTGGCTCGGCTCGCCGCCGTGGCGCAGGAAGAACTCGTCCAGGGTCTGCTCCAGCACCTGGCGGGACGGGTTCTCGAGGCTCTGGACCTCGAAGCCGTGGCTCTCGAGCGCCGCGCGCACCTCGCGGATGTCCTCCCCCGGTTTGTAGAGGGTCGGCCAACCCTCGGCATCGCTGTAGTCCCAGGCGCCGATCAGCAGGGCGAAGCTGCCGGTGTAGGGCTCGGGCTTGGGTCGCCGCGCCAGCCAGGACTCGAGCTCGGCGAGAGATGATGTTCGGCCAGAGGTTGTTCCGCTGGAAGACCTGGCCAGCTCGAGATGGCGTTCCACGCCGTCCCGGTCGCCGCAGCGCGCGTGCGCGCGAGCCAGCACCAGATCGGGGTTGTAGCCGGCGGGGAGCGGTGGCTCGTTCGGCCCGAGGGGCGAAGCGGCGCCCGTCGGGGAGGCCCCAAGCGCGGCGCGCGCTTGCTCGATGCGCTCGGAGACGGCCTGGAGGTGGCATTCCTCGGCGCCGGCCCAGGCGGCCGCCAGGGAATAGTCACTCGCGGCGGCCACCCGCTCGGAGGGGTCGGTCCAGCGCTCGACCGCGGGGGCTCGTGACCGGCGCTCCGCCAAGTCCGTGGTCAAAGAGGCCAGGTGGTCGCCACCCAGCCCGCCGGCCTCGGCGCGCGCCAGGGCCTGCTCGGCCAGCTGCAGGCGGTCGCATTGCAGGTAGGCGCGCCCCAGCAGGGCCGCGGGCCGGTCGGCCGGATCCTCCTCGCCGGCGAGCAGGCCGCCGGCCTCCATGTCTTCGAGCTGCCACACCGCCTTCAGCTCGCAGCCGTCGCCGCCGATCAGCTCCGCTGCCCGGTCGCGGTCCGCCCGCGCCTGGCGCAGCTGTTCTTCTCGCTCCCGGCGCGCCAGCTCGCGCTCGAGAGCCCGGTCTCGCTGCTCCTTCTCGTTCTTGAGCTGCTCGAACCGCTCCCGTGCCCGGTCGAGCAGGCCGGTCGCACGCCGCAGCTCCGAGGCGGCGTCGAGCAGGGAGTCGGCGTTCAGGCTGTCGACCGTGCGGCGCAGCGAGGTGTCGATCTCCTCGTAGTCCGGACCCAGGGCGCGGAGCTTGCCCTCGTCGACCATCCGCGCGCCCTCGAGCGCCGCCATCTGCTCGTGGTCGGCGGCGGCACCGCGGGTCATCACGCGGACCTCCTGGGCGATCTTCTCCTCGATCTCGGCGCGCAGCCGTACCAGCTCGCGGTGGTACTGGCGGGACTTTCGTTTCAGGATGGCGCCTTGGGCCTCGGATTTCTCCAGCGCCTCGAGCGCCTCGGCGTAGCTGCCGAGGTGGTAGAGCGCGCGGCCCTGGTGGAAGTAGGGCAGGTAGGGCGCTTGCCACATGCCGTACTCGCGCACCGACGGACCGGCCTCCGGCCGCTGCTCGATCGCGGCCTCGAAGAACACCAGCGCCTCGCGCCAGAGACCGAACTCGAAGGCGCGCAGGCCGGCGCGGTAGAGGTCTTGATAGTCGGCCCTGACGGCGCCGGGCAGCGTCAGGGCCAAGGCGATCGCTGCCGCGATTCGAAGCGCCGTCGTCCTGGGGTTGGTCATGTCCGCTTCCTACCGAAACCTGTAGACGCTCGACAGGCTGAAGACGTCGGCGCGGCCGGAGAGGTCGAAGGCGAAGTCGATCTGGAGGCGCGAGAAGACCACGCCGAAGCCGCCGGTCCAGTGGAATTCGTCCTCGCCTTCGGCGAAGCGCAGGCCGAAGCGATCCTCGGGTTGGGAATCATTCGGATCGCGGCCGCCGAAGTCGTACGCCAGCTGGTGGTCCGGGTCATACCAGGCGCCGGCACGCAGGGCGAATGCCTGTTTGCGGTCGAAGAGGTACTCGACGCCGAGATGGAATTCCTCGGCGTCCTCGACTCGGAAGCTGTCGATAAACGGCGAGAGGCACGGCACCTCCGAGCGGGTCTCGCCGCCGAACGGGTAGCGGTTGCCGCGCCGGTCGTACTCGCCGCAGGTCGGTCCGGCCAGGTCCCGGCCGTCCTCGCTCAGGCCGCGCAGGGCGGTGGCGATCAGGTTCGCCTCCGGCTTCAGGCTCGAGTAGCCGACGTGGGCGACCTCGAAGCTCACGGTCAGGGCGTTGTCGGGCACGAGGGAGGGCCGGAACATGAACCCCAGGCTGACGACGTCCGGCACCTCGAACCGCGTCCGGCCGGTGAGCGCTCGTTCGACGGCGGGGTCCGTGAAGTTCTGGTTCCCGGTTTCCTCCCGCAGCGCGATGCGCTGATCCTCGTACTGGAACCGGTAGTCGAGGTCGAAGCTCGGCCCCTGGCGGTACACCAGGCCGATGCTCCAGTTGATCGGCTCGCCCGCGCGCACGCTGCCCCCAGACTTCCAGATCAGGCCGATGGTGCCCGCCAGCTCGCCATCGTCGCCGTCCTGGTACGAGCGCTCGCTCTCGTTGGCGTCGCTGAAGTCGGCCGGGCCGAGCACCACGTTGGAGCGGCCGTCGGGCAGGATGACGCCGAAGTCATCCCGCGCCGGCAGCTCGGTGGCGAAGCGACGGGTCACGGCGTCGAAGTCGAAGGTGTAGTAGGACAGCCCGGCCCCCAGCCACAGGTTGTCGGTGACGCTGTAGGCGGCCGAGGCGCCATGGCCGATGACGGTGAGGTCGAGGTCGCCCATCAGGGCCGCAAGCCGTGCCCGGTTGCGCTGTTGCTCGATCGGCGGGCCGTCGCCGGCGTCGCGGATGAACGCGCCTTCGCTGGCCAGCCGCGCCTCGTAGGTGGCGAGCTCGTGTCGGTGGAAGGCCAGCCGCAGCCTGGAGAGCCGGGGCTTGCGCTCGCCGAAGACATGGGCGTAGGACAGGAACGACACGCCGGCGACGTCCGAGTCGAAATCGCGGAGCTCGACGTCCGGAACCGTGTCGATACCGAGGCCGGTGGGCGCCCCCGAGGCGCTGCCGCTGAACGGATATCGTGTCGTGTAGGTGCGGTGCCTGCCCTCGATCGAGACCTCGCTACGGGTGAGCCAGATCAGGCCGGCGGGATTGGCGAAAGCGGCGGTGGCGTCGTCCGCCAGGCCCGAGAAGGCGCTGCCCATGGCCAGGCTCCGGGCCCCGGGGGGTGCGAAGCTGAACTGTATGCCGGCGCCGATTTCCTCGTTGGTCTGGGCGTGTACAACCGAGGCGGCGACGAGGGTGACCGCGGCCGCGAAAGCCACGGTGCGGGGGAGCGAGCGCGTGGGTGTTGCCCTCATGGCAGTGGAGCGGAGGTCGTGAGTCGAAACCGCGTCGGCGGCGCGGTGCATGTCCCGATGATATCAGGGTGGCGGCAGGAGGCCCGCGAGACCGAAGAGGTGGCACCGCAGGTCGTGCTCTCTGGTCTCGCCGCGGTGATTCACCGCAGGCCTCCCAAACCACGACAGATGTGTCACGAGGCGGCGATCCGATGCCGAAATCACGCCACCGGTTCTGATAGCTCCGGACTCGTGCCACTCGTTGATACATGAATTCACCGTTTTCGGTCTTGCGAGACCAGGCCAAGTTGCCTGGTCCTCACATTTAGATGCGGAAGGCCGAGATGAAATGGGCCAATGTCCAGCTGGCCTGCCCAGAAGGGTTGCAGGAGGCCTACCCGTTCGGGCGTTTCCGGGCGATCGGCTCTGCCGGATACTAAAAAGTTGCCTCGATAAGGGTACAGCCGCCGAAAGGCGGCGCCGCAAAGCCACGGATCCTCTCTTCCTTCAGCGTGTCTCCACAGCGCTAGGAGGAACCCAAGATCGCCGGGCTGCCGAAGGGTAGCTCGGCGACTTTCGTTCTTGGCGCGGTGGCGCCAGAGGGAGGCAAAACCATGGGCACTCAGGCGCGGACGTTGCTCGTGATGGCACTTCTTCTGGTGTGCGTGCCGCCGATCCACGGCCAAGGCGTGGTTCCGGCCGGCGACGAGTTTCAAGTCAATTACTACCCTGCAAACTTTGATCGGCGAGTCTCGGTGTCAGCACTTGCCGAGGGCGACTTCGTGGTGGTGTGGACGAGCCAAGATTCCTTTGATTGGTCTGTGCAAGGCCAGCGATTCACAGGCGACGGCACAGCCGTAGGAGAGGAATTCCAGGTAAACCCCTACGGAGTCACCGCCCAGGACGCTTCGGTAGCGGCTCAGGCCGATGGCGGCTTCGTCGTCGTATGGCAGAGCCGAGGATCGAGTGGATCGGACAATGAACGCGTACAGGGTCAACGCTATGCCGCCGACGGCGCGGCTCTTGGGGAGGAGTTTCGGGTCAACACCCTTACCGTCCCTGGCCCGGCTGGGATCTCTGTAGCGTCACCTTCGGTTTCGGTTTTGGCCGACGATGGCTTCGTGGTGGTGTGGAAAAGCCATGGTTCGACCGGCTCAGGCTACGAACAGCGCAGCATACAGGCTCGAGTATATGCCCCTGACGGCACACCCGCGGGAGAGCAGTTCGAGGTGAGTACCGATACTGCCCATGCCCAGAAGTCTCCCTCGGTTGCGTGCCTGACCGATGGCGGCTTCGTGCTCGTCTGGGAGGGCTATGAGAGTGTCAAGGCCCGGCGCTTTTCTGGCGACGGCATTGCCCTGGGCGAGGAGTTTCAAGTCAACATCGACACTGTATGGATTCAGAGACCCTCGGTTTCGGCTCCGATCGACGGTGGCTTCGTGGCGGTGTGGAGGAGAGGGGAGCGCATCCGGGGTCGACGCTTTGCTACCGACGGCATGGCTTTGGGAGAGGAGTTCGAGATCGATGCTGGTCCTCGCGCCTTGATCCCTTCGGTAGCGGCCTTTGCCGATGGGGACTTCGTAGTCGTCTGGGCCGAGGCTTGGGAGAGCGAGGATCCAATTCTGCCATTAGGCTCTGTTCATTGCCGACGATTCGAGGCTCCACGGTTCGCGCTGTCCGGGCTCGACGGCAAATGCCTCGACATCGAAGGCGCAGACCCGGCCGACAGCACGTCGGTTAATCTCTTCCGCTGCCACGGCGGTGAAAATCAGCGCTGGCGAATGGACCTGACATCGTCGCCCCAGAGGATCCGGGGCATCGGGGACAAGTGCCTCGTCCCGACCTCCGCGGACGAATCGGGCGACAACCCGGTGGTGATGGGCGAGTGCGATGGGCAGTACGACCGGTGGAAGCTAGTGAGCCCTGGGGTTTCCAAACCTTCCGGCCTGATCCATCTCGGGACCGGCCGGTGCCTGGACGTCAAGGCCGCCACCTCCACCGACGGCACGCCGACGCAACTCTTCGAGTGTCACGGAGGCGCCAATCAGACCTGGAGACCCGCGCCTGTAGTCTGCACACTGGATTCCCAGGGCTTGTGCCTGAGCCGGGAGCGCTTCCGCGTCGAAGTCGAATGGCGGGACTACGACGGCAACACTGGCTCCAGCTGGGTGGTGCCGGTGGCCTCGGACGACTCCGGCCTGTTCTGGTTCTTCAGCGAGGAAAACTGGGAGATGCTGATCAAGGTGCTCGACGGCTGCAGCATCAACGACCGCTTCTGGGTCTACGCCGCCGCCACTACCGATGTCGAGTATGCACTGCGGGTGACCGACACCGCGATCGGCACCAGCCGTGAGTACTTAAATCCGCTAGGCACCGCGTCGCCGGCGATCACCGACGCGGCTGCCTTCGACACTTGCTCGGCGAGCTCGACGGCCGGCGCGTCGTGGGCCGATCCGGAGGCGCCGGAGATGCTGAAGACATCCTTCTTCGGCGTCGACGAGTCACTGTGGGACGGCATCGGCTCGGAGGGCCTGTGCGTCTCGAGCCCGGTCGACCTTTGTCTGAACGACGACCGCTTCCTGGTCGAGGTCGAGTGGCGGGACTACGACGGCAACACCGGCTCCGGCCAGGTGGTCCCGGTCGACGCGCGCGACTCGGGCATCCTGTGGTTCTTCAGCGACACCAACTGGGAAATGCTGGTCAAGGTGCTCGACGGCTGCGGCATCAACGACCACTACTGGGTGTTCGCTGCCGCCACCACCGACGTCGAGTACCGGCTGCGGGTTACCGACCTCGACACCGGGGAGATCCGGGAGTATTTCAACCCGCTGGGCACCTCTTCCGCCGCAATCACCGACACTCATGCGTTTGGCGCCTGCGGACTTTGAGACGCTCCGCGGAGAGGAGAAGTTCGATGTTCTACAAATCCAATGTCAGCGCTTCGATCGCCATGGTCTGGTTGTGCACGGCATACGTTGAATCCGCGGATGCCGGTATCAACGAGTGGACCTCGCAAGGTCCTTATGGCGGCTTTGTCCACGCTCTGGCGATCGATCCGATGACTCCTTCCACCCTTTACGCCGGATCCTTCTCCGTTTGGACATATCAGGGTCATGTGTTCAAGAGCACGGACAACGGCGTTAGCTGGACAGGCGTCTATTCTGATGAGTTCGGCGCAGTATTCAGCTTGGCGATCGATCCGGTGACACCTTCCACTCTGTATGCTGGAAGCTGGGATGAAGTGCTCAAGAGTACCGATGCCGGCGCCAGTTGGACGAGTGTTGGATTATCGGGTCCGGTCCAAAGTCTGGCGATCGATCCTGTCACGCCCTCCACTCTCTATGCTGGGACTCGCTCATACGACGAAGATTGCCTGGGCGACGGCGGCAGCGTATTCAAGAGCACGGACGGAGGCAGCAGCTGGGCCGTCGTCAACATTGGCCTCGTCGACTCACCCGTCGAAGCTTTGGTGATCGATCCGACCACACCCTCCACCATTTATGTTGCAACCCTCCGGGGTGTCTACAGAAGTCAGGATGGCGGCGCCAGCTGGACAAGCGGCTCGAGTAGCTGGTCTGCCCAGGCTTTGGTGATCGACCCCATCACACCCTCCATTCTCTATGCGGCATCCTTTGGCGGGGTCTACAAGAGCACGGATGGTGGCTCCACCTGGGAGGCCTTCAGCAACGGGCTGGGTGAAGAAGATTTCCGATCCCTGGTGATCGATCCTATCGCTCCCGCGACCTTGTATGTCGCAAGTAAAGCATATTTCGGAGGTCCCGGAAACGTTTACAAGAGCACGAACGGTGGCGGCTTTTGGGCCAGGATCGACACTGTTCCGCACCCGATCGAGGCCCTCGCGATCCATCCCTCGAGCCCCTCGGTTCTCTATGGAACCTCCATTTATGATCATTGCTACAGCAACCTCTGGAGAAACGAAGGGGTGTTCCGGAGCACGGACGGCGCAGCGAGTTGGGTCGCATCCAACATCGGTCTGAGCGATACGTTCGTCGAGAGCTTGGCGATCGATCCCGTGACCCCCACCACACTCTACGCAGGCTCGTACAGGGGAGGCGTGGACAAGAGCACGAATGGAGGCGCCAGCTGGATCCGCAGCGGCCTGAGTTCCGTCGCAGTCGGAGCTTTGGCCGTCGACCCTGTGAGCCCGTCGATCCTGTACGCCGGGGACTCCGAGAACGGCTACCTCTACCAAAGTACGGACAGTGGCATGAGTTGGGCACTCAGTGGCCTGCCTGACTATCTATATGTCCTGTCCTTGGCCATCGGCCCCTCGTCAGTGGTCTATGCGGGCACCGACGATGGGGTCTACAAGAGCACGAACGGAGGTTCCGAGTGGGCGGCCGCCAGCGACGGCTTGACGACCTCCGGCAGTTCCTTCCTCAGTGTCCATGCCCTGGTGATCGATGTCACCAATCCTGCGGTCCTTATTGCCGGGACCACCGATGGGGTATTCCAGACCATGGACGGCGGCGGGCTCTGGACAGCCACCAGCGCCGGACTTCCCGACACCCTCGTCTGGAGCCTGGTTATCGATCCCATCATTCCCACGGTTCTTTATGCCGGCACCGGCGATGGGGTTTTCAGGAGCACGGACAGCGGCGGGAGCTGGTTCTCTGCCGGTCTGCCCGAGACCCGCGTGACATCGTTGGCGATCGATCCCGACGATCCTTCGAACCTCTATGCCGCAACCGACGCCGGGGTCTACAGGAGCACTGGCGGTGGAGACCTGTGGGTTGCTTTCGACAACGGCCTGGAGAATGTGCAGGCTCGAGCATTGGTGATCAATTCCCTGAATCCCTCGACGCTGTACGCCGCGACTGACAGAGGGGTGTTCGACATCACTCAGGTCGAACCCTGTGTGGCCGATGCCACGACAATGTGCCTGAACGCGGATCGTTTTCGTGTCGAGGTCGACTGGCGGGACTATGACGGCAACACCGGCTCCGGACAGGTGGTGCCGGTGGGCTCGGACGACTCCGGCCTGTTCTGGTTCTTCAGCGAAGACAACTGGGAGATGCTGATCAAGGTGCTCGACGGCTGCGCCCTCAACGACCGCTTCTGGGTCTTTGCTGCCGCCACCACCGACGTCGAGTACACTCTGCGCGTCACCGACACCGCGATCGGCGCCATCCGCGAGTACTTCAACCCCCTTGGCACCGCTTCCCCGGCGATCACTGACGCCGCCGCGTTCGACACCTGCTCGGCGGGCTCGGGAGTTGATGCGTCATGGGCCGGTCCAGCGGCCCCGGAGACGCTGAAGGAAACCTTCTTGGGCGTCGACGAGTCGCTGTGGGAAGGCGTCGACTCGAAGGGTCTGTGTGTCCCGAACTCGGTCGACCTGTGCCTGAACGACGACCGCTTTCTGGTCGAGGTCGAATGGCGCGACTATGACGGCAACACCGGCTCCGGCCAGGTGGTTCCGGTCGACTCGCGCGACTCGGGCATCCTGTGGTTCTTCAGCGAGACCAACTGGGAGATGCTGGTCAAGGTACTCGACGGCTGCGGTATCAACGACCGCTTCTGGGTCTTCGCCGCCGCTACCACCGACGTCGGGTACCGGCTGCGGGTGACCGACCTCGACACCGGGGAGATCCGGGAGTACTTCAACCCGCTCGGCAACGCTTCGCCGGCGATTACCGACTCCCGGGCGTTCGCGACCTGTCCATAGGACCCGATGCGTCGACCCGTTTCGGTCTCGCTTCTCGCATCTGGGGAGGAGACGGACGAGCGACTCGGGTATTCTGGTTCGAGATGAAACGGGTGATGAACAAGACTCTGCTGGCGATCCTTCTGATGCTGTTCGGTTCGGCGGCCGCCTTCGGTCAGGGCGCCGTGCCGATCGGCGACGAATTCCTGGTCAACGGTGATACGTCGAATCGCCAGAGCGATCCGGTGATCGAGGTCTTGTCCGGCGGCGACTTCGTGGTGGTGTGGGAGCGCTTGCGCCCGGTCGGTGCGGGCACTTACTTCGGCGGTCTCCGGGGCCGGGTTCACCGGCCCGACGGCACGGCCATCGGCGAGGAGTTCCAGGTCGATGGCGACTCCGCCTCCAGCCACCTGGGCGCCTCGATGGCGAGGCGCGCCGACGATCGTCTGGTGGTGGTGTGGGGCAGCTCGGGGTCGAGCGGCCCGGACACCTCTTCCGGCAGCATCCAGGGCCGGCGTTTCGAGGCCGACGGCACCGCCCTGAGCGGGCAGTTCCAGGTCAATTCCCACACCTCGGGCGGTCAGTTCCACCCCGACGTCGGGATCCAGTCCGACGGCGGTTTCGTCGTCGCCTGGACCAGCACCACCTCGCCGGTTTCGGATTCGTCGTCGTGGAGCGTCCTCGGCCGGCGGTTCTCGCCCACCGGTACGCCCGAGGACGAGGACTTCCAGGTCAACACCTTCACCACCGGCACCCAGAGTGGGCCGTCGGTGGCGGTGCTGGCGGACGACCGTTTCGTGGTCGTCTGGCACAGCGCCGGCTCGAGCGGCTCGGACGATGACGGTTGGAGCATTCAGGGCCGGCGCTTCGCCGGCGACGGCACGGCCCTGGGCGCGGAGTTTCAGGTCAACACGGACGTCGCGGGGACCCAGTGGCGCCCCGACGTCGCGGCCGGGCCCGACGGCGGCTTCGCGGTGATGTGGGCCAGCGACGTCGAAGGCAGCGCGGCGACCCGGAGCATCCCCGGCCGCCTGTTCGCCGCTCCGCGCTTCGCGCTGGTCGGCATCGGCGGCAAATGCCTCGACGCCCAGGGCGGCGAGCCGACCCCAGGCACGGCGGTGCAGCTCTATCGCTGTCACGGCGGCGAAAACCAGCGTTGGCAGCTCGATCTGACCCCTGTCCCCCAGCGCGTTCGGGGCATCGGTGGCCTGTGCCTGGTGCCGGGGCCGGCCCCGGGCTCGGGGGCGCCGCGCCTGGAGATCGACGAGTGCGGCGGCGGGGACGATCTGTGGTCGCTGGAGACCACCGGATCGTCGAAGCCCTCGGTGCTGATCCACCAGGAGACCGGGCTGTGCCTGGACGTCCGCGGCGCCTCGACCGCGGACGGTACGCCGACCATCCTCTGGGAGTGTCACGGCGGCGCCAACCAGGTCTGGCGGCCGGCCCCGACGGCGTGCGTCCGGGACGCGCGCGGCCTGTGCCTGAGCCGCGAGCGTTTCCGGGTGGAGGTCGAGTGGCGGGACTACGAAGGCAACACCGGCTCCGGCCAGGTGGTGCCGGTCGGCTCGGACGATTCCGGCCTGTTCTGGTACTTCGACGCCGACAACTGGGAGATGCTGATCAAGGTGCTCGACGGCTGCGCCATCAACGAGCGCTTCTGGGTGTTCGCCGCCGCGACCACCGACGTCGAATACACGCTGCGAGTCACCGACACGGCGATGGGAGCCGTCCGCGAGTACTTCAACCCCCTGGGTACCGCCTCGCCCGCCATCACCGACGCGGGCGCATTCGCCACGTGCTCGACGCAGTCATCGGCGCCGGCGGTCGCGGGATTCTCGAGCAGCAGCGCCGCGACCGCCTCGACGATCCTCGACCGCCACGCCCGCGGCGCGAAATCCCACGACGAGTTCTGCGAGCCGTCGGCCACCGGCCTGTGCCTGAACCAGGACCGATTCCTGGTGGAAGTCGAGTGGCGGGACTACGCCGGCGTCACCGGCTCCGGCCGGGTCGTTCCCGTCGACTCGGAGGACTCCGGCATCCTGTGGTTCTTCAGCGCCGACAACTGGGAGATGCTGGTGAAAGTGCTCGACGGCTGCGGCATCAACGAGCACTTCTGGGTGTTCGCCGCCGCCACCACCGACGTGGAGTACCGGCTGCGGGTGACCGACGTCGTGGGTGGGGAAATCCGCGAATACTTCAATCCACTGGGCACGGCGGCGCCCGCGATCACAGACCCCCACGCGTTCGCCGCTTGCCTCGATTGACGACCCGTCAGGGACAGGTCATGAACGCCTCCGTATCGGTGATCGCGTCGGCGGCGTTTCCCAAAGTGTTCTGGTACTCCTTCGTCACGTCGTTGAGAGTGTCCGTGACCCGCAGGGTGTAGGCGACGTCGGTGGTGGCCGCGGAGAAGACCCAGTAGCGTTCGTTGATGCCGCAGCCGTCGAGCACCTTGATCAACATCTCCCAGTTGTTGGGCGAGAAGAACCAGTAGAGGCCGGAGTCGTCGGAGCCGGCGGGCACCACTTTCGCCGGGCCGGTGGCGCCGACGTAGTCCTGCCATTCGACCTCGATCTTGAACCGGCCCTGGTTGAGGCACATCATGGTTTCGCTCGGCTCACAGCTCCCTTCTTCGCCGGCCTGTACCTGGCGCGGCCGCGGGGACAGGCCCGCGGAAGTCGACGGCAGCCCCAGCGACGAGGAGCCCGCCGGCGGGGAGGCGCCGCAGGTCGCGAAGGCGTCGCTGTCGGTAATGGCGGCGGCCGAGACTCCGAGCGGGTTGGTATAGGTCGACGCCTGGCCGGTCCAGGTGTCGGTGACCTCGAGGGTGTACTCGACGTCGGTGGTGGCGGCAGCGAAGACCCAGAAGCGTTCGTTGATGGTGCAGCCGTCGAGCACCTTGATCAGCATCTCCCAGTTGTTGGCCGAGAAGAACCAGAAGAGGCCCGACTCGATGGAGCCGTCCGGCAGGACCGTGCCGCTGCCGGTGCCGCCTTCGAAATCGCGCCAGGACACCTCGACCCGGAACCGATCGCCCCACAGGCACAGGGTCGTCGGCCCCGGGACGCAGGGATCCGGGTCGGCCGGGATCATGGCGGAAACCTCGTCGGCGTAGGCGGATTCGCCGGCGCCGTTTCGCGCCCGGACGCGGTAGGTGTAGGTGATTCCGGGGCTCGCGGAGGTGTCGTCGTACTGGCGGCTGTTGGCGCCCACGGTGCGGAGATGGCTGAAGGAACCGGTGGTCTTGCGCTCGATCTGGAAGCTCGACTCGTCGTTGGCATTGTCTCGCCAGCTCAGACGGATGTGGTCGTCCGCCGCCGTCGCGGTGAGATCGCTCGGCGCCGCCGGCGGCGAGCCGTAAATGAAGGTGATCCCTTCCACCTCGTCGCCACTCAGGCTCGCGCCCCGGCCGTCGTTGTGGATGAAGGGGAACATCAGCGCGCCCGAATTGGTACTGTGGCCGAGGCCGAGGGTATGGCCGAGCTCGTGAGCGAACATCTCCTCGAGCAGCCTGGTGTTCGGCAAGGCGCAGTCGAGGCCTTTGTTGGTCACGATGTCAGCCTCGGCGATGGTCCAGAACGTCGTACCGTTGTGGCTGTGCTCCGCCGTGCTCGCCGCCCCCCATCCGCCGATGGCGAGGACGCCCCCGGCACTGCAGCTGAAAGTGCCGCCGAAGGCCGGATGGCCGTTGGGATCGTCGAACAGGATCGCGTTGGTGCCGTCGCCGGAGCTCAAGCCCCCCGAGGCGGAAGTCGTACCGCCGTAGAGGTACCGGATGGGGGTATGCGACTCGTTGGTCCAGGCGGCGAGCGCGGTCTGGAACTGCGAGAACCCGCCGCCGGGTTGCCCCGGTTGACCGGCCTGGTGAGCTCGGAACCGGACGTTGCCGTTGGTGTCGAACTGCCGCCAGCGCGCGGGCCGGCCACCGGGAGACATGAGCAGCGTGTACTTCTCCGGAACGCCGGCCAGGTCCGTTTCGGAGGGCTCGATCCCGTAGTCCGCGGGGCGCACCAGGCCTTCGGATCGGTCCACCAACCAAGAGCGGAAGCGTTCCAGATCCCGCGGCGTCTCCGGTTCTTGCGCCCCCAACCCCGGCAGCTGAATTTCGATCGCCCCGTACAGCTCGCGCCTGGCGATCGGCTGGCCGTCACGTTCCTCGATCCGAAACGCTCCCTGCGCCAAGTAGAGAACCTGGTAGGTACCGTCGGCGCCGGCACGGAGGAACAGCAGCGCTCGCTGCCCGGAGGCGAACCGCGGCGCGCCGTCGATGTGGAGCACCGTCCCGTCGTCCCGTACCCCTCCGGGCGCCCGCACGACCAGCGAGCTGCCGGGGGTGTAGCCGGCAATCAGGTCTTTCACCTCGACCTGGTAGTCGGTCACCGGAATACCCGCCCCGGGCGCTGGGTCGACGCCGAGTACCAGCACCTCGGCGATGACCGAGGCGCGATCGGCGAGATGCTCGTCGGAGACGCGTACGAAGCTGGTCGCTTCCGACCGCGCCGAGCCGAGAAGAAGCATGGCAAGAAGGAACGAAAGGGCGAGGACCGCGATGCGATGGTTCATGACGCCTCCGAGGTGATTTCAAAAGATAGGGGGAACGCTGGAGCGCTCCCGACTATCTACAGAGTACTCGGTGGGCCGGAACGGGTTAGCGTGGCATGGGAAATCACAGACTTGCCCAGCCCGCAGGCGCATTCATGTGGGGCGTTCGGAGCGCTGGTCAGTCATCGCGAAACGCGGAGGTGTCGGAGGCTGGCTCGGTATAGGCGACCGTCTCCCCGGTCTCGGTGTCGGTGATCTCGAGCTGCACCTCGAGGCTGGTCATGTGCGACCAGAACACCCACCAGTGCTCGTTCAGTCCCCTGCCGTCCAGGAGCTTTACGGTCACCTCGATGTTGTTGCGGTCGAAGAACCAGAAGACGCCGGTGTCCCGGGTCAGCGACACCGCGGTGGCCGTGCCTTCCTCGCCGTTCATCGGATTGCGCCAGCGAACCGTGGCGAAGAAGCGGCAGTCGTGAAAGTAGAGGGCCGTCTCGCCGGCGAGCGGCCCGACCTCGTCCGGAACGCCACATCGTTCGGCGGTCTCGGAACCGATCCGGATGTACTCTCGCAGCAGCTCGTCGGGAAGGTCGCGAAGGCCGGTGCCGCCTTCGAAGCTCTGCCAGATGAAGGCGCCGAGGGCGACTGCACCGAGGCCCTCCGCCACCTGGCGGTACTGGTCGGCTCTCGCGACCAGGGTCTGAAGGTTCAGGCCGGGGTCGCCGTGCAGACTCTCGTTCCACCAGGAATCGGCGATGATCACGAAGTCTCGGCCGCTGAATCTCTCCTGGAGCAGGCCGAGGTAATACTGGTAGGCGGGGTCGACGTTGGGATCGTTCTCCACCGCGAACATGTGAAGGCCGACGATGTCCAGCAGGTCCGGAGGCAGGTCGGCCGGAGCGGCGTCCAGATCCTGGGGGCTCATCGAGGCCATGGTGGGGATCAGCGGAAACGTTTCCTCGACGATGCCCTCCGCCGTGGCGAGGTCCGCCGCCGGGATCTGGTTCCAGAACGGCTCGTCGGCGATGTAGAAGGCCCAGACGTTGGCGTAGCTCAGAACCTCCAGATTGTGCAGCACGAAGTCCTGCCAGGCGTCGAGGTGATCCGTGCGCAGCGAGAAGGGTGCGTACGATCCGTGCTCCGGGTCGCGCTCGAAGAACAGGTCGTGGACCGAGATGATCACCTTCAAGCGGTAGGAGCGCGCATAGGCCAGCAGCTCGGCCAGCTCAGGAGAGTCCGAGGGCAGGATGACGAGGCTCGAGAACGGAGCCAGCTCGCGGATGGTCTGGCGATCCAGGGTTGTGACGGCCATACCGAAGTCGCGTGGCATGGATCCCCCGGCCTTCGTCGTCAAGGCCGGAGCGGCGTCGATCGCGCCCAGCTCGGCGGCGCTGGGTACCCTGGGTGGAAACCTGTTCCCGCCGAACAGGGGTGTTTCCGCGTGCGCGTTCGCCGCGGCCAGCACGGTAAAGATCAGTGCCAACAGCATCGCTGGCGGCGGTCTCGAGTAGTTTCTGTTCATGATTCCCTCCATCGAAGAAATGTGAGAGGGGGCGGGCGAAGGTGGCGGAGTCTCTGAAGCTGACACCGTCTCTGGGGAATTCGCCCCCTGCTCCGAGATGCGTGAGACGATGGCGGAACGGGCCATGTCCCGAAGATTCCGAAAGGGATCCAGGGCCCAGGACGGCACTGAGCCAGCTGGATCAGGCCCCAGCGTTTGCGATCGGCCCTACGGGCAGGTCGCGAACGCGTCGGTGTCGGTGATCGCTGGCGAAGCGACGCCCAGCGAGTTGTGGTACTCCTGGGTCACGTCGGCCAGAGTGTCCGTGACCCGCAGGGTATAGGCCACGTCGGTGGTCGCCGCCGAGAAGACCCAGTAGCGGTCGTTGATGGCGCAGCCGTCGAGAACCTTGATCAACATCTCCCAGTTGTTGGGGGAGAAGAACCAGAAGAGGCCCGAGTCCTCGGAGCCGACAGGCACGACCTTCGCCGGGCCGGTGGCGCCGACGTAGTCCTGCCATTCGACTTCCACCTTGAACCTTTGGCCAAGGCAGATCTCGGTCAGGCTTTGGGGACAGAGCTCCCATTCGTCGGCGACGGGGCCGTGGGCGCGGTCGGGCCGCGCAGGCGCCTCGGTGGCGAAGGCCGATCGCAGACCGCTCGACGACGAGCCGGCAGGCGGCGACGCGCCGCAGGTCCTGAAGGCGTCGCTGTCGGTAATGGCCGCGGCCGAGACCCCGAGAGGATTGAAGTAGGTCGACGTCTGGCCGGTCCACGTGTCGGTGACCTCGAGCGTGTACTCGACGTCGGTGGTAACGGCGGCGAAGACCCAGTAGCGGTCGTTGATGGCGCAGCCGTCGAGAACCTTGATCAGCATCTCCCAGTTGTTCTGGGAGAAGAACCAGTAGAGGCCCGACTCGACGGAGCCGAACGGCAACACCCAGGCATCGCCGATCACGCCTTCGAAATCGTGCCAGGTGGTCTCGACCCGAAAGCGGTCACCCCACAGACACATCGTTGTCGGCCCCGGCTCGCAGGGCTCCACCACGATCGGGATCGTGGCGCAGGCTTCGTCGGTGTAGTCGGACTCCCCAGCGCCATTGCGCGCCCGGACGCGATAGCAGTAGGTGATCCCGGGGGATACGCTGGCGTCGTCGTACTGGCGGCTGTTGGCGCCCACGGTGCGGAGATGGCCGAAGGAGCCGGTGGTCCGGCGCTCGATCTGGAAGCTCGACTCGTCGCCTGAGTTGTCGCGCCAGCTTAGCCGGATGCGGTCGTCGAGCGCCGTGGCGGTCAGATCGCTGGGCGCGTCCGGCGGCGTGCCGTAGATGAAGGTGATCCCTTCGACGTCGTCGCCGCCCAGGCGCGCGCCCCGGCCGTCGCCGTGGATGAACGGGTACATCAGCGCGTTGGAGTCGCCGCTGTGGCCGAGGCCGAGGGTGTGGCCGAGCTCGTGCGCGAATAGCTCCTCGGCCAGCTCGTTACCCGGCAGCTCGCATTCGATGCCCCTGGCGGTGACGATGTCGCCCTCCATGATGGTCCAGAACGTCGTGCCGTTGTGGACCTGTTCCGCCATCGTGTACCAGAACCCGCCCATGGCGAGGGTGCCTTCGACGCAGTTGTATGGGGGCATGATCCCGTTGGGATCTCCGAACAGGATCGCGTTGACGCCGTCGGGAGAGGTCAAGCCACCCGACGCAGTGGTCGTGCCGGCGTAGGAGTACCTGATGGGGGTGTGCGACTCGTTGGTCCAGAGCGCGAGTGCGGTCTTGAGCTCGTCGAACCCGCCTCCCGGTTGCCCTGCCAGCCCGTCCTCGTGGGCCCGCCATCGGATGCTGCCACCGGTGTCGAACTCCCGCCAGCGGGCGGGGCCGAGCAGGGTGTATTTCTCCGGCACCCCGGCCTCGGACGGCTCGAGCCGGTAGTCGGCGGGGCGCTCCAGACCGGCGGCGCGGTCGATCAACCAGGCGCGGAAGCGCTCCAGGTTCCGCGGCGTCTCCGGCTGCTGTGCCCCCCGCCCCGGCAGCTGGATTTCGTGTGCCCCGGCCAACTCGCGCCGGGCGATCCGCTCGCCGCCGCGGTCGTCGATCAGGAACGCACCCTGCATCAGGTGGACGATGCGGAAGGTGTCGTCGGTGCGGGCATCGAGGAACAGCAGCACCCGCTGCCCCGCGGTGAACCGCGGCGCGCCTTCGATGTGCAGGGCCAGGCCGTCGTCGCGCGTGCCCCCGGGCACCCGCACGACCACCGAGCTGGCGGGGACGTAGCCGGCGATCAGGTCTTCCACCTCCACCAGGTAATCGGTCATCGGCATGGCGGCGCCGGGCGCCGGATCGACGTCGAGGACCCGCGCCTCGATGATCGCCGCAGCGCGATCGGCCAGGCGCTCGTCCGAAGCCCGCACGAAGCTGGTGGCACGTAACGGCGACGGGGCGAGGACGATGCCGAGAAGGAGAAGCGAGACGAAGCAGATGATTCGAGTTTTCATGATACCTCCCGAGGCCAAACGTCATTCAGATGCGAGAGGCGTACCGAGACGCCTGCTCATACCTATTCAGAGGCTCGATGGCGCCTGAACGGGTTACTCTGCGGGGCGCGAGATCGGCGCGCCGACCCACCTGCATTTCGTGCGGCGGCTTGACGTCGTGGCCTGGTGGCTGGACTGAAGGATCAGAACGGGTTGGTGGCGAACACCGCGAACTCGGGAATGAAGCCCCGGTCGTCGATCTCGAGCGCGCCGACGATGGCGTCGGCGATCTCGCTCGCCCGCAGCTTCTTCTCCGACGCCTGCTGATCGTAGCCGGCGACCGACGAGAAGCTGGTCAGCACCTCGCTGGGGTTGACCAGCATCACGCGCACGTTGTGGCGCCGCAGCTCGTCGCGCCAGCACTCGGTCATGCCGCGCAGCGCGAACTTCGACGACGAGTAGGCGGTGGAGCCGCGTCCGCCCTTGAGGCCGGAGGTCGAGGAGATGTTGATCAGGTTGCCCGACTCCTGGCGGACGAAGTGACGCGCCGCCTCGCGGGCCATCAGGAAGGCGCCGAAGACGTTGGTGCGGTAGACCGCCTCCATGCGTTCCAGCTCCATGTCGACCAGCGGCGCGAAGTAGCCGAAACCGGCGTTGTTGACCAGGATGTCGATGCGTCCGTGCTGCTCCACGAAGCTCGCCACCGCGCGCATGGCGTCCGCTTCCACTCCCGCGTCGCCCTGGATCGAGCCCACCCCCAGCTCGGCGGCCGTCGCCTCCAGCGATTCGCGCTTGCGACCGGTGATGACCACGTCCGACCCCTTGCGTTTCAATGCCGCCGCGATGCCCTTGCCGATGCCGCCGCTGCCGCCAGTGATCAGTGCCTTCGCGCCCTTCAAGTCCATCAATGTCTCCTCTCGTTGTGTCTCGGGAGCGGCGTCCGCGTCGCCCCGGCGAAGGATAGCGGATAGCATGGCGCTCCCCAACGACCCGAGGAGCCGTCCATGCGCAGCGTACTGATCCCGATCCTCGTTTCGATCCTGGCCTTGCCGGCCCTGGCCGGCGACGAAGACCTCGCCTACGACGTCGAGCTCTTCCCCGGCACCAGCTACGACGCCTCGATCCCGACCCCCGAGAGCCTGCTCGGCTTCCGTCCTGGCGACAGGGCGGCGTTCCCGGCCGAGATCGAGCGCTGCCTCGAGGCCTGGGACGAGGCCAGCCCGAGGACGAAGCTGGTCGAGTACGCCAGGAGCCACGAGGGGCGGGCGCTCTACTACATGATCGTCACTTCGCCGGAGAACCTGGCGCGGATCGACGAGATCCAGCAGGCGGCCTCCAGCCTGGCCGATCCCCGCGAGCTCTCGGCGTCGGCCGGCGAGGAGCTGCTCGACGGCCAGCCGGCGATCGCCTGGATGGCCTATTCGATCCACGGCGACGAGACGTCCGGCACCGACGCCTCGCTGGCCGTGCTCCATCACCTGGTCGCCGGAACCAGCCCGGAGGTCACCGAGCTGCTCGAAACGGTGGTGGTGCTGGTGGACCCGATGCAGAACCCCGACGGCCGCCACCGCTTCCTGCAGCAGATCGCCGAGCACCGGGCGAAGACGCCCAACGTCGACGACCAGTCCCTGCTGCACGCCGGCTACTGGCCGTGGGGGCGCACCAATCACTACAACTTCGATCTCAACCGCGACTGGACCCTGGCGGTGAACCCGGAGTCCCGCGGGCGGGTCGAGGCCGCCGGTGACTGGCATCCCCAGCTCATGGTCGACGCCCACGAGATGGGGCCTCAGGACACCTACCTGTTCTCGCCGGCGCGAGCCCCGCGTAGCCCGTTCCTGCCGGGGAAGCTCGATCCCTGGGGCGCGGAGTTCGCCCGCGACCAGTCCAAGGCCTTCGACCGCCACGGCTGGGTGTACTACACCGGCGAGTGGAACGAGGGCTGGTACCCGGGCTACACCGACGCCTGGGGCGGCCTGCGCGGTGCCGTGCCGATCCTCTACGAGCAGGCGGGCTTCGCCGAGGACGGGGTCCGCCAGGCGCCTGGCAACGTCGTCACCTATCGCGAGGCGGTCCACCACCAGGCGGTCAGCTCGATCGCCAACCTGACAACCTTGAGCACCCACCGGAAGCAGATCCTCGCCGACTACCTGGCCGAGCGGCGCTCGGCGGTGTCAGCGGACGGCCGCTGGGCCGACCGCGCCTTCGCCGTCCTGCCGAGCGCCAACCGATCGCGCCTGCACGCCTTCCTCGAGTTGATGGAGCTGCAGAACATCGAGGTCTACCAGACGCCGGCGGAGACGCGGGTCGCCGCCGCCGTCGATCAGATGGGACGCCGGCAGGAGCGCGCCTCGCTGCCCGCCGGCACTTACTGGATCCCCAACCGCCAGCCCGAGGCCCACCTGGTGGCCGCCATGCTGGAGTTCGACCCGCGGATGCCGCGGGGGTACCTGGAGCGCGAGCGCAAGTCGATCCTGCGCACCGGTCAATCCACGATCTACGATGCCACCGCCTGGAATCAGACCATGCTCTACGGCTTGCCGGCGCTCACCGTCGAGGGCGGTCTGCCCGCCGGCGCGAAACGCTGGCAGCCGACTTCGCGACTGATCGAGGCGCCGCCTTCCGAGGCGGTCGCCTGGTTCGTCGACGGCGCCGACGATGCCTCGGTGGCGCTGGCCGCCCGGCTGCTCGAGAGCGGCGTCCGGGTGCGGGTGAGCGACAAAGCGGTCAGCCTCGGCGGCGCCGACTTCGTCCGCGGCTCGGTGGTGGTGGTCCCGGCGGACAACCGCGGCTTCGAGGGCGATCTCGGCGCGGCGGTGGCGGCGGCGGCGACGCCGCTCGACCTGGAGGTCAAGGCGGTCACCACCGGCCTCGGCGAGGAGGAGCTGCCCGATATCGGCGGCGGCCATTTCCAGCTGCTGCAGGCGCCCAGGATCGCTCTGCTGTCGCGCGACGCGGTGAGCCCCTACGACTTCGGCTCGATCTGGCACACCCTCGACCACCAGGTCGGCATCCGTCATTCGCATCTCGAGTCCGGCCGGCTGCAGCGCGCTGATCTCCGGCGTTACAACCTCCTGGTGCTGCCCGACAGCAGAGGGCGCATGCTCACCGAGGGGGAGTGGACGACGCTCCGGACCTGGGTCGAGGCCGGCGGCACGCTGATCGCCATCGCGCGCTCGGCCGCCCGCGTCGCCACCGAGGCCAGCGGGCTCTCCGACGTCCGCGCGCTGCGCGACGTTCTCGGCCAGCTCGACGACTACGAGACGGCGGTGCTGCGCGAGGAGATGGCGCGCGTCTCGGCCCTGCCCGGGGAAGGGGAGACTTGGTCCCACGTCGCGACGGCCGAAGGCTCCAACCCCTGGCAGGGTCTCGCCGAGCTGGAGCGGCCATCGAAAGAGGAGCTGGATCGCCGCGACGCCTGGGACCGGATGTTCATGCCCGCGGGCGCCTTCATCGCCGCCCGCGTCGACGCCGAGCATTGGCTGACCTACGGCGTCGGCGACGAGCTGCCGGTGCTGGCCGGCGGCGGCCGCGTGCTGATGGCCAAGCATCCGGTGGCGACGCCGGTGCGCCTGGGAGTGCTGGAGCCTCGCGAGGACGCCGAGGCGCGTCGCGTCGGCTGGTCGACGGTGCCGGCCGGCCACGACCTGCGCCTGCGCATGAGCGGCCTGCTGTGGCCAGAGGCGGCCGGCCGCATGGCGAGCTCGGCGGCGGTGACCCGTGAGGGCGTCGGCCACGGCCAGGTCATCCTGTTCGCCAACTCGCCGACCTTCCGCGCCTCCACCCGGGGCACCGCCCGCCTGCTGCTCAACGCCATCGTCTACGGCCCGGGCCTGGGAGCCGACGCGCCGATCCTGCCCTGACACGCCTCCCGTAGTGATAGCTTGATCTCATGAGCAGGAAAACAGACGGCGCCCTTTCCGACCCGCGCTGGCCCTACCGGATCGAGCCGGCGCCCGGCGACCTGCGGATCGTGCAGGCGCTGGTCATCACCGGCACGCCGCCCTACCGGCGCGGCAGGCTGTCGAGCCCGCGGGCGCTGGCCGACTGGCTGGTGCACTGGGGCCTGCTGAGCCGGCGGTGCGAGCTGACGCCGGCGGACGTCGAGCAGGCGGTCTCGGTGCGCTCGGGGCTCGAGGCCCTGGTACGCGCCAGCCATGGCCCGGCGCCGTCGCCGGAAGTGGTCGAAATGCTCGACCGCGCCGCCGTCGGGGCGCCCCGGCGCACGCGCATCACCGCCGACGGCGGCGCCCGCGTGGAGCCCGTCGACGAAGGCTTCACCGGCGCCGTCGCGCACCTCTTCCGGATCGTCGCCCTCGCCCACCGCGACGACCACTGGCGCCGCCTCAAGCTGTGCGTCCGCGAAGGCTGCGGCGCGGCCTTCTACGACTTCTCCAACGGCGTCACCGGCAAGTGGTGCACGCAGCGCTGCGGCAACCGTCTCAAGTCGCTGACCTACCGGAAGCGTCGCAAGCGGTACCTGGAGCAGCTGCGCCGAGAGCGGAAGGCGTCACGCCCGTAGGCCCCCAGGTGATCACCATTTTGTGTTTGGTGACCGCCTGTGGCCGACGGGGGTGACGAAACCACGTTTGGTGACCACCTGGGGGCCGACGGGGGTGACGAAAACGCGTCCGGTGACCACCTGGGGGCCGACGGGGGTGACGAAAACGCGTTTGGTGACTATCTGGGGGCCGATGGGGGTGACGAAAACGCGTTTGGTGACCACCAAAAAGCTCGAGGTGGTGACGAGGATGCATCGGTGACCCCAGCTGCCGGTGCCGGACACGGCGGGGGCTATCGGCCGTCGGGGGGATTCTCCGCTCGCGACGCCAGCGCGCGTTCCAGGAGCTCGTCGAGCTCCAACTCGCCTGCCCAGTAATGCAGGTAGTCCTCGTCGAGGCGATCGCCCTGCGTCTGAACGATGCCTAGTATGTCGGTCCACTGCCGGTCCGAGACCATCCGTCCCTCCCGATACCACTGCAACTTGCGCAACAGCGTGTCTTCGGCGGATTTGACCATGACCTCCCGCGAACTGTCCTCACTCAGACGTTGAGGGCCGTGCCGGCGGAACTCGCTACTGTCGAATGGCCCGGGTTGTCGGATGAAGAGATCGATCTTGAAGCCCGTTTCCAGATGAAGCAGATTCGTGCTCCCCTCGCGGCGAATCGCTCCGTAGATCATGTCGGCGTCGATATAGAAACGACCGCTCAGCCGGTCGACCAGGCGCGGGACCTTTTCGGGCCTCAGATCGACCACCAGGTCCAGGTCGTGAGTCTGTCGCGGAACGCCGTGGAGCGAGCTGGCGAAGGAGCCCCCGACGTGGTAGGGAACCTGCAGGCCCTCGAGAACCTCGATGACCTCGTAGGCTACCTCGAGCGGGCCCTGGCTCATGCCGCTGCAGAAGGACCGGCGAGCTTCTCGAGCGGGCCCCAGACGCGCGCTGCCAGCTCTTCGCCGTGAAGGAGCGCCATCAGTCGGCGCTTCAGCTCTTCGGGGCCCGCGTGGGGATGACGCGCCCTCAAACCTGCCATGGCCAACTGCCGCGACGTCAGGATCGCGTCTTCTATGAGCTGGAACTTTCGCCAGGGGGGCATACGGCGGAAGATTTTCAATTGCAGGGCCGCGGTCCGTGGATCGGTATCAGAGGCAAGGGTCGAGCGGTCCAGCTCGTGGGGCCGGAGATATCCTTCTTGCGGTGGGCTCGACGACCGGTGGTCCATGGATCGAGGATAGCACGCAGCTAAACGCCCGGCGCAGGCGCTCGAGCTCGGCGAGCTGCTTCTCCTCGGTGTCGAGGTGCATGCGCACGCGGTTCCCCGAGGCCTCCAGGTCGAGCGCCTTCATGAAACCTGCGGCGGCCCGTCCGCGCACTCGACGCGGGCGGCGAGCGACGGTCCGGACTGGCCGGTGCCGATGATGATGGCATCGTACTCTCGGGTCATCTCTTGTCTCCAGGTTCGGTCCAGGTATTCTCGCACGTTCGATGCGCCGGCCGCGCCGGCCGCGCCGGGCGTTTCGCCGGTGTGCGGCCGATCTGCTCGGTTCTTGTCAGAAGTGTGGCCCTGGCGGCGAATGAAGTTCTGAAGCTCTGAGACGAAGGAGATTCGCTCAGTCACGAAGATTCAACAGGACGACACCAGAGGTCCGCCAGATGAGCGGTAGGCCCGCCCGGTTCCAACGCCCTATAATTTCTCCGCGAAGCCTGGAAGTCGGAGTCCGTGGCCCGGTCCCGTCCGGTCGACGGGTGGCCCGGGTGGTGGTGGAGCATCGAGCGATGCCCGCGCAGGTCGCCGAGGCGCCGAGGCGGAAAGACGACACGCCCCGGCCGACACGCAAGCCCGGCGGATCCGGAAACAGGATCAAGATGGAGGAGCAGCTGACCCGTGCCGACGTGACGCGAGCCTTGTCCGGTGACGAGGCCGCCCTGTCGCGTCTGGTCGACCAGCTCACCCCGGTGATTCAAGGCCGCGGCGCCGGCATGGTGCTCGGCCGTTCGGCCGCCGCGGGCGCCCGGCTGCGCCAGGAGGTGGAAGACCTGGTGCAAGAGGTCTTCCTGGCGCTGTTCAGCGACGGCGCCAGGGTCTTGCTGAGCTGGGACCCGGCGCGCGGCATGTCGCTCAAGAGCTTCGTCCGCCTGGTGGCGGAGCGCAAGGCGATCTCGATCCTGCGCAGTGGCCGCAAGAATCCCCGGCTGGAGGAGCCGACGTCGCCGGAAGACCTCGATGACGTTTGCCCGCGTGCCGGCTCCGAGCGCCTGGTGGCCTCTCGCGAGCTGCTCGCCGACTTGCTGGAGCGCCTCGAAGCCGAGCTCAGCCCCCTGGGCTGGCGCCTGTTCCGATGGCTGTTCGTCGAAGAACGGTCGGTCGCTCAGATCTGCCGGGAGGCAGATCTGAGCGCCGACGCCGTCTATGCCTGGCGTAGCCGTCTGCGGCGCCTGGCGCACCGTCTACGGCGCGAGATCGAGCCGGACGGACCCTGGAAGCGGCGTCTGAAGACGGCGCGGATGATTTGAGTGACGGATACTGGAAGACCTGAGATGATCCGATCCGAAGAGACGCCGAGCCGATGAAAGAAGACCGGTTGATGCGATCCCTGGGCCAGGTGGCGCGCGAGCGCGAGGAGATCTCGACGCCCGTCGACGAGCGCCTTCCGGCGCTGAGCGGCGGTGAGCTGTCCGAGGTCGAGATCGCCGCGCTGCGCGAGGCCGCCGACTCGTCGCCGGAGGCGCGCCGCGCCTACGACGCCTTCCGTCCCCTCGACCAGGACGCCCGGGCCGGCATCGTCCGCCGGCTCCAGGAAGAGCTGGCGAGCTCGCCGGCCGGCGGCGGCGAGGTCGTCCCGTTGCAGCCGCGGATCAGACGGTGGCGGTGGGCGGTCGCCGCCGCCGCTGCCCTGGTGGCCTTCGCGCTGATCTGGCCGTCGCCCTCGCCGTCGCCCTTGCCGGACTACGAGCTGAGCCTCGAGGGCGGCATGTCCGAGACACGCGCCAGCGTCTCCGGCGAGGTGCCGACTTTCGAGCCCGGCGCGCCGTTCTCTCTCCTGTTGCGCCCCGTGACCGATGCTTCCGGCAAGGTGGCGGTCCGTGCCTGGCTCGACGACGGTGAGACCCTGCGCGTCTGGCAGGCGCGGCCACGGATCTCCGAGGGAGGCTCCGTGCTCTACGCCGGCACGGTGGGTGAGGACGTCCCCTTGCCGCCGGGTGACTGGGTGCTGTGGCTCGCCATCGGGCGCGGCGACGGCCTGCCGGATGCCGCGGCGATCCGCGAGGGCCCGGCTACTTCTCCAGCGTCGCGGGATTGGGTGCTATTGAAGACGCCGGTGCGAGTGATCGGCGAACGCTAGGTTTGCCCGAGGTGGCCCCGAGGGGCTACGGTATGGGCGATGCCTGCCGAGCGTCTGCTCAGCGTGGTCGCCTTTGCCGCGATGACAGCGGCATGTAGCGAGCCCAGCTCACCACCCATCGTGCCACCGCTGGACGTGGAGTTTGCCGGTTGTGAACGCATGCTCGCGGGGCCGGTTTGCATGTTGCCGGAAGATCGTGAGATCCGCCTGTGGGTCCGTGCCGCGCCCGGAGACGAGGTCGAGCTGACGGGTGGCACGGTGGTGCGGGCCGAGCCGGTCCAGGCGGGGCGCCGCCTGGTGGTCGAGGCCGAGGAATCGGCGGTGGAGCTGCGTCTCGAGCTGGCCGGATCGGATGCCCCGCCCTGGGCGCTCGCCCTGCGCGAGCTCGAGCGGCTGGCCTGGCGGGAGTCCGCTGTCGAGCTGTTCCAGGCCGGGAAGCTCGACGAGGCCGAGCGGTACGTGGAATCGGCGCTGAAAGGCGCCGGGGAAGACCGTGTCGCCGACGAGGATCGTGGCTCCGCGGTCCGGGTCCTCGGCGTCTTCGCTCGCGTCCGTGGCGACGAAGACGAGACGGTGCGGCGGTGGCGCGAGGCGGCCGAGATTCATCGCGGCGTTGGCCGCGCCGCAGACGAGATCGGCTGCCGCGCGGCCGCTTTCCACCTGGTGTTCCTCGGCGGCCGCCTGACCGAGGCTCGGGAGCTGCTCGACGACATGCCGCCGACCGAGGGGCTGGACGCCACAGCCGCGATCGATCGCGACTCTTCCCGGGCCCTGCTCGCCGGGAGCACGGGAGATCTCCGGACCGCCCTGCGGCTTTCCGAGCAGGCCATGCTGCGGGCTGAGCGTGTAGGTGTCGAGGGCGCGGCGCGGGATGCCCGGCATCACTTCGCCAACCAGCTGCGAGCCAGCGGCCGCCGGGCCGAGGCGCTGGAGCTGTTGTCTCGCCAGTGGCAAGCCGAAAGCGAGGCGTCCGGCGCCTGTGCTCGCGGTCAACTGGCCAACAGCCTGGCCTGGCATCGATTGCTCGCTCTCGAAGCCGGGGATGCTTTCGTGGGTCCGGAGACCGATCCGATCCCCGGACTGGAGATCGCGCTGGAGGCTTTTCGCGAGTGCCCGCAGCTTCCGGCCGAACGGGTCAACGTCCACACCAACCTGGCGCTGGCGCACGTCCGCGCCAGGCGTCCGCTGCGTTCGAGAGAGCACTTGGAGCGTGCCCGCGAGCTCGATCCCGATCCCGAGCCGCGCCAGGAGCTCTGGTGGCTCGAGATCGAGGGCCGGATTGCCCTGAGCCAGAGTCGGCCGGAGGCGGCCCTGGCTTCTTACCAGGAGCTCGGGCGGCTGGCCGCCGCCAGCCTGTCGCCGGAAGCGGCGTGGCGGGCGGCGATCGGCGCCGCCCGCGCCCGCGAAGCGCTGGCAGATTTCGAGGGCGCGCTCGGCGACTACGCCCGCGGCGAGGCGCTCCTCGACGACGCCGCTCTGCGGGTGCCGATCGCCGGCGGCCGGGCCGAGCTCGCCGCCGGACGTGAGCGCGGCACGCGCTTCTACCTCGATCTGCTGCTGCGCCAGGGCCGGGCGCGCGAGGCCCAGGAGGTGGCGCGGCGGGCGCGATCGCGGATCCTCCGCCACCTGCTCGGCGGCGAGCGCATCAGCCATCTGGCGTCGGCGGAGCGCCGGAAGTGGCAGGAGGCGCTCCAGGATTACTGGAGCGCGCGCGGCGAGCTCGACGCCGCTGCCCGCGACACCTGGCGGTTGCCGGCGGATGAGCTGAGGTTCCTGGAGCAGCGGCAGGCCGGCGAGCGCCGGCGGCTGCGCGACGCCCTGGACCGCGCCCTGCTGGTGCTCGAACCGGCGGCCGACGCCGGCGACCTGCCGGCTCTCGACCGCCGCGAGGTTCGCCTGCTCTACCATCCGCTGCCCGAGGGCTGGGTCGGCTTCGCCGAGCACGCCGGCGGCCTGACGGTGCGGCGGATTGATGGCCTCGCGGCGAATCTGCTGAACGCCGAGCTCGCGCGCCGGCTGATCGAGCCGTTCAGCGCGGAGATCGAGGCCACCGCGCGGGTGCGGATCCTGTCGTACGGATTCCTGAGACGGGTCGACTTCCACGCCCTGCCGTACGGGGACGACGTGCTGCTCGCCGCCAGGCCCGTGGTCTACGGTCTCGACCTTCCATGGCCGGCGGCGTCTGGCGCGCGATCCGCGGCCGCCCTGCTGGTCGCCGATCCGGGAGGCGATCTGGAGGCGGCGCGGCTCGAAGCCCGCGCGGTCCGGCAGGCACTCGGCCGGCACGAGGTCGACTGGCGGGTGGAGGCGCTCGAGGGCGCGGATGCCGCCGGCGACGCGGTGCGCCGGGCGCTGCTCGAGGTGGAGCTGTTCCACTACGCGGGCCACGGCGACTTCGCCGGCTGGCACAGCGCCCTGCCGCTGGCGGCCGGCACGCGCCTCACCGTCGGCGACGTGCTGGCGCTCCACAGTTTGCCCCGCCAGGTGGTGCTCTCGGGCTGCGAGACGGGTCGCGCGTCCGCCGACGCCCCGGCCGCCGACGGTTCCGGTCTGGCGCAGGCCTTCCTCGCCGCCGGCAGCCACGGCGTGATCGCCGCCGTGCGGCCGATCGACGACGAGCTCGCCCTCGAGCTGGTGAGGCGCCTGTACCCGGCCGTGCTCGAAGCCGGCGACGAGGCGAAGGCACTGCAGCAGGCCCAGCTGGCGCTGCGCCGGCAACGACCCGATGCCGATTGGGCCAGCTTTCGGATCGTCGAACGGTAATCGGCACGCGAATTCGTCGAGTCACACGGGCCTGAAGACCCGTGCTACCAAGGGGAAGCCGCCTGAAGCCGGCTGCGCAGCCCGCTTTAGCGGGCTTGGCCCCTGTAGCACGGGGATTTATTCCCGTGTGGACAACGTACGGAAAATACTTTGTCAGACTTCGGCACCTCGCCGCGAAGGTGATAACGAGAGATCACCAGGGATCCGCGTGCGGTGACATCCGAAGGAGCTCTACATGGCGAGATTGTCGATGTTCGTGCTGGTGGTGGCGATGTCTTTGGTCGGGACGCCGGGCGCCTTGATGGCCGGTGATCAGGGAGGCGGGGGCGAAGGCCCGCCTCCGATCGAGGTGGAGGGGCCGTTCGACCCCCAGGCAGGGCTCACGCCCTGGGCCTGGGTCGGAATCAAATCCCCCGACGAGCCCCGCTGCCCTGATCCGGGACCCAGCTGGAACATCGAACAGTCCTTCGTCCCGATACCGGGAGAAGGCGGGCCGAGTGTGCCGACGGAGCTCGACCGTTACTGTACTTACGAATGGCGGGGCGAAGGGTTTGTCACCGAGGAAGCGACGCAGGCTCTCCAGAAACTGGAGCTCCGGGGCTTGCTGGACGAGCTGGAAGAAGATCGGGCCATCGTATCCGGCGCGTCGTCGCAGACGGACCAGGAGCCCACTCTCGAGCCGCTGGTATGGCGGGCGTTGGCGGACCACTTCGCGGCTCAGGCCGGCGCGCTGCCCCAGATCGCCAGCCCGACCGGCGTGCCGGCCCGCCTGAGTATTGTCGATTCCACGCCGACCCAGAAGATCAAGCCCTGGGCCCGGGAGTCGCGCTCGGGTCATGGTCATGCCCTGTTGAACATGGCGAGGACGCTGCTGTGCAACAGCAACGATTGCCTGGCCGAGGTGACCTCCAGGCTGGCTCTGCGGCGATATCGCGATCCGGACGACCCCGACAAGGTCTACGTCGACGACTTCAAGGGAGGAGACTTCGGAACTCTCATGGACCTGGCGCGGGCGATCCAGGCGGAAGTGGCCGACTGGGAGAACGACGCCGTGCCGGGCCAGCGGCTGGTGCTCAACCTGTCGGTCGGCTGGGACGCCCGGCACACCCTCGGCAGCTCGATGCCGCTCGCTGCCCGGGCGGTGCGCCACGCGATCGAGGACGCGCGATGCCGCAACGTGCTGGTGATCGTCGCCGTCGGCAACATGATCGGCGGACCCCCCGGCCCCCACTCCGAGGTCGCCTGGCGGCCGGGGGGATGGGAGGCGCTCTCGACGCTGACCGTCGACCAGTGCAAGCGGGCGCTGGGGCGTCCTCTCGACGCCGACGAGCTGCCGCCGCCGGCAACCACCTACAACCCGCTGGTGCACACCGTGGGCGGGATCCGCTCCAGCGGCTATCCGGTTGCCAACCAGATCCCCAAGATGCGGCCGCGGCTGGCGGCCCATTCCGAGGCAGCGGTGGTCGAGGGCCACGAGCCCGGCGAGCCGACGGTGATCGCCACCGGCAGCTCGATCGGGGCCGCGATCACCTCGATCGCCGCGGCCGCCGCCTGGCAGCTCCTGCCGCAGTGGCACGGCGCCGAGATCATCGACCTGATCCACGATTCCGGCGACTTGATCAACGGCGTCGCGGACCTGTGTCTGCCGGGTCCCGGCGGCACCGGTTGCGCGCCCTCCGGCGGCAATCAGTGGGTACGCCGGGTTTCGCTCTGTCGTGCCGTGGGCGCCGCCTGCGTCAACGTGCCCGGGGGCTGCCCCCAGCAGCCCACCGCCTGCCCGCCGTGGAAAGACCTCCATGCCCAGCTGCCGATCAATCTGCTCGCGGAGTTCCAGCAGGCGACGCCGCTCGAGGTGGATCTCGATACGCTCGACCAGGATTATGGATTCCTGCCCGAATGCCGGGTCTTGAGCGCTCGTTACGACGAGCAGTACCCGCCGGCCAATCTGTGCCCCCACCGGCAGTTCCGCGGCGGCGCCGCCTATCCGTGGGTGCGCCGGGCTCCCGAGTCCATTCCCTGCCCGCCATGCATGCTCCACCGGGGACCGGGCACCGCGATGATCGAGATCGATCTGTTCTTCCGCACCCCGCTCAGCGATCCGACGCTGGAAGCCTGCGGCGTCAGCTACAGCCTGCCGTTCGTTCCCGCTCCCGGCCAGCAGGTCCTGCTCACGGGCGTCAATATCGGAGCCTGCTCGTCGGCCGTCCTGACGTTCAAGACCGCCAGCGGCGACTCGATCATTAATCCGGTGTTGATCGTGCCCTGACGAGCGTGCTTTCGAGCCGGCGCAGGTCTTCCAGATCCTCCAGGGTGTCGACGTCGGCCAGCTCCAGGGGATCGTCGACCGTCACTTCGGCGATCTCCCGGGCGAAGCGGGGCAGCAGCGCGCGTCCCCCGGTGTCTCCCTCGAGCCGCTCGAGCTCGCCGAACAGCGGGCGGCCGAAGAGCACCGGGGCGCCGCGGCGCCCCTGGCAGACCGGCAGCGCGATCTCTTTGCCGCCGGCCTCGTGGGCCTCGATCAGACGGTCGACGAGGGCGCTCGACAGGCCCGGCTGGTCGGCCGGCACGAACAGTGCCGCGCTCGCGCGGGGCGAGATCGCTGCGAGGCCGGCGCGCACCGAGGTGCTCTGGCCCTGACGGAAATCGGGGTTGAGGGCGATTCGCACGTCGAGTCCGGCGAGCGCGCCTTGCACCCGCTCGGCGTCGTGCCCGAGCACCACCACCACCTCGAGTAGCCGCGACGCCAGGGCGGTGTGGACCGCCCGCCGCACCAGGGGCTCGCCGCCCAGCTCGAGGAGCTGTTTGGGTACCTCGCTGGCCAGCCGCGTCGAGGTGCCGGCGGCCAGCACGACGCCGGCGACCGTCGAGCGCTCGGCTCGCCCGCTCACGACTTGCCGTGGAGCACGGCGATCATCTCGGCGATGATCGCCACCGCGATCTCTTCCGCTCGCCGCCCCCCCAGGTCGAGGCCGATGGGGTTGTGGATGCGGCGGGCCAGCTCGCCCTCGATGCCCGCCTCGGCCAGCGCCGCCAGACGTTTGCCGTGGGTCTTCTTCGAGCCCAGGGCGCCGACGTAGCGCGCCGGGCTGGGCAGCGCCACCTGCAGCGCTGGGACATCGAGCTTGAGGTCGTGGGAGAGCAGTGCCACGTAGGTGTTCTCATTGAGGCCGATGGCGCGCAGCGCCTCGTCGGGCCACTCGGTGATCAGCTCATCGGCGTGGCCGAAGCGCTCGGGGGTGGCGAAGGTGGTGCGCGGATCGACCACGATGGTGCGGAAGCCCAGGGTCTTGGCGAGGGTGACGAGCGCAGCCGCCACGTGCACGGCGCCGACGATCACCACCTTCGGCCGCGGTGGGTGGATCTCCACGAACACGTCCGCCTCGCCGTCGCCGGCCGGCAGGCTCAGGCGCCGCGAGCGGAAGGAGCGCAGCAGCTCTTCGGTGCGCTCGGTGACCGCGCGCTCCAGCTCCTCGGACCCCAGGCCGCCCTCGCGGATCGCCGGCAGGCCGGCGGCTGTGGCCGGTGCGATCAGCAGCTGGGCGCCGCGGCCGGGCCCGGCGACCACCGTCGCCACGGCGGCGAGCCGGTCGGCGTCGAGGCAGTCGCGCAGACGCGAATAGATCTCGGTGCGCACCTCAGCCCTCCACCGGCTCGATGAAGACCTCGATCTGGCCGCCGCACGACAGACCGACCGCCCAGGCCTGCTCGTCGGTGACGCCGTAGTGCACCAGCCGCGGCTCGGAATCGGCGAGCACCCCCTGCGCCTCTTCGAACACCGCTCCCTCCACGCAGCCGCCGCTCACCGAGCCCGCCATGTCGCCGGCGTCGGAGATCGCCATCTTCGAGCCCAGCGGTCGGGGCGCCGAGCCCCACACCTTGACGATGGTGGCCAGCGCCACTTTCTTGCCGCCTTGCCGCCAGACTTCGATCTCGGGGAGTACATCGCGCATCCTTCGATTCCTTTCGCCCGGCGATCCTACGCCCCTCGCTCCAGCCGCGCCAGCACCTGGCCGAGCTGTTCCAGGCTGGTGAGGTTGTGGACTGGCAGGAAGTCGTCGATGTAGGGCAGCACGCGGCGGATGCCCCGGGTCAGCGGTTCGTAGCCGGCGGTGCCGAGCAGGGGATTGAGCCACATCAGCCGGCCGCAGGAGCGCCTCAGCCGAGCGGTCTCGCGCTCCAGCAGGTCGACGTCGCCGCGGTCCCAGGCGTCGGACAGGATCGCCACCACCGCGCCTCGGCCCAGCACTCGCCGCCCCCAGTCATAGTTGAAGCGCTTGAAGGACTCGCCGATGCGGGTGCCGCCGCCCCAGTCGACCACCGCCGCCGCCGCCTGCCTCAGGGCCTGGTCGACGTCGCGGTGCTGGATCTGGCGGCTGATGCGGGTCAGCCGGGTGCCGAAGACGAAAGCCTCCAGGCGGTCGGTGGCGCCGCCCAGTGCGTAGATGAACTGCAGGAACACCCGTGAGTAGGCCTCCATCGAGCCCGAGATGTCGCACAGCACCACCAACGGCCGCGGCTTGGTGCGCCGCCGTCGCCACTTCAGGTCCACCAGCTCGCCGCCGTGGCGCAGGCTGCCGCGCAGCGAGCGCCGCACGTCCAGGTAGGGGCCGTCGGCGGCGGCCACTTTGCGCCGGGTGCGACGCCGGTCGATCCGCCAGGACCGCTCCAGCATCATGCGCCGCACGGTGCGCGCCTCCTCCCGGGTGAGCTGCGCGAAGTCCTTGTGGCGCAGCACCTCGCCCGCGCTGTAGGTGGCGCGCAAGTCGAGCACCTCCACCTCGCCGCCCTCCGCCGCCGCCGGGTCGGCGTCCTCGGCCGGCAGCACGGTGACGGACCGGTCGCGATGCAGGCTGCGCCGTAGCATGCTGCCGAGATCGATCCGCTGGCGGGGCTTGACCGCGTCGGCGCTCCAGAAGAAGTCGAAGGCGAGGTCGAAGGTCTCGATCTGCTCACGCCGCTGCACCAGGATGGCCCGCGCCGCGTCCTTGAAGTCGCGCCGCTGCGTGAGATCGATGTGGTCGAGCGCGTCGACCACCGCCAGGATCTGCGGCAGCGTCGCGTCGATCCCCAGCCGCCGCAGCGCCCGGCCGAACAGCACCAGGTTGCGCAGCAGCTGGCGGTCCCGGCGGGTTTTCAGGTGGAGCATGCCATGAGCAGGCTAGCACGCTGGTGAGGTATCCTCGGTTAAACAGGTTGTCGCCATCGGTTCGTCGGGAGACGGCCAGGAGAGATCTTGAACGACACTCGCATCGGATTGCTGGGTCTGGGCGCCTACGTGCCCGAGAAGGTGATGACCAACGCCGAGTGGTCGCGGTTGGTGGACACCTCCGACGAGTGGATCGTCGCCCGCACCGGCATCCACCGGCGCCGGTTCGCCGCCGAGGACGAGAACACCGCCGACCTGGCGGTCCACGCCGCGCGGGCGGCCCTGGACGACGCCGGGCTGGAGCCGGAGGCGCTCGACGAGATCATCGTCGCCACCGACACACCGGAGGTCTACTCGCCGGACACCGCCTCTTTTGTCCAGCACCGCCTGGGTGCGCGGCAGATCCCCACCTACGACCTGGGGGGCAGCGGCTGCGCCGGCTTCCTGCAGGCTGTGGACGTCGCGCGCTCGCGCGCCCGCGAGGCCGACCGCCACATCCTGGTGATCGGCGTCGAGGTGCTCTCCAGGCTCATGAACCTCACCGACCGCAGCACCTGCGTGCTGTTCGGCGACGGCGCGGGCGCGGTGATCGTCGGCCCCGGAGACCATGCGGCAGAGATCCTCGCCTCGGTGACGGGCACCGACGGCAGCCGCACCGACATCCTGGGCATCGAGGCCGGCGGCACGCGTACGCCGTTCTCTGCGGAGAACTCGCCCGACGGCCGCATGGACGTCACCATGCACGGGCAGACGGTGTTCAAGCAGGCGGTGCGGCACATGAGCGCCGCCAGCCTGAAGGCGCTGGAACGGGCCGGCCTGTCGCGCGACGACGTCGACCTGGTGGTGCCGCACCAGGCCAACCTGCGGATCATCAACGCCGTCGGCAAGGCGTTGCGCGTGCCGCTCGAGAAGGTCTTCGTCAACGTCCAGGAGTACGGCAACACCGGTTCGGCGTCGGTGCCGTTGGCGCTCGCCCAGGCCCACGAGCAGGGCCGGATCCAGGACGGCGACGTCGTGCTTCTGACGTCCTTCGGCGCCGGTTTCCACTGGGGGTCGGTGGTGGTCCGGTTCTGATCTGCTGGCGCTCCGGTGCCGACGTTTCGCGGGCCCGGGGAGCCGTTTCATCAGGGAGGTTCACCACAGATGTCCACGAGCGCCAGGTTCCAGAGAATCAAGCAGATCTTTCTCGAGGCCGCAGAGCACCAGGCGGGGGCGCGGGAATTGCTGGTCGCCGATGCGTGCGGCGACGACACCGAGCTCGCCGGCGAGATCCTGGGCCTGCTGGCTCTGGCCGAGGAGCCGACCGGCTCGCTGCAGGCACTGTCTCACGAGGCATTATGTCGCGAGCCCGAGGCCCCGGCCACCGACACGCAACAGGCCACGGGAGAGCTGCTCGCCGAGCTCGACGGCTGGGATCGGTTCACCGAGCTCGAGCCGATCGGCCACGGCGGCATGGGGGTGGTGTTTCGGGCCTGGGATCCGCGCCTCAAGCGCCGCGTCGCTTTGAAGTTCCTCAACCGGCTGTCGCCGCGCACCGCCGAGCGGTTCCGGCGCGAGGCCGAGCTGCAGGCCCGGATCGACCACCGGCACGTGCTCGACGTCTACGAGACGGGCGAGGTCGCGGGGCAGCCCTATCTGGCGATGAAGCTGGTGGAGCGGGGCGCGCTCATGGGCGTGCGCGCTTCGACCACCCTGGGGCAGAAGCCGGCCGACGCCCGGATTCTGCTGAGCTCGTTGCGAGGCGTCTCCGAGCGGGCAGCGGCGGCGGGCTTCGCGCTCGTCGACTTCGAGGCCCGCGTGGCGGCCGGCGAGCTCGAGCTGCGGTCGGGCGACGCGGTGGCGGGGCGGCGTCAGCTGGAGTCCCTACGCGACGAGGCCGGCGCCGCCGGCCTCGAGCTGTTCGTCCGCCGCGCCGACGCGATCCTGGATGGAGGTCGCCGCTCGGTCAGCGGCTCGCCTGACCCAGGATCAGCGCCTCGCTTCTCCCGTTCCCCGTGATCTCGGCCACCAGCGTCGCGCGGATACCCTCGCGGGTGCCGGCGGCGCGGGCGGCGTCGAGGAGCAGAACGCCGAGCGCGCGCACGTGGTGGGTCTGCTGCCAGAAGCGCTGCAGCGGCTGGAACAGGCGCGTCTCGATGCTCTCCGGTGGCTCGTCGGAGCCGGCGCCCAGGGCCGCGGACAGCAGCCGCAGACCGCGGCGGAAGTCGCGTAGCCGGGCCGACGGCGAGCCGTTGATGGTGATCATGCCGCCGAAGGTCCACAGCCGGTCGCGCCAGCGGTTGTCGTTGCCGTGCTCCATCAGCGCCTGGTGGATCAGCCCCGACGCGCGCAGGCGCTTCGAGGAGAGCAGAGCCCAGTCGCGCTCGATCTCCTGCCGCGCGGGCTCCGCGCGCAGGTACTCGAACCAGGTCTGTTCGTAGGCCTCACGCCGAGTCTCGGGATCGCCGTGCGACGCCGACTTGCGGTAGGGCATGGCCGCCGCCAGCGCCGCCGCCAGCTTGTCGTCGCCGGCCGCGGCGGCGGTGGGCAGCAGGCTCCCCAGAGCCTGGTGATCGAAGACCAGCTCGAGCGCGATCGGCACGCGCTTGTCGCGCAGCCCCGCCTCGACGAAGCGCTGCTCGGCGGCGGCGAAGGCGTCCACGCCCTCGGGCAGCGCCCGCCACAGCACCGCCGCGTCGATGCACTGGCGCAGCGCCGTCTTGGTGAGCCGCCGGTTCCAGGTCATCTCGACGGCCAGGCCGTACTCGAAGTCTTCGATCTTCGGCGCGCTCTCGAACTCGGCCATGTCCGCCCGCAGGTCCACCGACCAGCCCCAGAGCGCCGCGCCGTCCCAGCTCGCCTCGTAGCCGCGGGTGCCGAGGAAGGCGATCATCTTCTGGTCCTCGGCGTCCTGGTGCTCGCGCAGCACCGATTTGCGCTCGTCGGTGCCGGCGAGCGGCCCGAGCGAGAAGCCCCAGGAGTGCCGGCGCGTGAGCTCGCGCTGGCGCAGGAACTGGCACAGCTCCACCTGCGGGTTTTCCTCGGCGGCGCGTTCCAGCACCCCGGTGAGGTCGCCCTGCACCAGCTGGTGGTGCACGTGCTCGAGAACCTCGCCCGGGAAGCGCGCCTCGAGCAAGGTGGCGTGGGTTTCCATGCGCCGGTACTCGTAGACGAAGCCGGCCTTGATCCGGGCCCGCGCGATGTCGTCGATCTCGCTGGTCAGCCGATCCTGCAGGCTCGCCAGCGCGTCGCGCACCTCGTCCAGCCCTGCCGCCTGCAAACGCTCCTCCAATTGATCGAGCAGCTCCTCCTCGGCGCTCGAGCCGGCCTCCGGCCGTTCGAGCAGCGCCTGGAGGGCGCCCAAGTCCTCGCCCACGGCCTCGGCCACCAGCTGGTCGAGCGCGTCGCGCACCACGCCGGGGTCGTCGAGCTCGACGCCGACCTCGAGCGAGCCGGTGAACGACGCGCCACGCGCCTTCACCTTGCGCACCGCCGCCTGGAAGTCCTCGCCGTGGCGCGAGAAGACGACTCGGAAGTCGTCCTCCAGGGTGACGCGGGCGGTGATGCTGGCGGCGGCGTCGACGCGCACCGCGATCGTCGAGGCGCCCGGGATCACCCCGGCCAGGACGTCGATGCCGCTGGTGAAGACGTCGCGCCAGCTGAGGGTGACGCGGCCGCCGAGCTTCCCGCGTAGCTCGAAGCCCACCGCGTCGCCGTCACCCAGGCGCCGCACGTCGGAGCGGCTGAGCGCGAAGCGCGGCCGGGTGAGGTCGGAGCGGATCGCCTCGCGTAGTGTCTCGTCGGGTCGGTGGGCGCGGTAGTCGGTGAGCACCACGCTCTTCTCCGCGTTGACGCCGAGCCCGACCGACTCCACGTCCAGGTCGCCGGCCAGCCGCGCCTCGACGCGGTACTTGAGCCAGGCGCGCCCGTCGGCGGGCTCGACCTGGCGGCCGAGCCGTTCGATCTCGCTCTCGCCGTCAGGGTGCGGCAGCAGGACGCCGTCCTGGTCGGTGGCCGCGTCGTCGCCGAAGGTCTCCGCGTTGAAGACCTTGACCGCCAGGCCGGCGCCGGCCTCGAAGCCGATGGTGCCGCCGCGAAACGAGCTGCCCAGGTCGTCGAGGTCGCCTTCGAGGTCGACGTCGAGCCCCTCGGCCAGGGTGCGGCTGGCCACCTGGTCGAGCAGCTCCCGCCACAGGCGCACGAAGAAGTTGCGTGCCGGTGAGCGGCGAACGGCCACCGCTTCGAGGGCCGCGCGGGCCTGCGCGCCGCCGGGCCGCGTCCCCACCGCGTCGAGCAGCCAGGCGGCCGGCGGCGATTCGATGCGGTCTGGCCTGGCGGCCACGAAGTCGACGAAGTCTTGGGCGGCGTCGTTGCCGCCGTCCAGACCCAGGAAGCGCCGGGTGTTGATCTCGGCGATCCGCTTGAAATGCTCCGCCGACAGCCGCTCCTCGAAGAACTTCCAGTGATTGGCCTCCGACAGGCGCGAGCGGATCAGCCAGAAGTCGGTGCCGAACAACACGCGGTCGCGGACGAGCGGGTGGTCGAGAAAACCGGACAGGCGCCGGAAGTACCCTTCGGCGAGCTCGTCGCTTTCCATCGGCGCCCGGTGAAAGGCGATATCGGTGTAGACGCCGTCGTGCGCCTGCATCAGGTCGAGGATCACCCGCGCCCAGGATTCGGGCGGCAGCTCCTCCTTGGTCAGGTCGCTGCTGCCGCCGAAGTGCGCGAAGCAGATCTTGAGGCCCTCGAACCGTTCCAGGATCGGCCGCCAGTGGCTCGGGTCGGCGTTCTTGAAGGAATCGTCCGAGACCACGAAGCCGCTTCTGTTGCAGTGCATCAGGAGCGGCACCCCGTGCTCGTGGCAGTAGCGGTAGACCCGCATCATGGCGTCGCTGTCGACGGTGTATCCCAGGCTCGGATAGAGCTTGACGCCCACGTAGCCGCGTTTCTCGAGCGCGTTCGTCATGATCTCGAAATGGTCGGGACGCAGCGAGTTGACGGCCACGAACGGCAGCAGCCTCCCGGGGTAGGCGAAGATCGCGTCGGAGGTCTGTTGAAGCTGCCGCTCCCAGATCTCGCTGTCGTCGCCCTGGCCGTCGGTGATGTCGAGCGTCAGGGCCACGGCGGCGTCGGCGGGGTCGAGCTGGCGCATCAGCCAGTCGGCGACGCCGGCGATGTCTGCCTGGGCGGCGATCCTCAGGGCCTCGAGGATGTCGTGCAGGTCGCTGCGCCGGAAGTCGTCGCCCCGGCGCCGGAAGCGCCGGATCACCCAGTCGATCCCGCGGCCCAGCAGCCCGAGGCTCTCTTCTTCGAGCGCGCCGGCCAGTAGCTCGCGCAACTCGCGCGGCACGTCGTCGGCGACGTCCTCGAGCAGCGACCTGAAGTCGCCTGCGCCGGTGAGCCGGCGCAGGACGGTGCGCAGGAGCGCTTCTTCGTTGAGGTCGGCGATGCCTTCCAGGATGTCGTCCACCAGATCGGCCGCGACGTCGCCGAGGATGTCGATGTCGATCTCGCCGGCGAGGCGCTCGCGCACGACCTCGACCATGCGCGGCGTGGTCATCACCGCCAGGTTGAAGATGTGGGTGTGGACGTTGATGCGCATGTCGACCCTCCTTTTCTTCTATTCTACGTTGAGCTGGCGAGCTCCTGCCGCAGCCAACCCTTGGCCATGCGCCACTCGCGCGACACCGTGGCCTCGGAGACCTCCAGGATCTCCGCCACCTCGCGGATGGTCAGGCCGGCGAAGCATCGCAGCTCCACGACCTGGGCGAGCTCGGGGTCGAGCTCGGCGAGCTTCGACAGCGCCTGATCGAGCTCGAGCACCTCGGTGCGTGGTGCCAGCGCCGGCTCGGTCGCCAGCTCGAGCGGCAGCTGTTCCTCCCGTGGGATGCGAGTGCCGGCCCTGGTGCGCCTTGCGTGGTCGACCAGGATCCGGCGCATCGCCTGGGCGGCGGCGCGGAAAAAGTGGGCGCGGTCGTTGAACGTGGCCTGGCGCAGCAGGCGCAGAAAAGCCTCGTTGACCAGCGCCGTGGCCTGTAGCGTGTGGTCGGAGCGCTCGCGCCGCATGTAGTTGCGCGCGATGCGCCGTAGCTCGTCGTAGACCAGTCCGACGAGCTCCTGCTGGGCGTCGTCCTCACCGCCCTGCCAGCGCGTCAGCAGGCGGGTCACCTCGCCGCTGCTATCGGTCATGATCGCCGTCTTCCTTCATGCCGTTCGAGCGCTTCTCGAAAAACAGCAGGGCCGGCCGCGACTCGAAGCCGAGCTCCAGGTTGAGCGCGTACATCGGGTGGTCCTCACGGTTGCTGGTGACCACCCAGCGGGTGCCCTGGCTCTTGGCGAAACCGAGGCTGCGGGCCTTCAGCGCGCGCGCAATGCCGCGCCGCCGGTAGGAGGGCAGCACCCCCGTGAGGCCGGTGGTGAGCTTCTCCCTGGAGCCCTGCGTCGCCGCCAGGTGGGCGGTGCCGACAAAGCGTTCGCCCGCCGTGGCGATGATCCACGATCCGGGCAGGAAGCCAGGATGATCGAGCTCGGCGCGCGAGAATTCGGCGAACGTCGGACGGGTCGGGCGCTCGGGCAGCGGCAGCTCGCGGGTGATCCGCCAGTGCAGCTCGTGCAGCTTGTGCCGGCAGCGATCGTCCTCGGGCTCGAGCTCCGAGAACGAGCGCAGGCGGATCCCGGACGCCGTCAGCTCGTCGAGCAACGGCTCGTGGGCCGACGGGTCGAACCTCGCCAGGTCGAGCTGGGAGACCGGAAAGCGCGTCACCTCGCGAAAACCGGCTCCGGCGAGGATCCGCAGCTTGGTTTCGGCGTCGGCGCGCGCGTAGATCGTGACCAGGCGCGGCCGGCGATCGGCCAGGAACTTCATCACGTGCCGAAATAGCATCTCGGCCGTCGAGGCGTCGGCGCGCCGCGGGTCGGCGTTGAAGTGGATGAAATACTTGCCGGGCTCCCAGGCCCAGGTCGGCTCGCAGCACAGGCCCGTGGCTACCAGCCGGCCGCCCTCCTCGGCCACGAAGCGTTGGCGCAGGTACTTCGGGTCGCTGGTCGCGTCCTGATACCGGCAGGACACGGCGTCGGCCTCGAAGTCCGGCTGCGCGGCGCGCTCGACCGCGGCGATGGCCTCGTATTCCGCCTCGGTCCCCTCGAACGGCCGGATGACGACGCCGGAGGTCATCACCAGCTACCGCCGGGTGAGGAAGTAGAAGTAGCTCGGCCAGCCGTCGCGCATCGTGCCGTCGCGCTGCATCGCCAGCAGCTCGCCGCCGGCGCCGCGCACGGCACCGGCAACGGCGCCGACCGACACATTGTGCATCTCGAACGGCGTCTTGCCACCGGCCGGTCGCCCGCCGCGCCCGAGACCCGCGGAAATGCGCGCCGCCAGGCGCCGCCAGGCGGGGGCGAGCCGCGGCTCATCGCCATGCACGCGCACCGGAATTCTGGTCGTAGCGCCACCCTTGTCGCGAAACCAGGACAGGTCTTCCTGCACCAGGTCGAGCTCCAGCAGATGATCGCCACCGTGAGCCGGTGCGGTGACGGTCAGATCCACCTCCGTCGCCTCGCCCGGGCCGAGGGTCACCGGCAGCGGCGTGCGACCGTCGTCGAACCGCGACATCGCGCCGTGGGCGTCGAGCCAGTGGTTGCCGAGGCGGATCTGCACCAGACCGTCCGAGTCCGTTTCCGACTGCCAGCTACAGAGGCCGGCGTTGGTCACTCTCACCCGGATCGCGCGCCGTTCGTTGGCTCGCAGCTCGAGAGCGCTCACCCCGGTGGTGATCTCGGCGGCGAAGCGAGCGGACGGACGCAGAAGGGCGGCGAGCAGCGGCGCGTCACCGGCACCGTCGCGGCTCGGCAGCTGAAAGGCGATCAGGCCGCCTGGGCGCAGCACCCGGACGAGCTCCGGGATGTATGCCAGGCTCAGGTCCGGAGACATGTGCTGAAGCACCAGCCGCGAGTAGACGAAATCGAAGCTGGCGTCGTCGAATAGATTCAGGTCCGGCCGGCCGTGCAGGTGGTAATAAATACCCGACCCCGGATCGAGCTCACGCGCCAGGTCGATCATCGACGGCGCCAGGTCGACGCCATGGGTGTTCTCGAATCGCCGCGCCAGAGCCCGGGTGGCGCGGCCGACGCCGCAGCCGAAGTCGAGCACCGTGCCCGGGTGCAGGGGCAGGCCGAGATGCTGGATCTCGTCCAGGATCCAGCTGATCTCGAGCTCGCCGGTGGCGAAGAAGCGGTCCCGTGGCCACTTGCCGCCCTCAGCCTCGGGATGAGACAGGATGGCCCACAGCGGATCGGACTTACCCAGGGCATTCCAGGTATTTTCCAGTGTCTCGAAGCTCATGATCGGCGACTCATGGTTGCTGGTCGAGGGATTCCCTACGGCTATGGTAATGCGTTTTGACGTATTGCGATTTGACGTATTGCGTTTTAGACCAGGGGAAAGACCAGGCCGGGTCGTCGCCGTGGCGCATGGCGTCCCGGACGAACCTGCGCACGGGGCCGGGGGCGCACCACCTCATGGCTCGACGCATTGCTGGCGCGCCTGTGAGGCGCTGATCGCAGGCCAGCAGCAGCCGGCGCAGCGCCCAGGCCGAGCGGCGCAGCAAGGCCGCCGTGGCGGAGTCGTAGACCCGTTGAACGTCGGCCCGGCGGCGGATCTTCTCCTCCGAGTGCCGGTGGTACTCCGCCGCGTCGAAGCGCTCCGGGATGCCCTCGAACAGGCCGCCTGGGGCATACAGCTCGGGATAGAAGTTCTCGAACAGTGGGCCCTCGGGGCGTACCGCCAGCTGCCAATCGGTCGGCAGGGCCGGCCAGCACAGCGTACGGAAGGGCCGGGGCGAGTGGAACAGCTCGGGGTGCAGGGCGCGCGCGGCGTTGAAGTACAGGCTCCATTCCTCGATCTCCTCACCGCGCTCGGTCTCCTCCGCGAACTCCCGTGCGACCTCGGTCAGGACCCGGGTATGGATCATCTGCGGCATGTGCGAGGAATACGACAGTGTGGGGAAGCCGCGCCGCGCCAGCGCCTCGGCGGTGCGGCGCTGGCCACGGTCGTAGTCGGTCTCGTTTGCACGCCAGGCGGTGAGCTCGTGGTTGAAATAGGCGTGCGAGCGCCCGCCTTCGACGAACGTCTCGAGCGGGATCTCGAATAGTGGCCGGTAGTCGTCGTCGGAGAGAATGAAATCGTCGCCGAGATCGGGCAGCTCCGGCAGCGACGAGCGCAGCAGCCAGTTCTTCACCACGTGGCTCCGCGTCGTTCTGAATGCGGCCACGCGTTCGTCGCCCAGCAGCTCCTCCTCGCACACCACGGTGACCTTCAGCCGCCGCTCCGGCGAGCTTGCCACCTCCCGGAAGCGATCGGCTTGCGCCTCCGGGCACACGTACACCACCTCGGTGAGGAAGGGCATCAGCGCTTCCGTGTATTCCAGCGAGGCCTCGGCCACCGTCGGCCGATTGCTGATGATGACGATCTGCATCGCGAAGAGCCGGTCAGGGTCAGATCAGGCCGATACGCTCGAGCCGCAGCCGGTAGCGCTCGCCCACGGCACGGGCGCTGAAGCCTTCTTCCATCGTTTGCCGGCCGCGGTGTCCGAGCCCGGCGGCGACCGCCGGGTCGTCGGCCAGCTGTCGCATGTGGCGCGCCGCCTGCTCGACGTCCGGCTCGGCCCAAACCGACTCACCCTCGAGGTCGTAGTTCTCGCCCGGCTTCACGTCGATCAACCGGTAGTCCACCAGCAGGGCGTTGTCCGGGTGCGTGAAGTCCAGGTTCCCCGAATAGCCGGTGGCGATCACCGGCTTGCCCATTCTCATCGCCTCGGCCATGCCCAGGCCGAAGCCCTCGGCCCGGTGCAGGGACACGTACGCGTCGCAGCAGTGGATCAGGTCGAGCACCTTCCCCCGCGGCCAGGTCTCGTCGATCAGCCGGATCCGCTCATCGCCGCGCACCAGCTCGGCCAGCGTCGCCCGGTCGGCCACCTGCTCGGTGACGCTCTCGACCGTCTTGGTCTTGAGCACCAGCGTCACGTCGCGCCGATCGGGGGGGAAGGCTTTGCGGAAGGCCGCCACCACGCCTTCGGGGTTCTTGCGCCGGATGCGCGAGGAGAAGTCGAAGGTGAACAGGAAGACTCGGGCGCCTTCGGCCAGCTCGAAGTCGCGCCGCGTGTGCTCCTCGGGCACCTCGAAGTCCACCGCCAGGGGCATGTGGAGCACCGGCACCGCGGTCTTTTCCGCGATCACCCCTTGCACATAGCGGCTCGGCGCCCAGATCTCGTCGAGCACGTTCATCACCGGCAGCCACGGCTCGGGGAAGTCGGAGAGCTCCCAGAACCCGTAGCCGATCTGGTAGCGCTCCGAGAACAGCGCCCGCTCCCGTCCCCAGAGGTCGAGCACGCCGTTGGCGTTGACGCAGAACAGGTTGGCGCGGTGCGGGTTGCCCGCGTCCAGGCGCGGCGCCAGCGTCGCGTCGTCCTGGCGGTGCAGGGTGCGGTCGTAGTCGTGCACCGAGAAGTCGATCCCCGCCGCCTCGAACGCCCGCGCCACCCCACGCAGATGCTCGCCGATGCCGAACTCGGCGCGCGCGAAGCCGACCAGGTTGCAGCCCGGGCGGTGTGGTCCGCTCGCCGCCCGGTTGCGGTAGGCGCCGTCGTGAAAGGCGAGCTTGCGGGGCGGATAGCGCCGCAAGGCGGCCGCGAGCCGGGGGAAGCTGTCCAGGGTGTGGCGTAGACGGGAGACGAGACTCATGCGGGATCCTTCGGTGCACCGGGATCCTAGCAGCGCGGCGCGAGCGCGAGTTCCCCGGCGACGGAACCCTGTTCTCGCGCGGGAAGCCACCACTCCGGGGCAGACCGCTCTCACGAGTAGGGCTCGGCGGGGGCTCTGCCCAGAAGCCTGTCTCTTCCGGCGGCAAGACGGCCCCCTTGCCGAGGAAGCCCTTTCCCACCTCTTCAGGAACGCCTCGATCCGGGAAGAAGCCCCTTCCTCCCGCCTTCGAGCCGCCGCCGGCCATCAAGAAGCCTCTTGCTTCCGCACGCGATTCGACCTGGCCGGTGGCAAGGCACCTACCTTCCCGTGATCGGTCCTCTGCCACCAGTGGCAACGCACCTTTCTTCCTGTGATCGGTCCTCTGCCACCAGTGGCAACGCACCTTTCCTCCTGTGATCGATCCCTTGCCACTAGTGGCAAGGCACCTTTCTTCCTGTGATCGGTCCTCTGCCACCCCGGGCACCGAGCGCCCAGAGTCCGCGGACGGACCGCTGCCACTTCACGTCTCGAGTGCCGGTCGGCGCTCGAAAATCGACACCCGCTCCCCCCTACGGGGGGATTTCTCCCAACACACCACAACACGCCACAATGTTTAACCACTGCAAATGCAACTACTTACGTCTCGCGACGTTTGGTAAGCAGAGGGTGCTTGTTGGCCAGTGCTGCCCCCTGAGTGCCCCCTAACGACCGTCCCAGATCGGGACAAGACAGGAGGCATTGCCATGGCAAGCATCGAGAAGCGGCACACGAAACAGGGCATTCGGTATCGGGCGCGGATCACGCTCAAAGGACAACCCCGACTTTCCGAGACGTTCGCCACGCGGCGCGAAGCGACCCGGTGGGCCGAACGTACCACCGAGGCTTTGCGGTCCCGCCGCTTCCGGCCCGAATCAGAAGCCGAGCGGCGGACGATGGGTGATCTGGTGGACCGGTACATCCGGGACAAGGTCCCCCAACTCGCACGCACACAACCGAATCGCCGGAATTTGGAGTGGTGGGCAGATCAGCTCGGACGAGATACCAGACTGAGCCAGATCACACCTGCTTCGATCGCCTCGGCTAGAGACATACTGGCAACGGGCAAGGGGCTATCCGGAAAGCCACTTTCCCCGAGTACGGTCAGACGCTACCTCACCGTTCTGGGCAGCGCCATGGGCACAGCCACCAAAGAGTGGTTCTGGATGGACGACAATCCTTGCACCAAGGTCCGACGCCCGACCGAACCCCGCGGACGGGTACGCTGCCTGGACGGGGACGAACGCCAGCGTCTGCTCGCCGCTTGTAAGGAGAGTACAGTGGAGCTTCTGTACCCGCTGGTCGTAATGGCCCTGTGCACCGGCGCCCGCCGGGGGGAGTTGCTGAGCCTGATGTGGCAGGACGTCGACCTGGATCGTGGCGTTGCCATCATCCACCACAGCAAGAACGGTGAGCGGCGGTCGCTGGCAGTCACCGGCCTGGCGGCATCGGTACTCAGGGAGTGGAGGGTTCGGCACCTCGGCTCCGATCCCGTCTTCCCTGGCCGTTGTGGCAAGGCGACCTTCCCGCACAAAGCATGGCAGGCAGCGCTGGAGACGGCTGAGATCGAGGAATTCCGGTTTCATGATCTGAGGCACACCTTCGCTTCTTACCTCGCCATGAGCGGCGCTACGCTGGCCGAGCTGGCCGAGGCGTTGGGCCACAAGACGTTGGCGATGGTCAAACGCTACGCCCACTTGACCGAAGGCCACACCATGAATGTCATCGCCAGTATGACGGAGCGCTTCCTGGCCGCGTAGTTGCGCTGTTCGACGGGCGCCTGCCTCACAGGCACCCATCCGCAATTTGGCCTTCGCGGTCGAGACCTCTTGGCGGTGAACGCGGTCATCACCTCGCCGCCGCCGAACCAAGGCCGAGCCCTCAGCCCTGCACAGCGGCGATACCGCAAGTGTCGTCGCCAGGATGACCCAGCGTTTCATGGCCGCGTAATGCGCTGGACAGGCGCCTGCCTCAGGCGCCCGTCCTAGAACCTCGATCCGCGATGCTTGGCCAGCCACTGCCTGAGCGCCTCGAGATCGATGTAGAGGCGCCTGCCGACATGGAGGACGCAGCGGTCAAAACCGTTGGACTGCCGGCGGAAGATAGTAATCCTCTTGTTCTTGGTGAATCCGCGCCATCTTCCGTCCGTTCTTCGCAGTGACACTCAGAGGCCGCTCGTCGAACCTCCCGCAGGGCTTCGTGTCTCGCAATGGAGACCGCCTGCTCTGATCGTGAGGCAGGATGAAGGCCGATCTCGGCCAGGCGAGGTGTCATGCGTCAGGCCGGGAGCCCGAGTCCGCACCACCGCCGCCATGGCGACGAGAAGACCGAGCAATCAACGCGACAAAGAGATTCGGGATCGCGAGGGCGTCCAGACGGGCTGGACGCGGCAGGGTCAGCAGGTAGTACCCGAGAGCCCGCAAACTGATCGTCTTCTCGGTCGCCGCGGGCGCACGCGGGTACCTTTCGAGGGTGTAGGATTCTGTTGTCTGAGACCCGGCAACGTCAGACCCAGGAGAGACACCATGCTTGGCTTCGAGCGCATCACCTTCGACTCTGATCTGATGGCCGGCCGTGCCTGCATCCGCGGCATGCGGGTCACCGTCTCCTTGATCCTCAACCTGGTCGCGGACGGCATGAGTGCCGTGGAGATCGTCGAGGCCTATCCGTATCTGGAGGTCGACGACGTGCACGAGGCGGTGCGCTACGCTGCCTGGCTGGCCGAGGAGAACGTCTTCCCTGTGCCGGATACGCCGGCGGCCTCTGGCCCAAGTGGCGGCATCCTCGTGATCGGCGGCCCGAGATCGTCGTCCGCTGGCATCGACTCGGATTCCGCGCTTTCTGGCGCTGGCGCTCGCGGCTGCGGCGACCCGGACGCCCGAAGATCGATCCCAAGCTGCGCGAGCTCATCCGCCGCATTGCGCGAGAGACCCGAACTGGGGCGCACCGCGACTCCACGGCGAGCTTCTGCTGTTGGGCTTCGACGTCGCAGATCGCACCATCTCCCGTTACCTCAAGCGAGCCCGGGAAGGCGTTTCTGAAGCTGCGCCGCAAGGCTGTCGTTGTCGTCGACTTCTTCACCGTTCCGACCCTCAGCTTCGAAGTTCTCTACGTCCTGGTTTTTGTTCACCATCACCGGCGCGGCGCGTCGTCCGCTGTGCCGCGTAGATCCGACAGCAGTTCCGCGAGGCTTTCCCCTATGACACAGGGCCCCGGTATCTGATCCTCGACCGCGACGGGTTGTTCGGTCGCTCGCTGCTCGAGTTTCTGAAGACTCTGGCGATCACTCCGGTGCGCACGGCGCCTCGCAGCCCGTGGCAGAACGGTGTGGTTGAGCGCTGGATCGGGTCCGTATGCCGAGAGCTGCTCGATCACGTCGTCGTCTTACATGAGCGCCACCTCCACCGACTGCTGGCTGAGTACGTCGCCTACTACCACGAGGAGCGCCCGCATCTGGCGCTCGGGAGGGATGCCCCGGCTGGGCGTCCGGTGGAGCGGCCGCCGCAGGCCGATGCCGAGATCGTCTCCTTCCCGCGGGTCGGTGGCTTGCATCACCGTTATGCGTGGCGCTCGGCTGCCTGAGCAGCCAGCCGTGGTCAGAACCGCATCTAATTGATCAGCGGATTTCGGCAGAAACCCGGAGGATTGTTGGCGTCACCCTCGAAGCTCCTGTCGAGGGAACGCCTCTCACCATGTGCTTTAGGCACTCGCTCGCCGTGACTGAGTTTTGGCGAGGCACAGGTAGTTTCTCGATGTTTCTCGATCGGTTGCACCCGGTGCTGAGCGGACATATACTGAGACACAGGTTGGTTTAGCTTCCACATTGCGCGCCATCGCGGATGCATCGTCGTGAGTGCTGCATCATCGACGTATTGTCGAAGAATCTGGCATCGGGTCCGATGTTTTATCGTGATGGAGTTGTTGAGTTGAGCGTTGCGCGCGTGGAGGGAGATGTCGAACAACGTCCTGGTGCTGATCCTCGATCCGAGCCCCTGCGCGGCTCACGGGTGTGAGCAGCTCGGGGAGCAGTTGCGCAGCCTGTTGCCGGCGGAGGTCGAAGTCCGGGCGCGCGACCGGATCCCGAGGGCGCCGCTCACCCCGGCACCCGATCTGATCGTCGTGCGCTCGACCTCATCGGTCATCCGGCGAGAGCAGCTCCGAGGCTTCGAGGATCCGCGCCGGCCGACTCCCATCCTCGGCGTCTTCTGCAGTCAGGGCGACAACGCGGGCCGGGTGGTCCGATCGCTGAGTCGGGGCGTGAACGACTTCCTCTGTTGTCCGATCCAGCGGTTCGACCTCCTGCCCCGGATTCAGCGACTGCTGCCAGATTCGGCCGGCCGGCCTCGGAGCCGGAAGCCTCCGGAGCTCGAGGCCCTGGTCGGCGAGAGTGAGCCCTTCCTGCGGCAGGTCGACGTCATCCCGCGCCTCGCGGCCACCGACGCCACGGTGATGATCAGCGGCGAGACCGGCACCGGCAAGGAGCTCGTGGCGCGGGCCATCCACTACCACAGCCGCCGGCGGGGCAAGCCCTTCGTGCCCCTCAACTGCAGCGCGCTGCCCGAGACCCTGGTCGAGAACGAGCTCTTCGGCCATGCCAAGGGCGCCTACACCAACGCTTCGTCGGTGCAGCGCGGACTGGTCGAGGAGGCCCGGGGGGGCACACTCTTCCTCGACGAGGTCGACACCCTGAGCCTGTCCGTGCAGGTCAAAATGCTGCGCTTCCTGCAGGACTTGAAATACCGACCGTTGGGCGCCGCCAGGAGCCGGTCGGCGGACGTCCGCATCCTTGCCGCCACCAATGCCGACCTGCGCCAGGCGGTGGCGCTGCGGCGGTTTCGCGCGGATCTCTTCTACCGGCTGAACGTCCTGCGCCTCCGCCTGCCCCCCCTGCGCGAGCGCTCCGGCGACGTCCCGCTGCTGGCGGCGCATTTCCTGAGCCTCTACGGCCGGCAATACCAGCGTCCGATGACCATCTCGGCCCGGGCGATGGACAAGCTGAGCGCCTATTCGTGGCCGGGGAACGTACGGGAGCTGAAGGCGGTCCTCCAGCGAGCCATGCTGCTGAGCACCGAGACGCGCCTCGAGCCTCACGACCTCGACCTGCCGGCAAGCGTCGGCGGCGGAACGACGCCCCGCAGGCGCTTTCAAGAGGCCAAGGCCCTGGTGATCGCGGGTTTCGAGCGCGACTTCCTCGCCAGAGTGCTGGCCGCCCACCAGGGCAACGTGACCCGGGCTGCGAAGAGCGCCGGCAAGGAGCGGCGGGCCTTCCAGCGGTTGCTGCACAAGCACCGTATCGATCCGCGCGATTTCCTGTCCTGAGGCCCGCCGGGCAGCGCTGCTGGAACGACGCCGTCCGGGGTGCGGCGTTTCTGCCGCATCCCGGGGCGCAGCTGCCGCACCTGGCGCCACCGCTTTCGCCGCGTGCCCGACGGCATGACGGGGCCGCCGCGCCGGTGCGGCTGGATGGCCGCGGCGTCCGGCCGGAGGGTGCCGGGAAACGACTTAAATCAAGGCTCCGGCCGCCGCGCCGGGACTGGCATCCGGATTGCTGTAGAAGCAGTGCAAGAGTCCGCTGGCAGTCGCCGCCCCTGGAGCGAGCATGGATGCTTTCGCACCGCCAACCGCCCGCAACTTGCGCAAACTGATCGCAACGCTTCTCCGATATGTGATGGTCCATCCGGAAGCCAAAGACACCGTCGAGGGGATCCACCACTGGTGGCTACCGCAGGGCGGTGGCGAATTCCGGCGTGATGAGGTGGAAGCAGCGCTCGACGATCTGGTGGCAAGAGGGTGCTTCTTCGCCCACACCGTCGGCCCCCGCACGATCTACGGGGCGCGCCCGGAATGGCTCGGCGCGCCGGCCGAGAACGCGCCGGACAGTAGCTGAGGAGCGACGGCCATGGCCGACATCCAGGCGATTCACTCGGTGGGCAACTCGCTGGTGACCTATCTGCGCAATTCTTACCCGGAGCCGCTGGCCACCGACCACCGGTGCCAGTTCCGTCTGCTGTCGAGCGGCCAGCTGGCCGACGAAGACGACCTCGCCACCACCACCCTGTCGCTCTACCTCTACCGGGTGACGATCAACGACTACCTGCGCAACCGCGGGCCGATGGACGATCCGACGACCCCCCAGGTGCCGTTGTCCGTCGACCTGCACTACCTGCTCACCGTATGGGCCGGCAACTCCCTCGACGAGCACCTCATCCTGGCCTGGGCGATGCGCCAGATCCACCTCCATCCGGTGCTCGACGTCTCGTCCCTGACGCCGGAGGCGGGGTGGCGCAAGGGCGACGTCATCCACCTGATCCCGGCCGAGCTGTCCAACGAGGACCTGATGCGGATCTGGGACGCCCTCACGCCGTCCTACCGGCTGAGCTTTTCCTACATCGCCCGGGTGGTGCGCATCGATCCCGACCAGGTCGCGGACTCGCGGCCGGTGGTGGTCGCCACCCGCTTCGGCTGGAGCACCCGGGAGGCCGGCGCGTGAACGCCGAGCGGATCGACGCCCGAGTGCTCGGGGCGGTGCGCTACTTCAACGCCGCCACCGGCCTGCCGGTGCGCCGCTCGCTGGCGGTGACGGCGCTCGCCGTCGACCAGGAGCCCGATGCGGCGGCGGGAGTCTCCCTGGTGCGCAACCGGCGCAGCACCTACGTCGTCGCCGAGGTCGTGCCCGAGCTCGCCGAGCATCGGGGAGCCTTCCTCGAGCCGCCCCCCGAGCCGCCCCTCGGCAGTGTGGCGGTGGAGTTGGCGGTGCGCGACGCCAGCGGTCGCTACCTGGCGCGGCGCCACACCCTGCTCCTGCCCCGGGACCCGGATCCGGTGGACGCCGGCCTGGAGGACTCGCTGTTCCGGCCGGTGGACGTCGAGCTCCTGCCGTCGCCGGCGGCGACCACCCGGCCGGGATGGGCGCTGATCCGGGCGACGGTGGTCGGGGCGGAGTCCGGCGACCGCCTGCCCGGCGCCCTGATCCGGGTGCTCGACGGCGGCGGGGAGCGGATCGCCCGCGGGCTCTCCGACTGGCGCGACGGGGTGCGCGGAGAGGCGCTGGTGGCGGTGCCCGGCATCCCGATCACCACCTGGGGCAACGGCGCCGGCGACGGACCGGTGGTGACCCACCAGGTGCCGGTGAGCGTCGAGGTGACGTTCGATCCGAATTTCGATCCCGCCGGGGGAGCGCTTCCCGATCCCGACCGGCTCGAAGACCGGCCGCCGGACGCGAGCTTCGACTTCGAGCTCGCCTCCGGCCAAGTGATCTACGAGGAGCTGCAGCTGCCGCTGCTGTGACGAGACCTGCAACCCGAGGGACTCCGCGCGAGCCCCGCCGACGAAAGGAGCCATGGCCGTGCCTGAATACCTAGCACCGGGTGTCTACGTAGAGGAAACCAGCTTCCGGGCCAAGTCGATCGAGGGGGTGAGCACCAGTACCACCGCCTTCGCCGGCCCGGCGCGCAAGGGGCCGATCGGCGAAACCCCGGAGCTGCTCACCAGCCTCGGCGACTTCAGCCGCATCTACGGCGGCCTGAGCGACCTCAGCTTCGGTACCAGCTTTGGCACCAACTACCTGGCCCACGCGGTCAACGCCTACTTCAACAACGGCGGCTCGCGGCTCTACGTCTCCCGGGTTTTCTCCGGGGATCCAGAGGCTGGCAAGCCGACTCCGGAGCTCGTCGTGGACGGCGGCTCGTCGGCAGAGCAGGCCCATTTCGTGGCCCGCTTCCCCGGCAGCGCCGCCAACGGCCGGATCGAGCTGAGCCAGGCGGGGACGCCCGTCACCCAGACGACGATGGACTCGGCACCGCTCGGCAGCCTGGTGGCGGTGGCGCCAGCGCTTCCGGCCCGGGTGACCGGCAGCCAGGCCGGTCCCTTTTCGGTTCCTGACGGGGGCACGCTGTATCTGACCGTCAAGACTCCGACGACCTCCACCCCCCAGATCACCTTCCTCGGCCAACCGGCGAAGGCCACGGCTCAGGACCCGCTCGAACCCCTCACCGCGGCCAAGGACCTGAAGGTCACGATCGGTGGCGATGACCAACAGACTCTGACGGTGGACGCGGCGGCCGGCAGCTCCGTCGCCGGCATCGTCGACGCCCTCAACCGGCAGCTGCGGGGAGGCTACGCCACGCTGGACGTCGCCGGCAAGCTGGAGATCGGCACCGACGTCCGGGGCGCCTCGGCGAGCGTCACGGTGGCCAAGAAGGGCGCCTTCGGGTTCACCATCAAGACGACCGCGAGCAACAGTCTCGATGCGGACAACAACGTCGATGACCTGGCGAACGTCACCGCAGGGGAGATCGACTCTCTTCTTCAGACGGCAACCCCCGACGCCCGGGCAGAGTCGGACGCCAGCGGCAGGTTGGTCCTGCGCACGACCCTGGCGAACGGCGACCAGGAGATCGAGGTCGGGGACGGGGCCGACTCGGTGCACGCGCAACTGGGCTTCAGCGTAGGAGCCTCGGGCACCGGCAGCGACGGCGCGACCGACCCCTACTACCTCAAGTACGACGACGGCTGGCGCAATTCGAGCGGCCAGTCGTTTCCCGACGGCGCCGCCGAGCTGCTCACCGCCAACGTCATCTTCGAGGACGCCGACGGCAGCGCGAAGCTGTTCGAGGACTTGGGCTTCGACCGCGCCCACCCGCGCTGGATGGGCCACGTGCTGGCGTTGGAGCCGGCGCACCGGGCCGACGCGCTGGAGAACCTCTACGCGCTGGAGATCGGCGACGACGTCGACGGCCTCGAGCTCCGCGAAGGGCTTTTCTCCACCGAATCGGACCGTACCATCGCCTTCACCGGCGGCAACGACGGCGCCGGCGAGCCCGGAACGGCCGACTACGAGGCTGCCCTCGAGGAGCTGGAGAGGCTCCAGGACGTGTCGATCGTCGCCGCCCCGGGCTCCTCGGCCTACGGCGACGCCCAGGGCATCGCCGGCGCCCTGATCAGCCACGCGGAGAGGCGCCGGGCCTGCCGCATCGCGGTGGTCGACACGCCTCCTGGCCTGGTCCTGAGCGAGGCCCGGGAGGTGCGCGGCAACATCGACTCTACCTACGCCGCCCTCTACTACCCGTGGGTGGTGGTGTCGAACCCCCTGGCCCGCCCCGGCGACGAGAGCATCCCGCGCGAGCTGACCTTGCCGCCCTCGAGCTTCGTGTGCGGCATCTACGCCCGCAACGACGTCGAGCGCGGGGTGCACAAGGCGCCCGCCAACGAGGTGGTGCGCGGCGCCCTGCGCTTCGAGACCGAGATCAGCTTCGCCCAGCAGGAGGCCCTGAACCCGATCGGCGTCAACTGCTTGCGCTCGTTCCCCGGCCGCGGCCACCGGGTGTGGGGGACGCGCACCGCCAGCTCCGATCCGGAATGGAAGTACGTCAACTTGCGGCGCTACTTCCTCTACCTGGAGCAGAGCATCGACCGCAGCACCCAGTGGGTGGTGTTCGAGCCCAACGGCGAGCGGCTGTGGGCCAACGTGCGCGAGACCGTGGACGGCTTCCTCTACAACGAGTGGGTCTCGGGCGCGCTGCTCGGCGGCAGTCCCCAGGAGGCCTACTTCGTGCGCTGCGACCGCAGCACCATGACCCAGAACGACCTCGACAACGGCCGCCTGATCTGCCTCATCGGCGTGGCGCCCCTGAGGCCCGCCGAGTTCGTCATCTTCCGCATCGGCCAGAAGACCGCCGACGCCCGCGGCTAACCCAACGCTAGGAGGAGCGACCGACATGCCCGACCGCACCACTCCCTACGGAGCTTTCAATTTCCTGGTCAGTCTCAACGGCACGGTGGGACAGGACGAGCCCCTGGGCGGGTTCTCCGACGTCTCGGGCATAGGCACCGAGCTGACCATCGCCGAGTACCGCAACGGCAACGAGCCCGAGAACCACCCGCGCAAGGTGCCGGGGGTGCACAAGGTGTCGGACGTGACCCTGAAACGGGGGATCGTCAACTCCACGGACCTGTGGACCTGGATCGACGAGACCCGTCGCATCGGCCGGTCGGCCCAGCGCGACGTGGTGATCACCCTGCGCGACGAGGCCGGGCAGGACGTCCAGTCCTGGATCCTACGCGGCGTGGTACCGCTCAAGTACACCGGCCCGACCCTGGCCGGCAAGGGCGGCGGCGACGTGGCGATGGAAGAGCTGACGCTCTCGGCTGAAGGCATCGACTTCGAGGCTTCGGCCTGAGGACGCCGCCGGCGATGGGCAACGGCCTCCACTTCGAGCGCCAGGCTCCGGCCCGGACCAGCGCGCCCCAGCGCGCCGACGTCGCCTGCTTCGCCGGCTTCGTCCGCCGGCGCTCGGACGATCTGCCGGCGCACCTCGAGCGCTGGCTGATCGAGCGCGGCTGGCTGTCGCCCCCCGGGGGCCCGACCGCGCCCTACGCCCGGCCCGGCGCCCGGAAGCTGCTCGACGTTCCGGTGCCGATCGACAGCTGGGACGTGTTCGACGAGGTCTTCGCCTGGGAAGAGCGCGACCTCGACGGCCGCGGCCTGCTCGGCGCCACCTGGCTGGGAGCCGCGGTGCGCTCGTTCTTCGCCGAGGGCGGGCGCAAGTGCTACGTCGTCCGGGTCGGCGACCCCGGGCCGTTTCTGGACGATCGCGACGCCCGCCGGGAGCGGCTGGCGCAGCTGCTCCCCGGCTACCCACTGGCCTTGACCGCCACGCCGGCCGACCGCGGCAGCTGGCGTGGGGTGGGCCATCTCTACGGCCTGGCGGAGGTCTCCTTCCTCGCCCTGCCGGACCTGGCCGAGCTGGTGGCGTCGCCAGCGCCGCCTCCCGTTCTCGAACCGCCCGCGCCGGCGCCCGCGCGCGAGATCTTCGTCGAGTGCTCCAAGCCCCAACCGCCGCCGGCCCCCGACGGCTACGCGCGCTCGATCCCCGCCCCACGCTGTGACGAGCAGGGTTACGGTGAGTGGGCGCAGGCGGTGCGGCGCGCGGCGGAGCTGCTCGCCCGCCGACGGCGGGAGGTGCAGCTTCTGGCGGCGGTGCCGATTCCCCTCGAGTCGACGCCGGCGGCGGCTGGCCTGATCGGCTTCCTGGCCGGCGAGGGCTGGCTCGACGGCGGGCTGGACACCCATCCGGAGAGTCTCGCCAGCGCCTTCGTGCAGCTGGCCTACCCGTGGCTCAGCACCCCGGGCTCGCGCCGGCTGCCGCAGGGTCTGGAGAGCCCCGACGGCGTGCTGGCGGGGATGCTCGCCCGCAACGCCCTGGCCCGGGGTACCTTCCGCAGCGCCGCCCGGCAGGCCGCCGCCGGCGTCGTCGGCCTGTTCCCCGAGCTCGGGCGCGGGCAGCTCTTCACGCCCCCTCCGCGCGCCCCCGAGGCCGGGAGTCTGAGCGACCGGGTGTCGGTCTTCGGCTTCGCGCCGCGGGGCGCCGTCCACCTGCTCTCCGACGCCACGACCAGCGTCGGCGAGAGCTACCGTCCGGCGGCCGTCAACCGTCTGGTCTCGGTGCTGGTCCGGGCCGCCCGACGGCTGGGCGAAGACGCGACCTTCGAGGCCGCCGGCGAAGGCCTGTGGGCGCGCGTGCGCGAACGCATGAGCTCGCTGCTCGGCGCCCTCTACAGAGCCGGCGCCCTGCGCGGCGCGCGGGCCGAGGAGGCCTTCTCCGTGCGCTGCGACCGCAGCACCATGAGCCAGAACGACGTCGACCAGGGGCGGGTGGTGGCCGAGATCGTCTTCCAGCCGGCCCATCCGATCCGCGCCATCACCGTGGTGCTGGTGCTCGACGAGGGCGGCCAGGCCTCCCTGGCCGTGACGCGGGAGGAAGCGGCATGACCGACGTCCAGGCCAACGACAACCAGCTCCATCCGCTGCACGTTTTCCGCTTCCAGGTCGACTTCGAAGAGGACCTCCTGGGGGCGGAAGCCGGCGGCCAGTCGCAGCCGCTGTGCAGCGGTGCCTTCGCTGAGTGCAGCGGCCTGGAGGCGACCATGGAGCCGAAGGTGATCCAGGAGGGCGGCCGCAACTATGGCGCCGCCCAGAGGATGGGGTCGGTGAGCTTCGCCACCGTCGTCCTCAAGCGCGGGATGACCGTCAACCGCCACCTCTGGGAGTGGTTCAAACTGGTCTCGAACGGCGCCTACGCCCACCGTCTGTCGGCCACCGTCACCCTGTCGGACAACGCCGGCCAGCAGGTGCTGGCCTGGAAGCTGCGGCGGGCCCTGCCGGTCAAGTTCAAGACCGCCGACCTCAATGCCCGGGGCAGCGAGGTCGGGGTCGAGGAGCTGCACCTCGTCCACGAGGGTCTCGAAGCGGTCGAGCTGCCGAAGCCCAGTCAGGAGGGTCAGCAATGAGCGCCGAGTCATCTCCGGAAAAGGCCCTGCTGAGATCCCTGGCGGATCCCGGACAGTGCATCGTCGTGCACTTCAATCCGGCGTCGCTGCAGTATTCCCTCACCAACACTTTGCCCGACAAGGGTCAGGGCGACAAAAACAAGCAGCACGTCGCCCAGACCTCGGGCAAGCTGACCCTGGAGCTGGTCTTCGACACCACCGGCACCGGCCAGGACGTGCGGGCTCATACCGGCGAGGTCGCCCGGCTCATGAAGAAGCCCGCCAGGGACAAGCCGCCTCCGGTCGTGCAGTTCGAGTGGGGAGTCTACAAGTTCCCCGGCATGCTCGAGTCCTACCAGGAGACCCTGGACTTCTTCGCCGCCGCCGGCGTGCCCCTGCGGGCCACCGTCAACCTCACCCTTGCGGCCCAGGACCGGGTGTTCGATTTCGGCGTCGGCGAGAACGCCTCCGTCGCGGGACAGCTGGAAGAGATCGAGGTTCCGGCGAGCTCCGACCGGGGGGTCACCGGGGTCGCCGCGCAAGGCGGAGACGCGGGCGCGGGACGCGACCTCGCCGAGCGCAACGGTGAGGAGAGCATGCGCTTCCCCGGCGGCGACTCGCTCACCGTCGATGGCTCGGTGCCGCTGGCGCCGCCGGTGCCGTTCGCCGGCGGAGCACCGAGCCCGGACGGCGGGCGTCCCGGCGGCGTCTTCGGCGGCGTCTTCGGCGGCCGAGCCTCGGCCGGCGTCCCGGCCGGCGAAGGCGCCTTCGACGGCCTGCGCCAGCCGCTGCCCCGGCGACGCCGGAGCCTCGACGTCGAGCGCTTCCTGCCGAGCCACGAGGCCAACAGTCTGGCAACCGACGAGCGCGCCAGCTTCGCCCTCGGCGGCCGGGCGAGCCTGCTCGCCGGCGCTAGCCTGCGCGCCGACGTCGGCGCTCCCGGGCGCCTGCGCTCACGGATCCAATTCGACGAGGACTAGCTTGCGAGGGTACGAACGATGGCGGTGATCTTCGACCAGGTGGTGGCTAGCGTCGAGCCCGAGGCAAATGCGGCGACGCCCGGCTCCGAGTCCGAGAAGCCAGTGCCGCCGGCGACGCCGGAGCTGGAGAAAGTCCGGCGGCTCCAATGCCGGATCGAACGGCGCCGGGCTCGTTTGAGGGCGGACTGACGTGATGCGGAACCAGACGATGAAGCCAGGGAGCCCTGATGCCTGAAGCCGCGCTCAGCCCGATGGCGGTCTACAGTGCCCGGCCGACGGTGCGCGTCGACGGCGCTGAGCTGCTCCGGGTCAGCGAGCTGCTGCTGGCGATGGAGATGCGCGAGCGTGAAGGCGGCCTGTCGGCCCTCGAGCTGCGCTTCAGCAACGTCGCCAGCGACCCTGAAGGGGGCGCCGGTCCGGCCTTTGAGGACGAGGAGCGGCTGCGCCTGGGCTCGAAGATCGCGGTCTATGCCGGCGACGCCAGCGCGCCCCGGGAGATCTTCCGCGGTACCGTGACCGCGCTCGAGGCCGAATTCCCCGAGCTGTCGCCGCCCGAGCTGCTGGTCCTGGCCGAGGACGACTGTCAGCAGGCGCGCATGGCCCGCCGCACCGCCGTCCATCGCGACGTCTCGATCGCCGATCTGGCGCGCGCGGTGGCGGCGCGCCACGGCCTGACCCCCCGGATCACCGGCTTCACCGATGGCGTCGGCACCCGGGTGCAGCTCAACGAGAGCGACCTGGCCTTCCTGGGCCGCCTGTTGCGGCGCTACGACGGCGACCTGCAGGTGGTGGGCCGCGAGCTCCACGTCTCGCCCCGGGGCGAGGTGCGGCGCGGCGCCCTGGAGCTGGAGTTGCACAGCCAGCTGCGCCAGGTGCGCATGGTCGCCGACCTCGCGCACCAGGTCACCGAAGTGACGGTCAGCGGCTGGGACCCGGTCCGCGGGCAGCGGGTCAGCGCCGCCAGTCGCGGCGCCAGCCTGGAGCCGGGCCGCGGGCGGCGGGGCGCCGAGGTGCTGTTCGACGCCCTCGGCGAGCGCTCAGAGCACCTCGGCCGGCCGGCGGTGACCACCGCCGAGGAGGCCAGGGCCCTGGCCGACGCGGCCTTCGACCGCCGCGCCCGGCGCTTCGTCTGCGCCGAGGGCACGGCGGAGGGCAACCCGGCGCTGCGGGTGGGCACCCACGTCCAGTTGACCGGTATCAGCGCGCGTTTCGACAACACTTACTACGTCGTCTCCGCCTGCCATCGCTTCGACGTGGTGCGCGGCTACGAGACCGACTTCGAGGCGGAATGTGCCGCCCTGGGGTACCCGTGACGACGGCGCTCGAGACCCTCGGCCGGACGCCTCTGAGCTCCGACGCCGGGGCCTGCTACCTGGCGGAGGTGGTCGCGGTTGCCGACCCCGAGAAGCTCTCCCGGGTCCAGGTGCGGCTGTTGAGCTACGACGGCGTCGGCGAGCAGGACGCACCGCTTTGGGCGCGGGTGGCGGTGCCCTTCGCCGGCGCCGAGCGCGGCGCCTTCCTGCTGCCCGACGTCGGCGACGAGGTACTGGTGTCGTTCGTCAACGGCGACCCGCGGCTGCCGGTGGTGATCGGCGGTCTGTGGCACGGCAGGGCGAAGGCTCCCGAGAGCCTGGGGGGCGCCGGCGACCGAGTCGACCGCTGGACCCTGGTCGGCAAGGCCGGCACCCGCATCGCCATCGTCGAGGAGCGTTCGGGGGAGGCGACCCTGTCGCTCACCACCCCCGGCGGCGTCAGCGCCGAGCTCACCGACCTCGGCGGCGGCAAGCTGGAGCTGGTCAGCGCAGGCACCACCGTCACCCTCGACGCCGGCGGCGTCTCGGTAGAGACCGGGGCCCGGGTCGAGGTCCAGGCCAGCCAGGTCGAGGTCAACGCCGGGCAGGTCAGCGTCAACGCGGCGGTGTCGACCTTCTCGGGCGTGGTCCGCTGCGACGTGCTCCAGGCCACCACCGTGGTCGCCACCACCTACACGCCGGGAGCGGGCAACGTATGGTGAGGCACGACGTCGTCCTGCGCGGCGCCTACCTGCGGGGCGCCGGCGGCCCCGCCCCGACGCTGCTGGAGCGTACGGACCAGGAGTTCCTGCCGGCGATCCTCGAGCAGCTGGCGAGCCTCGAGGGCCGGCGGGCGCTGGCCGGACCGGTCGCCCGCCGGAGCGCTGGAGCGCCGCCGCTCCAGCTCTTCCAGCCGGTGCACCGCACCTTCTACGTGGTGCTGCTGGAGGCGGCCTGCAATCGGCTCGGGCAGCCCCGCCTCGATCCGCGGCGCGTCGACTCGGCGGGCCTGGTGATCCGCCGGCTGAAAGAGACCGCCCGCCGGCCCGGCGACCCGCTCGACGAGGGCTGGATGGCGAGCGGCAACGCCCTGCGCGGCTGGCGGCCGTTCGCAACACCCGGCGACGGGAACCTCGACCCGGATGCCGATCGCCGGCCGCCGGCGCTGGCCGCCGGCCATCCCGAGATCGATCGCCGGCTGGCGCTCCTGGGCGCCGGGGGCGAGACCTACGCGGAGAGCTTCTCGCCGCTCTTCGTCGCGCCGCCCGAGGTCTGCCGGGCGGCGGGGCGGACCTATCTCTACGGCCTGGTGCCGTTGGCCAGCTCCGAGCGCTGCGAGACGCCGGCGGCGCCGCCGGCCCCCGGCGACGAGCAGGTCCGGGAGCTGTTGCCGGAGCTGCTGAAGAGCGGCATGTCCGAGGGAAATGCCGCCGATCTGCGGGCTGGTCTCGTCGTTGCGCTCGAGCAGCTCCACGAGCATTTCGACGCTTTCGACGGCCCCGAGAGCCGGGGCCTGCTCGAAGTCCTGAACCGGATCGAGCTGCCGTACAAAGACGGCGGCCCGCGCCCGGCGGGCGAGGTGCTGGCGCGGGCCGCCGAGGTGTCGCTCTTCGGCTCGGGCGATCTCCCCGACGACCAGCTGCCGGAGAGCTGGCCGGCGCCCGACCCCGGCGTCGAGCGTCTCGTGATCGAACGCGCCCGGACCGCTCTGGCGTCCCGCTTCGCCTCCCTCACCGCCGCCGAAGGACGCTTCGACCCGGTCGGCCGCGAGTACCGCCTGCGCGCCTTCGTCAGGGTGAAGCGCGACGACGGCTGCCCGCCGGACCTGGTGTGGAGCGCCCCCAGCGACCGCTTCACCATCGCGCCCTGGTATGAGACCAGCTCGGTGCCGCCGGTGCAGGTGGCCCTGCCGGACGCCGAGAACCGCGGCCTGCTGCGCGCCCTCAAGCCGAACGTCGCCTTCGTGCTCCCCGAAAGCCTGCTGAGCCTGGTCGAAGGATCGAGTCTCCAGGGCCTGCTGGAGCGTGAGGCCAGACGAGGCGGAGGCGCGAGACCGGGCGCGATCTGCGGCTTCAACATCCCGATCATCACCCTGTGCGCCTTCATCGTGCTCTTCCTCTTCCTCAAGCTGCTCAACTTCGTCTTCCGCTGGCTGCCGCTGGTGAAGACCTGCATCCCCTTTCCCCGGAGGAGTTGATGGCTCAAGTAGCCCTGCCGCCGCCGATCAGCTGGCCCCTGCTGGCGGTGCCCGACGCCGCCGGCCGCCTGTCCTACCCGAGTCTCGAGGCGAGCGTGCGCCAGTCGATCGAGATCATCCTGCGCACCCGTCCGGGCGAGCGGCTGATGCGCACCGAGTTCGGCGCCGGCCTCGAGGACCTGCTCGAGGAGCCCAATACCCTGGCCACCCGGCGGCGCATTCGGGACCTGGTGACCGAGTCGCTGGAGCGCTGGGAGCGCCGCCTGCTGCTCGATCGGGTCGAGGTCTGGGAGGTGCCGGAAGAGCCGGCCCGCGTGCGGGTCGAGATCGCCTACCGCCTGCGCCGCACGGGCGCCGGCGGCCAGGTCCACCTGACCATGGAGCTGGGAGGCTAGCGGCCGATGCCGATCTCACCCCCGAGTCTCGCCGACCTCGACTACGACCGGCTGGTGCGCGAGGTCCTGGCGCGCAGGTCCGCCCATACCGCGGAGTGGAGCGATCCCCAGCCCGGCGACCCCGGAGTGACCCTGGTCGAGCTCTTCGCCTGGCTGGTCGACACCCTCCTCTACCGCGCCAACCTGATCCCCGAGAAGCAGCGCTACGCCTTCCTCCGGCTGCTCGGCGAGCAGGTGCGGCCGGCGGTATCGGCGAGCGGCATGATCGCGGTCGAGCACGACGACGACCGCGCCACCGGCGCCGTCGACTTGGCGCCCCTGGCGGCGGTCGACGGGCCGGTGCCGTTCGAGACCCTGTCCGAGCTGACGGTGCTGCCGATCCAGGCCGAGGCCTACTCCAAGCGTCCCTTGAGCGCCGCCGAGCGGCAGCAGCTCGGTGGCGTGCTCGCGGGACTGTCCCAGGTCTACGGCCTGGGGAGCCGCCGGGCCGCCGGCTACGTCACCACGCCGGTCTTCCCCCAGGGCGCCGCCGATCCCGCGGGCTTCGACCTGATCGAGGACACCCTCGACCGTTCCCTGTGGCTGGCGCTCCTGGCCGGCGACGCCGAACCGAAGACGATCGACAAAGTTCGGCAGACCCTCAGCGGCGACGGCGTCCAGCGCCGGCTGCTGTCCCTCGGGCTGGTGCCGGCGATGGCGATGCCCGAGGCCCTGGCGGACCTTCCAGAGCGCGCCCGCGTGCCCTACGTGTGGGAGATCACCACCGGCCGGCAGGTAGACGGGCGGACCGAGATGCTGGCCCTGGACGTCGTCGAAGACGGCACCGGCGGGCTGACCCGGCCGGGGATCCAGCGCCTCGCCCTGCCCGGACCGGACGATCTCGGCGCGCCTGACGACGGCGTCCTGACCGCCGGCGTCGGCGCCGCGCCGCCGCGCCTCGACGATCCCGAGCGCGCCGCCCGCCTGGTGGCCTGGCTGCGGCTGCGGCCGACGATCCGCG
>JAAELT010000635.1 GCA_024226315.1 bacterium | reverse complement strand
GTTCGACGGCTCACCAGCAGACCGCTGCGGAGCTCCTGACGGCCGAGGAAGAGCCCGGCGCGGGCGGCGGCCTGCTCGTCGTTCTCCGCCCCCTTGTCGATGAAACGCGGCGTCAGCAGCTTGATGACGTCGGCCTTGGTGGCTTCGTCATGGTCACCGTCCTTGCTGAGAATGTACAGGGCGACCTCGGCGAAGCGCTTCCGGACCCAGGCCCGCTCCTCGTGAGTGCGTTCCTCGCGCGCTTCGTCCAGCACTGTAACCCTGCGGCTGATCTGGATGTGCTCGGCCTCTTTCCGCTGGCCGAGCAGCACGTCGACGCACTCGTCGTAGAGGTCGACACGCTGCTCGGGCAGCCGCTTGCGGTTCCAGTGGACGATGGCGATGACTGTCAGCAGCAAGGGGTTGACGGCCAGCGGACGGATGCGGTCGCTGGCCTCGATGCCCTGGGAGAGGTTCTCGAGCTCGCGGGCGGCGTCGCCGCCTTCGGACTCCACGGCGTCGGGCATCACTCGGAAGAGCAAGGCGACCCAGTTGCGGATGAACTCGGCGCGATCGTCGGCGTTGAAGGGCTGGATGTCGCAACGGGTGAACTCGCCCGTGAGGATGGTGTCGCCGGTGTAGGCACGGACGCGGGAAGTGACGACGAATCGGTTGTCGCTGTACCGCTCCACGCAGTCTTCCAACAACCGGCTGACCGCGGCGCGTCCGGCGTCGGTGGGCACCTCGTCCAGGCCATCGAAGAGCAGGCAGCAACTGCCCGCCTCGAGCAGCATCTCGAGGTCGTCCGGGGTCACGGTGAAGTCGAAGGCGGCGAGACGGTCGGCGATGAACTCCAGCAGCATGCTCAGCCGCGCTCGCTTCTTCTGCTGCAGGAAGTCAGCCAGATCCCAACAGGAGAGAAAGATCGGCAGCGGCAGGGGCTCCGGCAGGCAGAGCTTCTCCAGCGCGATGGTGGAATCGCCGGTCAGGTAGGAGCGCGCCAGCATCAGGGCGATGTGCTCCCGAAACGTCGGTTTTCCGCTACCGCGGTCGCCGACGATCACCGTCTTGGGGGAGTGTAACAACGCCGTCTGGAGGTAGTTCATGCTGCCGACGTAGCCGTCGGCC
>JAAELT010000634.1 GCA_024226315.1 bacterium | reverse complement strand
GACCTCGAGGCGCGGCTCGAGGGGGCGGGGTTGTATCTCAAGAAGGCCGGGCGCGGGCTGCAGCTGACGGACGGGGAGCGGACGGCGAAGCCCTCGAGGCTGCACCGGAAGTCCTCGATGGCGAACCTCGAGCAGCGGTTCGAGGAGAAGTACGCGGCCTACCGGGCGCGGGTGCCGCAGAAGCGGCCGCTGGCGGCCGCACGGGCCTCTGTGGGTCAGGAAGTACCCGGCGGCCGGGAGATCGCCCAGGAGCGGGTCGCCAGGCCAGCCAGGGGGCGGGATTTCGAGGCGAGTCTCGAGCAGCTGAAGGAGGAGTTGGCGAAGCTCGAGCGGTGGGACGAGATCGAGAGGCAGCGCAAGGAGCTCGCCGACACTCGCCCCGACGACTTGCGCGGCGGTAGTTACTACTTGCCGCAGTACGACCGTTCCATCGAGCGTGCTGAGAACGTCCAGCGGCACGTCGGGGACCACTTCGAGGAGATCTTCCGGGATCCGGAGGCTGCTCGGACGGCGCTCGAGCAGAGCTACGCCGACGTCGGCCGTGTCGCGACCTACCGGCGGCTGGCCATGCGGCCCGAGGAGTTTGGGAAGCTCCACGGGCAGCAGATCTTCGGGCGGGTGACAGAGGCGCGTGAGAAAGCGCTAGAGCGGGCGCACTCCTTGGGTCAAGGGGCGCTGAAATCGATGGAGGAGGAGCGGCGGCTTCGAGAGCGCCAAGAGCAAGTGGAGAGATACCTGAGGCAGCAGCGCGGGCTTCAGGAGGAGCTGAAGAAGTTTGGAAAGGACCGGGACGAGCTCGTCGCCGGCGTCGGGCGCCAGGCCGAGGGGCTCGAGCTCGGGGAGCTCAAGCGGCATCTGAAGCCTCAGCAGTATGAGCAGCTCAAGGACATCCGGCGCGGCGAGGAGAAGCTGCTCAAGCCGCTGCGGGAGTCGATCAAGAGATTTGACGCGGCTCGTGCTGCGGGGAGGAGAGGGCTACGGTTCGCGAAGACGGTGGCCGGGCTCTACGGCGTGGCTCCTCGGCAGATCGTGATGCGGCTGTTGCCGGCTGAGGTGCGGGTGGCGGTGGCGGCGGTCGAGCTGGTGAGGAGTGTGGCGAAGACGTTGGGTCGGGGGATGTCCATGTAGCGGGCGGCTGTCCGGCGGGTGGTGATCTGCGTATCCGGGTGTCCGGAGACGCGACGAGCAGGCATCTTCTTGCAAGGATCGCAAATCCGTTGACGCACACTGCGCGATAGGATCTCCGCGGCTTTGAGACCTGGGCATGATCGACTTCTTCATCAGCTACAATCGCGCCGACGTCGACTGGGCGAAGTGGATCGACTGGCAGTTGCGGCAAGCCGGTTATTCGACCCTGGTGCAGGTGTTCGACTTCCGGCCTGGCTGCAACTTCGCGGTCGAGATGGACCGCGCGAACGCCGAGGCGCAGCGCACGATCGCGGTGCTCTCCCCGGACTATCTGGGAGCGCTCTACACCCATCCCGAGTGGGCGGCGGCGTTCGCCCGCGATCCGACCGGCGAGCAGGGGCTCCTGGTGCCGGTGCGGGTGCGCGAGTGCAAGCTAAGGGGGCTGCTGGCCCAGATCGTCTACGTCGACCTGGTGGGCGTCGAGGAAGCCGGCGCCGCGGCGACGCTGCTCGCCGGCCTGGCGCCGGGGGAGCGGCCGGCCACCGAGCCGGCCTTCCCGGGCAGCCCCGGCGCGCCGCGCTATCCCTCAGAGGAGCTCAAGCTCATCGTCGCGCGTACGTCCTCGACCGAGCCCCTCGATCTCTTCTTCTCATATTCACATCGCGACGAGGAGTTGCGCGCCGAACTTGAGACCCACCTCGCGTCGCTGAAGCGCGAGGGAGCGATCCGCACCTGGCACGATCGCGAGATCAGTGCTGGGCTGGAATGGGCGGGGGAGATTGATCAGCACTTGCAGGAGGCGGACCTGATCCTGCTCTTGATCAGCCCCGATTTCATGGCGTCGGACTACTGCTTCGATCGCGAAATGGGCCGTGCCTTGGAGCGCCACGAGGCGGCGGAGGCGCGGGTGATTCCCATCATCGCCCGCCCGACTGACTGGAGGACCTCGGGCTTCGCTCGCCTCCAGGCGCTGCCCAAAGACGGCAAGCCGATCACCCGGTGGCCGGACCGCGACGAGGCCTTTCTCTATGTGGTGCGCGGCTTGCGGAGGGTGATCGAGGAGATGCAGAAGTCCCGTAAGGACTCCGTCGAGGCCGCTCGGGGTCGAGCCCGCGCATCAGAAGAGGGAGTATTAGCCGCCGCCGACTCTGGGCTCGAGGATCGCCCCGATGCCGAGGAACTCAGACGCCTCGACCAACAGCGCCGACCACAACCACGGCGTCCCCTCACTGGACCACTGCCCAGCGACCTACGCCGCCCCCTCACGTCCTTACCAGAGCAAGATGATTTCGACCTGGACGATTCTAGGTGGTTGGCTTTCGACCCTGACGACAGGGAGCTGGTGAAGCAAGTTCTGGATTTGGAGGAGACTTTGCAGGCCCGGCAGCGTAAGGAAGACATGGCCGCCTTGCTCCGCAAGGAGGCGCTGGAACGAGGAATCAAGATCTCCGAACCAAGAATAGACCGACTGGGCCGAGAGCCTTATTGCGTTGACGGTCCCTTCCTAGTTCGCGCAGGAACCTGCGGATCTGCGTATCCGGGTGTCCGGAGACGCGGCAGCAGGCGGAGGCGGAGGTTCCGGGCGTTCCCCCGCTGCCGGACGGCGACTGCCGCCGCTCATCCGGACTCCCGAGTACGCAGCTCAAGGAGCCATCTAAGCGCTAGAGCCAGAGTCCTGCGGCGATTGTCGCTGCGATGCCGAGGATGCCCACAAAAATGGGCAACCAGAGTCGCCATCCGAGATGCCTGCTCTCCGAATGCCTGCGCTCGATCTCGATTCTGATACTGGTGTGGGGACTATCCATGAGACCACTCCGTTTGTTGACCGCCTGTCCGCCAAGACTCACGGCGGGTACCACCACCTAGTATCCACATAGCTCGAATGCCCAAGTACACCCCGCGGCGTGGCCCGCGGGGCGGCGTCGTCCTACCCCAAAAGGTGTGGTGTGACGGAGAAGAAGAGTTGATTCTTACTTGTGAGGTACCACTCCGTTGGTCCTCCGAGGCTGCATCGCCTGTCCGCCAAGACTCACGGCTGTGCAGCCTTTCCCTTTTGGAGAGTTATTCTCCTTCAAGCGAGTATTCTCCCAGGGCAAGCACGAAGCCAAAATCGACCGGTTCGGAGCCTCGCTCGGGCGTAGGATTGGGCAGCTTGCCGCGCACAAGCCGCACCTCTTGCACGGTGGCAGTTGGGCAAGTGGTGCACGCCGGGCGATGGCCGCTTAATAGGTCATGCCCCGGGACAGGCGATGCTCCTCGTTCGCTGCGGGGATTCTGCCGCGATCCTGACGCGCACGAGCTCGAGCCATCGGTGGTCCTAGGCGGCGGTGGAGCCGAGCGCGAACCGGCTGGCGGCTGGCGCCGCCGCCGCAGGACGGCGGTGGCGGCGGTCAAGCTGGTGCGGAGCTTGGCGCGGTCGATGGACCGGGCCGGTATTCTGCGTATCCGGGTGTCCGGAGTCGCGACGAGGCGCAAGCAGGAGTAGCCGTCTGGTGCCGGGTGCCGCTTGTAGCCGAGACGCGGCTAGTGTTGCCGGCGCACGGCTACTGTCGACCCTGGTGGCGGGGGATCGAGACTCCCTTGCCTTCGGCGAGGGGCCGCGGTCGCCAACGGGTCCACAGGAGCGGATTGAGGGGCGCCGACCTGGTCGCGGTCACCGCGGCGAGGTCCTCGACGTCTGCTCACGAATCCGGATCAACGGCGCCCGCCGCCGGCGGCTCCGGAAGGCCGATCCGCTGCTCGAGCTCGAGGACGCGGCCGGCCAGGCGTTCGGCGACTCGCTCAACCAGGCCCTCGAGCTCATCGACCCGCCCGGCCAGGCCCTCGACTTCGCCGGCGAGCTCATCGACCCGCTGGTCCGACGACCACCCACGGACCTGGTCTAGCGCGTCCTGGAGATCATGGAAGCTCAGACCGAGCGCGCCGAGGTAGCGCGCCAGGAGCGGCAGGCTTGGCAGCTTCCTGGCCGTTTCCCAGTGGCTGATAGTCCGGAAGTCCG
>JAAELT010000633.1 GCA_024226315.1 bacterium | reverse complement strand
GCTCCCAGGCCGAAGTGGGGCGCCGGGTGCGCGGTGTAGCGGGCCGGGCCGAGGGTCTTCTGCACCACGGCCCGGATCGCGGGTGCCGAGCGGGCGGTGCTGTACTGGTCCTCGAAGGCGGCCAGGGCTCGCGGCGTCAGCTCCGGCCCGAAGGCGGTCTCGAAGCCGAAGTTGGCGGCGAAGGCGGCGAGGCTGCGGACGCGGTCCGGATCGGGTGGGTCGTGCACCCGGTAGAGCGCGGGCAGGCCCCGCTCGCGCAACCAGCTCGCTACCGCCTCGTTGGCCGCGACCATCAATCGCTCGACCAGCAGATTGGCACTGGTCTCCACCCGGGCCTCGATGGCGGCGGGCTCGTTGGTGCCGGGGTCGAAGGTCATGCGCGCCTCCTCGCGCACGAAAGCCAGGCCGCCGCGTCCGGCGCGGACCGCCGAGAGCCGGCCGGCCGCCGCCCGCAGCCACCGCAGGGTGCTGCGCAGCTCGGCGGGCACGGCCTCTTCGCGACCCTCGTCGAGAAAGGCGGCGGCCTCCTCGTAGGAGACTCGTGCGTCGCTCCGGATCACCGTCTGCTGGAGATCGACCGCCCGCACCCGGCCCTCGGGGTCGATCCGCATCTCCACCGTCAGGGCGGGGCGCTCCGCGCCCGGCAGCAGGCTCGCGCGCTCCTCCGAGAGCTCTTTCGGCAGCATCGGAATCACCCGGTCGGGAAGGTAGACGCTGGTGCCGCGGGCCCGCGCCTCGCGGTCGAGCTCACTGCCGCGAGGTACGAAAGCGTCGACGTCGGCGATCGAGACCAGTACGCGGATCGCGCCGTCGCTCTGTACCGGCAGCACGGCGAGGGCGTCGTCGAGGTCGCGGGTGACGGGCGCGTCGATCGTCAATGTCGGCACGTCGCGCAGATCCAGGCGCAGCGCCTTGCTGGCTTTGGCCCGGCGGGCGGCGGCCACCAGGAGAGCGTCATGAGCCCCCCGCAGGCTCCAGCGGGCCAGGATCCGGGTCATGGCCAGCTCTTTCTCGGGCACTACCTTTGGGCGCACCGCGCGCCGGCCCTCGATCTCGGCCACCACCGCCGTCCCCGGAGCCAGTTTGCCGGCTCCCTCGAGGTTCCAGGCCTCGTTGCTCACCTCCGCGTCCGGCAGCAGCCGGCGGCGCTTGCCGGCGGCCTGAACGATGCCGAACAGGCTGTCGCGCGGCCTTTCCAGGAGACGCAGCCCAGACGCGGAGAAGCGGCCGTCGGCCTCGGCCACCAGCGTCGCTTCCACGAGATCCCCGGCCAGAAAGCCCGAGAGCTCGGGCGGCGGCAGGAAGATGCTCGCGGCGGGCGCGGTCGCCGGCCCGGCGTCGCCACCGTCCCCGGGTTCCGTTCGCAGAAAACCAAAGCCTCGGATGTGCAGGCTGATGCGCCCTTTGACCGGGCGTTCTTTCGGGTCACTCATTCCGGGAGTGTACGGGAAACGAGCCTCTCACGCGGCGGCCCGGCTGGTGGGCTCGCGGGAGCCGGGGTAGTGGATGCGCGGTGACGGCGCCGTCGTCCGCTTCGTCGCCTGGGCCCGTGCTGAGAGCTACAATACGGGGGAGTTAGCTCGACGGTGCGGTGCGCGAGACATGAGCGAGATCGACTTCGGCAGGCACAGCGACGACTACGCGGACTACCGTCCCGGATTTCCGGCGTCGTTCTACCAGCGGCTCGACCAGATCATCCCCGTCGGAGGGGCCCGGGCGCTCGATCTCGCCACCGGACCGGGGACGATCGCGCTGGAGCTCGCCGCGCGCGGCAGCTCGGTCGTGGGTGTCGACATCTCAGCGGAGCAGCTGGCGGCCGCGGAGCGCGTGGCCAAGGAGCGGGGTCTGAGCGACAGGGCGAGCTTCACCGTGGCCAACGCGGAGCACACCGGCCTCGACGCCGGCTCGTTCGACCTCGTGACCGCCGGCCAGTGCTGGCACTGGTTCGACGGCGCCGCGGCACTGGCGGAAGTGCTGAGGGTGCTGCGCCCGGGTGGCATGCTGGTGATCGGTCACTATTCCTACCTGGCGGAGCACAGCCCGGTGGCACACGACACCGAGGAGCTGGTGCTGGAGCTCAATCCGTCCTGGTCGATGGCCAGCTGGACCGGGATCTTCCCCGCGCTGATCGATGACGTGATCCGCGGCGGATTCAAGCTCGTCGAGCAGTTCTGCTACCAGGAGATGGAGGAGTTCTCGCACACTCGCTGGCGTGGCAGGATCCGCACCTGCAACGGCGTCGGCTCGGGCGGCCTGTCTCCGTCCGAGGTGGAGCGCTTCGACGAGGCCCTGGCTCGGCTCCTGAGCGAAAGATACCCGGATCCCCTGCACGTCGAGCACCGCGTGTGGTGTGTGGCCGCGGCGAAGCCGGAGTGAAGTCGCGGAACTACTCGGACCTCCCCTGGACAGCGAGTGCGATGCGTCCGAAGACCCAGATGCCGGCGAGGTCGGCCGCGAGGTCGGCGGTTTCGAAGCTGCGATGGGTCATCCAGAGCTGTGACAGCTCCTCCGCGGTCACCAGGATTGCGACCACCAGGCTGCCCGCGAGCACCGAGACGCGCTTCCAGCGCAGGCGCCGCACGCCCAGGGCGGCGTTGGCGAGGTACGACAGGAAGCCCATCAGCAGGAAATGTCCGATCTTGTCGACGGCGGGCAGGGAGGCAAGGTACGAGATCGCCAGCGAGCCGCAATCGGCGACGACGATCAGCAGCACCAGCGTCGACGCGTAGGCCAGGGTGAGCCATTTCAGTTGCCCGCGGGTTTGCTCCGACATGATGAGAGGCTACGGTGGCTCCGCGCCTAAAATGTGGCGGTGGTGAGGAATCAGAGGTCCGGGCTGCCGCGCACACGGTCGTCTAGGCGGCAAACTTCAACGCCACCTCATCGAGGTTGGCGCGGTCGCCCATCATGGTCACGAGGTCTCCGCGCCGGAGCCTCAGGTAGCCGTGGAACACCAGCTTGGCGCCGTCGCGACGCACGGACAGCACGCGGATGTCGAGCGGCAGGCTGACGTCGCGCAGCTCCACGCCGTCGAGGTCGGGGCTGGTGACCTCGAGGTCGACCACGTCCTGGTCCGTCTCGGCGTCGAGGATCATGGCGCCGACGGCGGGAGACCGCACCAGCTGGTCGAGAAGGCTGACGACGGCGATGCCCGGATCGACGATCGACGCACCGAGGTCCCGCAGGCGGGGCCACTCCGCGTGGTCGGTGGAGCGCGCCACCACGATCCGGGTACCGAAGTGCTCGTAGGCGGCCTCGCAGACGGTGTAGTTGTCGGCTTCGGACATCAGCGTCACGAACGCGGTGGCTTTCTCGGCACCGATCTCCTTCAGCGCGCCGGCCGAGAGATCAGGGACCTCGACGATCTCGACGCCGTCAGCCTCGGTGGCCTCGGCGGGTGGGCGCCGCGTGATGATCTTCGCCTGCCAGCCGTGCCGGGCGAGCTGGCGGGCCAGCGCCATGGCGTCGTTCTCGAAACCGAAGACGAGCGCCAGCGGCGTGCCCCGCAGATCGTGCTTGCCGGCCTTGACGTGCGCTTCCCCCGCCAGGTGGAGCGCCAGCTTGAACAGCGGCGGGCCGATGATCTGGTTGAGCACGATCACGCCGATCATCATGGTGGCGAACGAGCTGCCCCAGGGCGGAAACTCGACCGCCACCTCTTTGGCAAGGCCGAGGCCGATGCCGGCCTGGGTAACGAAAGCCAGACCGCCGATGCGGTTGAGCCGCATCGGATCGCGGGCCGCCGCGCCGCCCAGGAACGATCCCAGGAACACCGCCGCGAGCCGCGTGGCGAAGAGCGCCACGGCCACCAGCCAGGTCCCGAGCAGCGTGTGGAAATCGAGTGAGGCGCCCGCCAGCGTGAAGAAGGCGACGTAGACGCCGGGGCCGGTATCGTCGAGAAGGCGCTGGAAGCTCGTGCGGCGCTCCGAGAAGTTGGCGATCGTAAAGCCCGCCACCATGCAGATCAGGAGCGGCTCCAGGAACAGCTCAACCCCGAGGCGCTCCGCCGAGCCGTGGCGCAGTGCGTCGGCCGTGGCGAATATCGCGTAGCCGCAAGTGAGCAGCGCCACGCTCTTGAGCGCCCGCGGACCGGGCAGCCGCGTCAGCCACGGGATCAGCCGGCCTAGCGCGACGCCGGTGCCGATGGCGAGCAGCACCTCGCCGATCACCAGCGCGATCAAGCCGGCACGGAAACCGGACCCCTGCAACAGCGCGCCGGCGATCGAGGAGTTGAAACCGAATATCACGATCACCACCACGTCCATCACCACGGTGACGCCGAGCACCGTGCGGGTGAACGGACCTCGCGCCCGTAGCTCGTTGACCACGGCGATCGCCGAGGACGGCGATCGCGCGATCAGCACCGAGCCGGCGAGCAAAGCCACCGCCAGTCGCCCCGGCGGGCCGAGGCCGGCGACGAAGGGAATCCGGTCAGCCAGCATCAGAACGGCGGTGACCACCGCGGTGAAGGTGACCACCACCAGGCCGAGAGTGATCCAGCGGATGCTCTTCAGCCGGCTGCGCAGCTCTCGGTAGTGCAGCTCGGCGCCGGCGGCGAAAGCGATGAAGGCGAGCGCCGCCTCGTCGACGAAGCGCAGGCCGGCCACGCCGTCGGCGTCCAGCAGGCCGAGCACGAACGGTCCGATCAGGATCCCGGTGGCCAGGAAGCCGGTGATCAGCGGCAGTCGGGCGCCGATGAAGAAGTGGCCGATCCGGTGTGCCGAGAGACAAACCAGCAGGAAGATGCTGGTCGGGATCAACCAATCGAGATAGGCCATCGAGATTCGGCGCGCGAGCATTCGGTCGCGGGCGCGTAGCGAGGATATCAGGCTGTCCGATGCTCGGACTGCCTGATGGGCCGGTGGGATTGGGCCAAAAATCCGAAGATCGGAGATTTCGGGTTCTTGGGGAGCTACCTCAAGACCTGATCGGGATCCAGAAAGTGCATCCTCTTCCAGCCCTGCGGCTGCCACCGGATCCGCCAGGGATGGGGGAGCACGGTGACGATCGCGTAGTGCAGGTGGGCTGGTTTCCCGGCGGCATTGCCGGTGTTGCCCACCGTGCCGATCTGCTCTCCCCGTCGGACCGACATGCCCTTGGTCACCGAGCGTTCCTGCAGGTGAGCGTAATAGTGAACCCGCCACTTGGGGCCGAGGATCGAGACCACGTTGCCGCCGAGGGAGATATCGCCGGCGGCGATCACGAGGCCGGAGGTCGAGGCGAGCACCGGTGTGCCGCGTGGTGCGAAGATGTCGATCCCCTTGTGGACTCCGGACTTTCCCCAGGGGTGGTGCCAGAAGGATTCGTGGTTCCAGTCTGCCGGCGTCGCGCCCTCGACCGGGACCACCTGTCGGCTCGGCATCAGCAGACCGAGCAGGAGCACCACGGCCGCGAAGAGGATCACCGGGCGGACGAGAAGCTTCCGGATCGTCGTCTTCATCGGCCGAGCGTACGAGCCCCGGAGTATCGAGCCGAGGCGTCAGAAAGGCATTCAGGAGGCGAATTCGGGCCGGTAGATGGCCCCGCGCCTGAATCAGCTCGCGAGACGGGCGTCGAGCCAGGTCTCGACGTCGCTCAGCACGCGGGGATGCTCGGGCTCGTTATAGACCTCGTGGTACAGGCCCTCGTACTCCTCGAGGGCCTTGTCCGTGGAGCTCACCAGATCGTGGAGCATGCGGGCGCTGGCGGGATCGACCAGACGGTCGGCGGTACCTTGCAGCAGCAGGATCGGTAGGGTCACCACGTGAGCCTCGCGAGCGATGCGCTGCATCGCCGCGAGAATCTCGGCGGCCAACCGTGCCGTGGTCTTGCCGGTGTAGACGAGCGGGTCGTCGACGTAGGCCCGGACGACTTCTGGATCGCGGCTGACGCCATCGGCGTCCAGGGGCAGCAGCCCGAAGCGTGGTGCGATCGCCGACAGCGTTTTACCGACCGCGATGGTCACGGGAGAGATCCCCTCGGGGATCTTGACCGCTGGTCCGGAGAGCACCGCTCCCGCCAGGTCGGCTTGATGGTCGAGCAGGTAGGTGGCGGAGATCAACCCGCCCATGCTGTGTCCGACCAGGAAGATCGTGGCCTCGGGGTGCTGTTCCCGCACCCGGGCATGGAAGATCGCGAGGGTATCGGTGAAGTCGGTGAAGCGCGTCACGTGCTTGCGCGGCCCCTCAGACTTGCCGTGCCCGAGGTGATCCAGGGCACAGACGGCATAACCCTTCGGCACCAGGTGGTTCACCAGGTTGCCGTAGCGTCCACTATGCTCGCCCAGCCCGTGCACCAGCAGGAGCACGGCTCGCAGCGTCGATTCAGGCGACCAGGATTGCCAGAAGATCTTCGCGCCCCGGGCGCCGGGGAAGTACCCGTCCTCGTGTTTCATCACTCGATGGACGGTAACGCCCGGCGGCAGCGAAGACAAGAAACGCGGGCTATCTCAGGCCGAAGCGGGCGTACGAGAGGATTCTGTGACGATTTCTCGACGCAGAAGGCCCGAAAGTCTTCGTTCAGCCGGCTCGTCGCACGGCGAGGTAGGATTCGAGAGTCTCCCGTGATCCGTGGCGGAACTCGAAGTCGAGCTCGCCTGTGAGCCGGCGATTGCTCACCAGCCACGGGTGGGCGACAAAGTAAAGGAACGAGGCCGGCGCTTCGATGATCTGACGGATGTTGAGCTTCCAGGCGAGCCAGGAGACGGCGTAGAGCAGGCCGAAGGGCAGCGCCACCGAGCGCGCGCCGCCGATCCGGGCGGTCTCGCTGACGGTGAGGCTGTCGTCGGGCGCGAGGTTGAAGGCGCCCTCGGCCTTCGACTCGACGATCGCCACCAGTGCCGCGGCCACGTCGTCCTCGTGCACCAGTTGCATCTCGGCGTCGAGCCCGAGAGGCCTGAAGAAGATCGGTTTCTCGAGCAGACGGAAGATGAAGTTGGAGACGTTGGGCCCGCCGACCACCGCCGGGCGCACGATCTGCAATAGCGTACCGGGGTGGGCGGCGACGAAGTCGCGGCAGATCTGCTCGCCTTCGGCCTTCTCGGCGGCGTACTGGAAGCCGTGGTGATCGCGCGGCGCCTCGCTTTCGTCGAGCTGCTTCGCCGGGCCGCCGTCGACGCCGTAGGCGGTGGCGCTCGACATGTAGAGAATGTGCTTCACACTTCCGGCAGCGCAGCCTTCGAGGAAGCGGCGGGTGCCGCCGATACAGATCTCGCGCTGGCGCCTCGGGTCACGCAGCGGTTGGAGCGTCCAGGCGAGGTGCAGGGCTACGTCGACCGGGCGCTCGGGATCGGTGAAAAGGTCAGTCAAGTCCTCGGTGACGCTGCGCTCCACGAAGCGCACCTTGTCGTGCGGGTCCAGGGGCGCGCGGATGTCGAGGTTCACGATCTCGTCCACTTCCGGGCGAGCGGCCATGCGGGCCATGAAGCGGGATCCGATGTAGCCTGAGCCACCGGTGATGAGCAGACGCATTGCCAGACCTCCTTGCGGAGATCATATTCGAGGCGGTTCGGCGAAGCCGACGTCGTCGACGATCACCACGCCGTCCTCGCCGCGGTCGAAGACCAGGCGGATCCGGCTCAGCCGGCTGGGCTCGAAAGCCGGGTTCTCGGCGGCGAAGTCGGCCAGGGGGAGCTCGAAGAGCTTCAGGGTGGGCTCCCAGCGCGAGCCGTAGAGTTTCTTCTCCTGCCCTTCCGGCAGCTTGAGGAACCGTGAGTACAGCGGCTTGGGCAGGCCGCCGAAGCGGGAGAGTGGTAGGGCGGCGGCGTGCCCGTCCGTGCTCACCAGCTCGATGGTGAAGTCGAGAGCCTCGCGCGGTTCGTCCTCGGACTCGTCCTCTTCGCTCTCGCTGTCTTCCTGGTCATCGCCTTCTTCGTCCTCGTCTTCATCGGGAGGCTTCTCGTCGGCGTCGGCGAGGGAGAGCACGAGCAGAGAATCCGCGGTGAGGTCCATGCCTGATCCCTCCGGCAACAGCAGGCTGTAGCTGGGGGGAGCCGATTCGCCTCGGCGCCAGCCGACGAAGGCGACCTGGTTGTCTTTTGTGCCGCGTTTGCGCAGCGCCAGGTCTTCCTCGCGCCACACCGCCAGACCGTCGCCTTCGATCGTCGTGCCCTCGAGGCTCGCGGTGGTGACGTCGATGTCTTCCTCGTAGTCGGCCAGGGGCCGGAAAGTCGAGTCCTGGAAGCGGCTCAGGTAGATATCCTCGGGCAGCCAGGCGGCCGCGGCCTCGGGGTTGCGGAAGAACGGCAGGTAGTCCGTCTCGCCGTGCAGCGACGCTTCGAGGAAGGCCGAGATGGCGACCATGCCGATCCGGCGCTGCTCGTCCGCGTCCAGCAGCGGCTCGACGTTGAGGAAGAAGCCGGAGGGCCAGGAGCTGTCGTAGCGGCCCCACTCGGTGTTGAACTGCCCGTGATTGGCGCGGTAGGCGTAGAGGTAGGCCTTGAAGTGGTAGGCGCCGCCGGTGAACGCGACCCGGCGGAACTGGCGGGCGCCGACGAACACCGAGACGTCCGCGTCGTGACCTCCCTGGAGCGTCAGGTAGTCGACGTCGGTGAGTGGCGTCGGCTGGTCGGCGGGCTCGTACTGTCCGTCCGACGGCGCGATGGCGATGATCGCCCGGATGTCGAAATCGAAGTCGAAGTCCACGGTGGCGTCGTCGGGATAGTGATCGAGGCGGTTGAACGAGCCGGCGATGGCCGCCGCTTCGCCTCCCCGCGAGTGGCCGATGAGGGCGATGCGCGACATGTCGACCTTGCCGTGAAACGGACTCTGAGGATCGGCCGCCCACGCGCGCCACAACGCCAGGTGCTGGAGTAGCATCCAGCCGCGGGCGTCGTTCTCCGTGTCCAGACCGCCGATCCAGGAGCCGTTCAAGAAGTTCTCGTCGACCGAGACGAAGATGAATCCCCGGCTGGCTAGCAGCTCGCCGAGGTAGGCGTAGCCGGGGTCGGAGAACTCCTGCATGTTGTGGTTGCCGTGGACGATGAGCACCAGCGGGAAGGGACCCTCGCCCTCGGGATGGAACACCCGCCCGTTGCGCGGCAGGCTCTCGAAGTCGAAGCCCCAGTAGCGGTGCCGGAAGTCGATCCGCCAGCCCTCGTTGTCCTTCACGAAGGGAGTGCCGTCCACGCTCTCGGTGATCAGGTCGGCACCCGAGCCGAACTCGGCGCGCCGCCGGTCGGTGCCGCTGCCGTAGGTCAGGGTCAGAACCTCAAAAGGGCCGGCCTTGGACGGATCGGGGGCCGCCAGGGGTGCGACGCTCAGCCGTTCGGCCCGCTGGTGCAGGCTCTCGCCGGCCGGGTCGGAGAGGTGCTCGTCGCTGCCGTCGCGGGCGAGCCGGGTGACGATCAGCACGTTGGCCGCCAGGGCGAGGGTGACGAGCAGCGCGAGCCACAGCCGGCGCCGCGGCGCCGCCTCCCGCCAGCGCGAGCCGAGCAGGCCGGCGAGGGCGCCTCCCAGGATCGCCTGGATCAGGATGATCACGGCGGCGAACATCAGCGCCACCGGAGGCGGGAAGTCGATCAGCGTCAGCACGCCGGCCAGCGTCAGCAGGTAGATGACGCCCTTGCCCCCCAGCCACCTCGGCACCCCCTTGAGCAGCATCAGCACCAGCCGCACGCCGAGGCTGATGACGATGGCGAGGAGCAGGCCGCAGATCGCCCCCAGCACCGGATCGAAGAACGCCGACAGCCCCAGGCGGATCTTGGTGCCGAGCGCTGCCGCCACGAAGGCCAGCGCCAGCAGGCCGGCGAGCTCGGCACCGGCGAGCGCCCGTTCGCCCGGATGGATTCGGCGCCACCAGCGGGCGCAGCGATCACGGAAGCGTTGCCAGCGGCTGGCGGCCGGAGCGTCGGAGTCGGAGCTCATGGCGATCCTTTCTCGTGTGCCATCGACTACGGAAGGGCGAGCGCGGTTGTTTCTTCGTGCCGGCCCGATGCGGACACCTGCTAGTCTGGCTGTGCTATGATGGTGACATCATGATGTCACGGACTCAACTGACCCTCGAACCTGAAATGCAGCGGCGGGCTCGCGAACGCGCCTCGCAGCTCGGGGTCTCATTTGCCGAGTACGTCCGGAGGCTCCTCGCCCGCGATCTGGGAGAGCCCGAGCAATGCGTCGAAGCGTCGGCCGTTTTCAACCTCGGTGACTCGGGAGGAGCGGACATCGCTCGGGACAAGGATGCTCTGATCGGTGAGGCTGTAGCCGCGAACCGGTCCGCCAGCGAACGTTGAGTCTCTTCGTTGACACCTCGGCCTGGTACGCCGCCGCCGATCGCGGTGACCGCAGCAATGATCGGGCTCGGGAGATACTCACAGCCGGCGAGCGGCTGGTCACTACCGATCATGTGCTGGTGGAGACGTGGCTGTTGCTGAGATATCGGCTTCATCGGCATGCCGCCGAGAGATTCTGGGATGGCCTTCGATCCGGTGTCGCCACGCTCGAGATGGTCGTGGCTGCAGATCTCGAAGTGGCGTGGGCCATCGGGCAGACATTCCGCGACCAGGACTTCTCGCTCGCCGATCGGACCAGCTTCGCGGTGATGCAGCGTCTCGGCGTTCTGAAAGCGGCTGCTTTCGATGACGACTTCGCGGTGTTCAGGTTCGGGCCGGATTTCCGAAGGGCCTTCGAAGTTGTGCGCTAGAGTTGCGATCGAGCACTTGATCAACGTCGCTTGAGATAATCTCGCCGCGTGTCCCGACGACGCAAATCAAAGGCCAGGAAACAGTGGCCGCCGGAGCCGGAGGATATCCTCGACGGCCGCGTCGAGCCTCGCTTCGAGGACCTCTTCGACCTGATCCACCGGGTCAACCCCACGGGCGAGAGGCTGAGCAAGAAGGAGGAGACGCGGCGCTACGGGCTCAAGAACCGGCTCCAGAGCCTGCTGATCCGGAGCTTCGGCGACGAGCACTTGACGCTCGGTGAAGATGCCAGGCCGGGGGTGGTGAGCCTGGAGCACATCTCGGGCGCCCGCGACGCCTGCCACGCGGTGATCGCGGAGCTCGAGCCCGACGCCCGGGCGTGGGTGCAGCGCCGGCTCGATCTGGCGGCGATGGGCGGCGAGGAGGAGGACGCGGTCGAATTCTTCCCGGGCGATGACGCGGACGGCGAGACGTCCGGCGATCTGCTGCAACAGGGCGCCCGGGCGCTAGCCGAGTACGACTACGAGCAGGGCGAGGAGCTGCTTCGGCAGGCGTTCGAGGCGAGCCGGGGTGGTGCCGAGACGCAGCACGCCGCGGCGGCCGAGGCTCTGCTCGAGCTGCGGGTCGATTTGCTCGGCGCCGACGAAGCGGCGCTCGCGCTCACGCCGCGGCTCTCCCGGGCAGCGAAGGAGCGGCCTGCGATCCGCACCCTGCTCGCTCTGGCGGCGGCCCGCCAAGGAGGCGTCGAGCACGCCGTGGGCCTGATGACCGGGCTGACACCGGCGATCGCCGGTCTCTCGTTGACGCGCGCCGCCGAGGTCTATGCCGCGCTCGCCGCGGGCGCGATTCGCGACCACGACCGATCCATGGCGCGGCGCTTTCTGGACCAGGTGAGCGAGTACGATCCCACCCATTCCCGGATCCTCGGTCTCGAGGCCGAGCTCGACACGCTGCGCGCCGAGGACCGGCAAGCCGCCGAGGCCGAGCTCGCGCGTCGCTTCGAAGAGCTGGGTGCCGAAGCGGTGGAGCACGAGGCCCGCGAGCTCGCCGACCGCTGGCCCGAGGGCGAGGTTGCGCGCCGGATCCTCCGGCAGCTCGCCGCCGAGCGCCGGCGGGCGGAGATCGCCGAACACCTCGAGCTGGCGGAGAGGGCCCGGTCGGCGGAGCGCTTTGCCGAAGCTGCCCGACATTTCCAGGCGGCGCTCGAGGCAGGGTCTGAGCGACCCGGCCTGGCGGATCTCGTCGCCGAGCTCGAGGACCGCGTCGCCGAGGAGCGTGAGCGTCGCGAGATCGACGGCGTGTTGCGCCGGTTCGACGCCGAGGGCGACAAACAGCGCCACGCGGCGCTCCTCGCCTACCTGACGCTGGCCGGCGAGCCGCGCGGCCGGATTCGTGAGCAGCTCGCGCAGCCGGCGCTGGGGTGGCTCGAGGAGATGGAGGCTCCGCGCTCCGGCGCCCGGGCCCAGGCGGCGGTGGTCGCGGTGCTGTCTCTGGAGCGGGCGAGCGCGGCGCTGGAGCGCGGAGCGGCGCCCCTGGCCGCCCGCGAGATCCGGCCTCACCGGGCGGCGCTGCGCCGGGTCACGGACGCAGCCGGGGTGTGGCGCCGGGCACGCAGGAGAATGGCAGAGGAGCGTCGGCGGCACGCGCTCGAGCAGATCGAGGCGGCCGAGTCGGCGCTCGAGGAAGGGCGCATCACAGGCGCGCGTCAGGTCCTGGAGCGGGTTCCCCGCGGCGACCTGGACGCCGGCGATGAAGAGCGATTGGCGGATCTGTGGGCTCGGGTCGACGATGCCGAGGGAGTCGAGCGCCTGGAGCGCGAATACGCCGAGCACCAATCGACCGGCGATCTGACCGGCGCCCTGGCTGCCGCCACCAAGCTGGCGGAGCACGCCCGCGAGCATCTGGAGGAAGATCGCTCCGACTGGCCTCGAAGCGTCGCCGACCTGCAGGCCGACATCCGGACGACCTGGAAGGTGGAGGAGGTGACGGCGGAGATCCCCTACGAGGAGGCGATTCAGCCCTCGCACTGGCTCGAGCCCACGGCCGTATGGCTCGACGACGAGGGCCGCGAGCTGGTGCTGGTCAACGGCTGGGATCGCTGGCTGTTCATCGACGTGATCGACGTCGAGAGGCGTCGGGTCGCGGCGCGCGTGTCGTTCCAGACCCCTCGTCCGTTCGAGCGTCCGCTCATCACCCGCCACCACGGCGAGAGCCTGTGGATCGCCGGCCGTCACGGCGGATTGCTTCAGCTCGCGCGCGCCGGCTGGAATGTCCTCGCCTACTACGATCTGACCGAGCTGGTCGCCGAGGACCGCACCGTCGACCGGGCGCAGCTGATTCCGGGGACCCCCAATGTGTGGATGCGGGTCTCGGAGCAGTGGGGCAGGGAACAGGTCTGCATCGCCGATCTCGATCGAGGCCGCGTGGTGCGCCGGCTACCCTTGCAGTCGGCGTCGCAGGTGCCGATCTTGAGCGGCGACGAGCCGAGGATGCTTCTGCATGGACAGCGGGTGGCCACCCGCCTCTACTCCGCTGCCGGTGAGCCGCTGGGTGCCGGCCGGCTGGTGAAGGAATCCGTAGGCCATGCCGACGTCGGCCCGGACGGCCGCGGCCTCCTGGCGCTGCTGGTGACGCAAGAATACGACTACGACAACAAGATTGATCGAGAGCTGGCACTGGTGCTCATGGCTGAGGGTCCGGACGGGGAGCTGGCGCCGGCGGCGCGCCTGGAGCTGGACGAGGCCCACCAACGATTCGGCTTTCACGACGCGGTGGTGAGCTCGCCCGATCGCGACACGAGCTACGTCTACTACTACACCAAAGACGAGAGCCACGAGCTTCTGGTGATTCCCGCGGCAGACCCGGAGTCGAAAGCCCCCCTGGAGCCGCTCTCCCGCACCCGGTGGCCCGGTCGAACGACGCTCGTTCAAGATCGGCGGGGACGTCACGTCGCGGGCATCAGGATCCGCGCCGCCGGCCCGGAGCTGCACGCTCTCGGCGCTTCGCCCGAGCCGCCGCCCGCCGCGCCGCCGGCGCCGAAATGGGACTACCCGCGCGCCGTGGTGTATTCGCACGATTGCGGCCGGCCAACCGACGAGATCGGGGCTGAAGTCCGCAAGCTCACCGAGGAGCTCGAGGAGCGGCCCGATGAGGCGCTGAAAGGTCTGTTGGCGCGCACCGCGGCGTCGAAGGACGCCGACGCCGACGAGCAGGTCCGCCTAGCCCTGGCCCTGCTGCAGAGATCGCTCCACTACAAGATCAAGGATGCCATCGCCGAGTACGCGCGCAGCGTGGCGCGTAGGCACCCGCGCCATGCCGGAGCGGTATTGCTGCACGCGGACCGCAGGGCGGTGGACGAGAGCTGGGACGAGGTGGGGCGGCTGCTGCGCAAGGTGAAACCCACGGATCTGGACGACGGCCGCGCCCGTCACTTCCATCACCTCCTGGGCCTCGTTCATCTCCATGCCGGCCGGCTCGACAAGGCGTGCGAGGCCTTCAGCCGTGGTCTGGAGCACGAGGGCACGTGCAAGCTCGAACCGCTTCTGCACCTCACACAGCCGATGGCCAATCCACCGAAGGCCGCCGAGTGGAGCCCGGACCAGCCGTTCGTTCGCCGGCTCCTGGGCGCCATCCGCACCGCCGACCGGGCATTCGAGGATGGCGACCCAGAGACGGCCCGCGCGGCGCTCGATCGCAATGACGTGCGGTGGATTCAGGATCTGCAGAGCGCGGCGCGGCGCGCTCACGCCTACCTCGAGACCGAGGCCGCGACCGCCGCCCAGCGCTTCGACGAACGCTCCGCCCTGGCCTTCTACGCCGACCTCCGGCAACAGGAGAAGTTCATGCGCCAGAACCTCTTCCTGCCGGGCAGACACTGGGACGAAGAGCGCCTGGAGCAGATCGAGGTCCGGGTCCGCCAGCGGCTCGCGACCCTCGGCGAGCGCTAGACCTGGACAGTGAGAAGATGGACCGACCCGACATCGACGGCGAGCGCGGCGGCCTGGCCCGGCCGCGGGTGCTCGAGGACGGCCCGGTGCTCGAACGCGCGGCGGTCAACTTCTCGCACACCGCAGGAGCCCGTGTGCCGGAGACGACGGCCGCCCGGCAGCCCGGAGGCGAAGCTCCACGACGAGTTCCTGCGGTCGCGAGATTGGCTGACGGAGAGCGACTGAGCCCGCGCCGGCAGTGTCTCCCCGCAGACAGTGTCATCCCATGCGCATGAAATGCCAGCGCAGCTCGCGCGGAAACGGCTCGAAGACCTCCCGCGCGACCTGCTCGGAGCGCTCGCGCAGCACGGTGGCCAGACTCTGCCCGCGGGCGGCGCTCTCGATCGCGTCCGCGGCGCTCGAGCCGGCACGGCTGATGTAGGTCTGCCAGATCGCCTGGCGCGGCGACATCATGCTCATGGTGACGTTGGGCATCCGCGCGGTGCCCTTGCGCAGCACCGAGATCTTGCGCTTGAGGCTGCGCTCGTCGTCCATCGGCTCGCGCTGCCAGGGGGTGTAGGGCTTGGGGATGAGGATGTTGCAGCCCAGGTGCACGTTGCCGATCACGCCCGTGCGCGACGCCTCTTCGAGCATGATCGAGCGGCACTCGGCGCCCAGCTCCAGGATGGCGTGGACGTCTTCCATCGTCTCTTGCGGCAGGCCGATGATGAAGTAGAGCTTGAGCTGGGTGAAACCGTGGCGGAAGATCAGCCGCACCTTGTCGAGCAGGGTGGCGTTGGTGATCGGCTTGTTCATCACCGTCCGCAGGCGGTCGCTGCCGGTCTCGGGCGCCAGGGTGATCGAGCGCGCGCCCGACGCGTGGAGCGGCTCGAGCACCCCCTCCTTGACCGCCGGAATGCGGATCGAAGACACCGCGGAGCGAAACCCGGAACGGTGGGATTCCTGCAAAATACGTTCGATATCGGGGTGATCGCCCACCGCGGTGGCCACGAAGCCGAGCCGGTCGGTGAACGGGCGGGCACGCTCCAGCGACTCCAGGATGTAGTCGGTCGGGTGCCACCGGAACTTGCCCATGCCGAAGGTGGCCCAGCAGTACTTGCACTTCTCCGGACAACCGCGCGACATCTCGATCAGGAACTTCATCGAGAACTCGGTGCGCGGGGTGACGATGGCGCTCGAGGGCAGATGCCCCGGCTCTCGCATCTGGAGATCGGTGAGCTCACGCTTGCGCAGCTTGGGCAGATCGTCGTCGCTCTCCGGCGCGTGGTGAGCGGGCACGTAGAAGCCGTCCTCCGCCGCCAGCCGTTCGAGCACCGCGTCGCGCTCCTGTTCCTCGGCCAGCGCCGGCAGCAGCGCGCCCAGCAGGTTCTCCGCCGCGCCGAGGGCGAAGACGTCCACGAGCTCCGACATCGGCAGCGGGTTGATGGCGGCGCACGAGCCGCCCATCAGGATCACCGGATCCCAGCGCGTGCGGTCGCGTCGCCTGAGTGGGATGCCGGCGCGGTCGAGCATGCGCAGCAGATTCAGGTAGTCCTCTTCGAACGACACCGAGAACGCCACGGCGCCGAACTGGTCGAGCGGCGTGTCGGTCTCGACCGAGCGGGGCATGCCGGCGCCGTCCGAGAAGAAGCGTTCGCAGGCCCACTCCGGGGCCTCGTGCACCAGCTTGTACACGCGCTGGAACCCGAGGCTCGACATGCCCACCTCGTAGGCGTTGGCGTAGGCCAGCGCCAGGCGATAGGTGGCATGGGGCGAGAACGGCCGCACCGCCCGCTCGGCGGCACGGGTCGGCGCCCAGTCGTGGGCCGCGGTTTTCGGTTTTCTGGCGGTGCGTGGCATGGTCCGGGTACGGCGAGATCGCGTACGATTAGACAGTTCCAAATGGAGATCCTACCCCGGCATGAGTGAAACCACCATCTGCCGCGCTTTCGCGCCGGCCACCGTCTCGAACGTCGCCTGTGGATTCGACGTCCTGGGCTTCGCCGTCAACGAGCCGGGAGACGTCGTGGTCGCCCGCCCTCGATCGCGTCCAGGAGTCGAGCTGGTGGAGGTCACGGGCGATGATGGCCGCCTGCCCAGAGGCGCCGAGCGCAACACAGCCGGCGTGGCGGTGCGGGCACTGCTCGACGCCACGGGCTGCGACAGGGGCGTCTCCCTGAGTCTGCACAAGGGCATGCCGCTGTCGAGCGGCCTCGGCTCCAGCGCCGCCAGCGGCGTCGCCGCGGCCCACGCCGCCAATCAGCTGCTCGGCTTGGGCGCCTCCCAGGAGGTGCTCCTCGCCTGCGCCATGGCCGGCGAGCGGGTGGCCTGTGGCAGCGCCCACGCCGACAACGCCGCCCCCTCGCTCTACGGCGGCTTCGTGCTGATCCGCGCCGCGGACCCTCCCGACGTCGTGCCCCTGCCGGTGCCCGAGGGCCTGGCCTGCGCCGTGGTTCGCCCGCACATCGAGGTCGAGACCCGCGCCTCCCGCGGCCTCCTGGGCGACACCGTGCCGCTGAAGGCCGCCGTCACTCAGTGGGGCAACCTCGGCGCCCTCATCGCCGGCCTCTTCCGTGGTGACCTGGAACTGATCGCCCGCTCGCTCGAAGACGTCGTCGCCGAGCCCAGGCGCGCCGGCCAGGTACCCGGCTTCGCCGCCACCCAGCGCGCCGCCCTTGACAGCGGCGCCCTCGGCTGCAGCCTCTCCGGCTCCGGCCCCTCGATCTTCGCGCTCTGCGCGTCGTTGGCGGGCGCCGAGCGCGCCGCCGAAGCGATGGCGACCGCGCTCGAGGGCGAGGGCCTGGCGTCGGACCGCTACGTCTCCGGAGTCGGGACCGAGGGGGTCCGGCTGCTGCCCGCGGAAGGTTGACGTCGGCACTCATCCCTGAAATCCGAGGCAGCCGACGACGAGAAGGAGCCATTTCAGGACTTTCCGGGCCTTCTCGGGTTGCACGAGTCGAGTATACGCCCGCCGTCCGCGGGCCGCCGGCAGCATCGAATGCCAACCCGGTGTCGTCGTAGCTGGGATACTCTTTGTTCGTCCCGCCTCCACCCGGCACCTCTTGCCTGCCATGCTCGATCCCCGCCAACTCCAGCAGCTCTTCGGCCGTGTCGATATCTATGTCTTCGACCAGCTGGCGCGCGGCAACATCGTGCCCGGTATGCGGATCTTCGATGCCGGCTGCGGATCCGGGCGCAACCTGGTGTACTTCATGCGAGCCGGTTTCGAGGTCATGGGCCTCGACCGCGACCCGCGTGCGGTCGCGGCTGTCCAGGACCTGGCCCGGGAGCTCGCACCGAGCTTGCCGGCAGACGCCTTTCGGGTCGAGTCGCTCGAAGCCTCGAAGTTTCCAGACGACTGCGCCGACGTGGTGCTATGCAACGCGGTGCTGCACTTCGCGCGCGACCACGACCAATTCGACGCCGAGCTCGACGGCGCCTGGCGATTGCTCGCACCCGGCGGGCTGTTCTTTGCCCGGGTGGCGTCCTCGATCGGCATCGAGGACCGCGTCATCCCGCGCGGCGGTGGCCGTTTCATGCAGCCCGACGGCTCCGAGCTCTACCTGGTCGACCTGGACCAGCTCCTCGCCGCCACAGAGCGCCTTGGCGGCGAGCTGGTCGATCCGATCAAGACGACCAACGTGCAGGGGCTGCGGTGCATGACCACGTGGGTCATGCGCAAGAGGCGGTAGCCGGGCCGAACGCCTCAGCCGCGGTTGTTGTCGAGGATCTCGTCGAGCGTAGCGGCGGTCACGAACCGCTCGCCCCACTCCAGGAGTTGGTCCGCGCCGGCAGTGCGGACGCGTTCCTCGACGCCTGGTCTCAGCTCGCCGAATCGGCGCCCGAGCATGCGCAGCAGGATTTCTGCTTCACCCTGCTGCCGGCCCTCTTTGCGGCCCTGTTGCCGGCCTTCCTGCCGGCCTTCCTGCCGGCCTTCCTGCCGGCCTTCCTGCCGGCCCTCTTCGCGCCATTTCATGGTCCAGTCGATGGCGTTCTCTGCGATCATCGGCTTCACCTCCTCGAGCCTTTCGGTGTTTACGGTACCGCCATGCAACCGCGATGGCAAGAAATCCTGAGTCAGCCACTGGGTGAGAGCACGCCGAAGGTCGGCATGCTCCGGGGTGTCGAGAATCTTCACGAGCTCACCGATCGGTGTGGTGTCCAGCTCCTGGCTTGCTTCGAGCCACAAGATGCAGGCGACGGGATTGCGCATCGCCGCGAGTCGATCCGCGGGAAGGGCGTTGGCGTCGAGCAGCAGGTAACGCAGGTGGGGCAGATAGGGCGCGACTTCGGGTGGCGCCGCCGCGATCAGGTCGAAGACGTCGGTGGCCGAGGTCCACGCTCGCTGGCCGTGGTAGAGAACCACCGGCAGGACGATCGGCAACCGGCCGCCGCGTCGAGCGTTTGGCGACTTGGAGATCTTGCGGTAGAGACCACCCTCGTAGTCGAGGATCCGCACCGCCATGAAGGAATCGTCGGTGCTCTGCAGCTCGAGCAACAGGTAGACGTAGACCCACGAGCCAGAACCGCGCCAGGCGAGGCGCCAGATGACGTCGTCGTAGCGCATTCCGAGGTTGTCTCGGGGGTGGGCTTCGCTGACGGGTTCGAGGCTCTGGAAGTCGAGATGGTCGATCCAGCCGCCGGGGACGAAGCCGCGCAGCAGGGATTCGATGAGGTGGGGGTAGGAGAAGAGGAGCTTGTAGGCGCTGTCGTGTTGTCCCATGCACGATCCTTTCAGGTTGGTTGGCAGTGGGCATGGACGAGGCGTCAGATAGACCTCGCCATTGCCTTTTTGCGGGCCACACCTACAAGAGACGCGAACAGGCGCTCCGATCTTGCGGGGTCGCTTGGTCTATGTGTCTGGGCGGCATGCCGGCCCAGAAGTCGAATCCGAGGCCAACCTCGTCATCGTGATACGTCAGTGACCGAGGTCCGAAGGTCACGCAGTTCTTCTCGGATCTTGCTGAGCGAAGCGAGGCAATCGAGGTCCAGTCCACGGATCTCGGTGGGCAGGCTGTCACGGACCTCGGGCTCCAGGCGGTCGAACGGCTCACAGGAGTATCCGATCCCGACAACGCTCCCTTCCGCGGAGAACACGAGGTTGCGTGGTGGCCCGTGTGGAATCCTGCAAACGAACCCAGCGAGGGGTTGCTCGGCAGAGCCGAGTACGTCTGACAACAACGTCGCCCACTGGGAGCCCGCCACCGAGATCGCTTCGTCGGCGGCTTCTTCGACAAAACGGACATATCGGTCGAAGGCTGCGTTTTCTATGTAGGCACGCCCGTTGCCGTCCATCTCCGCTAGATGCGTTTCAGCGCTACATTCGGCGTGTCGAATCGCCGCCGATTCCACGTAGTAGGCGTCCAGACTCTCATGATCGAAGCTCTCCTCGAGCCGGGTGGAGACGAACCCGTAGGTCTCCTCGAGGCGTTGGATCAACTTGACGATGTTGACGTCGGTGGGCTCCGTTGACTGCCAGGGCTCGAGATCGAAGATCTCGTCTCGCGTCGCCGTCAGCGCGTTGCCGCCCATGACGACGACAGAAGACGCCTGCGCGCAGGCCCTGCTCGTCAGGGCATACTGGTCGGCGACAAGAACCGCGACGCAATCGCCCTCGCCCTCGCCGCCCGGTATCGCGAGGATGCCGAGGGAGCGCTCGAAATCCTCAGGCTTCCGGGGCTCGACCGCGGGCTCCGGCGGACCCACGTCCTCGCCTCTGTCCACGGAGGCGAGGACGGCAGGCACGGTTTCCGCCGGGGTAACGGGCGCGGGCTCCTCTGGGCTCGTCTCCATCTCGGATGGCGCCTCTTCCGGCAGCCCCTCCCCGGGGGAGGCTCGAACCGCCGGCGACGAGGTCACCTCAGTCGCGTCCGTCTCGGCTTTCTGCAGGGTTTCCGCGGGAGGCGGTGGAGCCGACGGCTGTTCCATGGCGGCCGAGGCACCGGCGGGCGAGCTGCGCCGAGACTTGTCAGCCAGAGACGTCACCTCGCCCGCCGGCATCGGAGCGATGCCGGGCTCCGACTGCTGGCGCTGCCACACCACGAAGATGAGCCAGAGCGCCGCGAGTGCGGTCGCTGCCGCCGCGAAGCCACCGAGGACCGCCCATCGGGACGTCCTGGCTTCGGGGGCTTCTTCCGGCGACACCGCCGCGAGTCGATCCGCTCCCCGGAGAGCGCTCACCGCCGCTCCGCGGTACTCGGCCGTGCCCTCGAGCAGTACCGCGTCCCTGGCGGCTCTCAGCAAGGCAGCGACCTCGCGGATGCCCTCGACGACGTCCTCCCACGCGCCGTCGCGGGTATGCCATTCGGTCACCGGACCGACCCCCCGCGGCAGTGCGGACAGCCCGGAAAACGGCGCGGTGCGCCAGTCGCAAGGGCGAGCGATGATCGGAATAACCTGGGCCTGGCCCGAGGCGTGCCGCTCGAGCGCGTGCTTGATCTCCGCGTCCTGGCAATAGGCCGACGCCAGGAACGGCTCCGAAACGACCAGCAGGATCAAGTCCGAGGACAGCAGGTCTCGGTCGATCCAGCCGCGCCATTCTTCGCCGGCGGTGATCTGGCGCTCGTGCCAGGCGCGCACCAGGCCCTCGCTCCTGAGGCGCACGAGATGCTCTTCGAGCTCCTGTCGCAGAGTTTCGTCCTCGTGCGAGTAGGAGATGAAGACATCGAGCGCATCTCCGGGCATCGGGTGCCCTCCATCGATTTGGAGTTGTCCGCGGGTGCGATTCTACCATGGTAGGTGTACTCCCCACCTACCCGCATGCCGCAAGGCGCATCGGCGATCACAGCGGGCGACTGCTACTGCGACGCGGGATCCGACGACTCTGGGTCGGGCTTCTCCTTCCTTTTTGCCCGCTTCGGCGGTCGTTGCCAACCGCCGCCGGCAGTCAGGCATTGCCAGCCCCAACGCAGCCAGGCGATGACCGCCGTTGCCAGCCACAGAGCCCACGCCAGCATCACCGTTCGGTAGACCCAGACAGGCAGCGAGAGGGCGGTCACCTGGGGCATCGGGCCCTCGGAGAGGTCGTCGAACCAGGCCAACGCATGGGCCGACGAGCCGTTGCCCTCGACGTGCATGTCGGGCGCCCCGAGTAGGCCGTAGGGTATGGCGACCACCAGGCATCCGAGGGCTGCGACCGTGAGTCCCACCAGGGCCAGTTGGATGATGTCGAAACGCCACCACGAGAGCTTTTGGTCGAGCCGCTGGCGGGCATCGAGGGCGAAGAGCCACACCACGACGACCGCGAGGGCGCCCCACGAGAAGGTCGAAAAACCGAGGCCGAGCAGCACCCAGTGATGGAGCTTCAAGGGCGTTCGACCGAACCGGGCGAGCACGACAGCCAGCAGCACCATCACCAGCAGCTCGCCCCAATAGAGCACCGCGGGACCCACCCGCGGCCCGTCGGTCACCAGCACCCATCGATGGGCGGCGAGATTCACCACCAGCCGCAGGTTGGAGGCCGAGGCGCCGAGGTCGATCACCGGACTCTTCAGCCACCAGGCGGAGCCGGCTTGATCGCGAAAGCGTACCGACAGGCCTTGCTCGCCCGGGTGAACAGGAACGGTCAGCCGCCCGCCATCGGGACGGATGTTCAAAGAGGTGCCGTCGAGGCTCACCTCGAGAACTTCGGCCGAGGCCGGAAGCGTGATGGTGTGCTGGCCTCCCCGGGTGCTCCGCAGGCTCAAGGTGAGGAGATGTTCGCGGACCCGGCGCCCGGCCTCGGTGGTGAGGGTGGCCTCGTCGATGGCGAGAGTCGGTCCGGCCACCGGCTCGGGCTGGCCGATCGTGATGCGCAGGCTCTCCGAAGGGAGGGGATGAAACTCGTGCACCCAGAACTCGTCGCTGTGGTCCGACAGGGAGGGAGGGAGTCCCGAAAAGTCGGCGCTCCACTGCGGGGAGACCACGACTCGCCACACCTCGGCCCGCTGCTCGAGGTCGGGTGCCGAGATCTCGAGGCTGCCGAAGCGTTCGAGCCGTGACTGCCAGCTGATGGCGTTCAGCCCCGCCGGCAGGGCGGCAGTGACCGCGCCGTCGGCGGCCTCGAAGCCAGGGCTGAGCACGCTTTCCGCGGCCAGGAGCGGCACTTCGACCGCGAGGCTGCCGGCGGTCGGCGCGAGCCGGGAGACGGTGGTGGTCACGGTCCAGTCGAGGTCGAGGTCGAGGGTGCGCTCCACCCGCACGAAGGGGGGCACCTTCATCGCGACCACCTCCGAGCTCCGGCTGCCGGCGCTGGTTCGCACCCGGACGAGGCTCAGGATATCGGTGACGAGCTTCGTCTCGCGCAGCCCGCTCACGTCCCAGCCCACGGCCTGAGCCGAGACTCGTGCGGGAGCCATGGGGAAGGCGAGCTCGGCGGAGTCCACCGCCGCCAGCGGCCCAGAGAGTCGGATCCGGTGTACGCCGCGGGTGAGGGCCAGCCAGAGATGGCCCGCGGATGCCAGGGCCGGGTCCCGCGGGCGGCCGTCGACCTCGACCTCGTGAAGATCCCAGGCCGCCGGGCCCGAGGGCATGGGCACGGCCACCAGGGCCGCCGCGTGCACGGTGAGAAACACCTCCAGGCGACGATCCGTGGCCGTCACCTCGGCCAGCTCGAGATGACCACATTCGGGGACGCACTCCGGTGCCCGCGCCAGGCGCTGTCCGAGCTCTGTCAGCAGTGCCGGGTCGGGGGTCGATTGGGCGTTGGCGGTTGCCGACCCGAGGCTGGTCAGAAGAGCCACCGCGAGAATCGCCGAGAAAGCGACGCCGCTACCTGAGCCGGGCTCGACATGCCGCCAGCGCAGGGTCCTCAGGACCCGGGTGAGGAGCGCGGCCAGGAGCGCGACCATGAGGACTCTGAGCAGGCGGGTGAGCCACGCCGGGGTGATGAGAAGGCGCACCTGCTGGTCGGGCAGGACCGGTCCGGACCAAGACAGCCGGGCCTGCCGCCAGCCCCACGCCGGTTCTCCGCCGCCAGACTGGAAGACGTTGGAGGCGGAATAGCGCTCCAGGCGCCGGGCCGCTTTCTTCTGGGGTGCCGGGCTGCGCGGGTCGTCCATGCCCACTTCTTGCTGTTCCGCCACCTTCTCCATGACTTGACCGATCGCGGCTGCGGCCGCCGGTGCGGAGCCGCGGCCGAACGAGCTGCCGCGGTCGGTCCAGGCCCCAACCTGTTGTCGTTCGAGCTGGGGGTAGAAGGCGAGGCGCAGCTCATCGGCCACGAAGGGCAGGACGACGAGGGCGAGGGCCAGGATCGCCAGATAGGTGCAGCTCTGCACGACCCGTGCGAGGCGGCCCGCGGGCAAGGCTCGGCGGACCAGGATCAGGCTGACGACGATCAGGAGCAGCCACAGAGGGCCGACGGACTCGTGGTAGCTGAGAGCCAGGAAGGCGGCCATCGCCAGCGCCCATCGGCGGCCGAGCAGGCGGTTGGCGAGCAACGTCAGGATCAACAGCAGGAAGACGTCGAGCAGGCTCCAGAGGCTGAACCAACTCTGTGGACTGGAGTCGGCGCCGAGGGCCGCGACCAACTCCCGCCCGGGCGGTAAGTGGAGAGTGGTTGTGACCGACTCGAAGCTCTCGGACCAACCGGTGACGGGAATCGCGCCGCCCTCGACCTCGAGGCGCGAAGTCGCCTCGAGGGCCACCGCCGGGTTGCGGATCTCGACGCCGGTGAGGCCTGCCTTCGGGCTCGACGTGACGAGCAGCGGGCTGCCGTCGGCCTGCGCTCGAGAGAGGGCCAGAGGTGGAGTCACATCGAGACGAAAGCCGCGGACCATCCGCCCATTGACCCGGTCGCGGGCGGTCATGCCGCGGTTGTCGAAGTCGATCCACAGCTGGCGGACCAGGTGCAGGCGATTCGAGTCGTCGGCCATCCCACGACTGCGCTCGTCCACCAGCAGGGTGTCGCTCGGCCGGAGGCTGAAGGCCGGAAGGTGGCTCCACTCCGGCGGCACGTTGACCTGGGAGGGGTCGACGGCGAGCCCGCCGGAAGCAGCGGTCATCCTGAGCCGGGGGGCGACCTGGTAGCTCCAGATCTCGCGCTCGGGCCACGGCGCCTCGAGTGGCGCGAGCTCGATCTCCGCGAGTCGATCGGTGGCGCGCGCCGTCACCACCACCTGCCACTTACCGGGGCGAAGCTGGAGGCGGAGCCGGCCGTCACCGTCGAGCACGGCCTGGAGCTCCGAAGCGATCGAAACCGGAGTGAAGCCAAGGGGGAGAGCTGGCCCGAGCGCGGCTTCGCGGCCTTGCCCGGACACATCGAGTTGGAGGCGGGTCTCGAGCAGGGCGGGTATGCCGTCGGACAACCGTCGGTAGACCTCCACGGCGAGGGTGTCGGTCTCGCCGGTGTCGGTGGCGGCGCGGCCGAGCCAAAGCGAGGTGCCGGTGCGCTGCAGAGGGAAGACCGCTTCGCCGTCGATGCGGAGCTTGATGCGGCCGATGATGGCAGGCACTTGCAGGGCCTCGGGCCGGCGCTGCCAGGATAGGCGCCCGCTGATCCGGTGATCGCCCCGGCCCACCCAGACCGCTGGGGTGCCGCCGTGGCCCACCACCGGGGCCTCGGTACCGTCCACCGCGACCCTCAGGGGCCAGTGCTCGGGCCCACCGGGCAGGGGCAGCCAGGTTTCGGCGTAGGTTTTCCAGCGAATCGAAAAACGGGCGCCTTCACCCGTGGCCGTGAGCTCGAGCGGGCCCGGCCACGCACAGACATGGCGGTCGGCAGTGCCGTGGGCGCCGGCCACGTAGAACGGACATCCAAGGTGTTCCTGCCCGTCGAGAACCCAACCACGCCAGGCTTCGAGCTCCGGCGGCACGGACCCTTCGTCTGGTGCGGCGCTCACGGTCATCGAAACCGAAACGAGAATGGCTGCCAGACTCGTGCGAATCCTCATCGAGGTCTCCTTTCTCCAGGTGCCTTCCCATGGTACCGCGACTGCCCGAGACTGACGCCTCGCGAGGCCCTTGGCCGGTCAAGAGCATCGCCCGGGGCGCCGTGCGCGCGCGCAAGGCCTGCTGCCGGCCCCGATACCGGTGAATGGCCGCCCGCACGATGAGCGCCCCGCGCTCGCCGTCGTACTCGAATTCCAGCAGGCCGCCGGGAGGGTTGAAGTGGTAGCGGTCCCGCGCATCGAACCGGGGCGGATCGGCCTTCAACTCGGCCCGGTATTCGGCGCGATGGCGCATTCCGACCAGGAGCGGAAGGTCCTGGGCCAGGTACTGGTAGATGAGCTCCTCGGCCTCGCTCCGCTCGAGCGCGGGGCCGGCGGCCTCCACCGACTCGGCAAGAAGTGGAACGCCGAGGCCGCGGTCCCCCGGCACCGGTGGAAGCCGGTCGTCAGCTCTTCGGTGAAGTGACCGGCCTGAGCCGCGGTGGCGATCGCCGCAGCCCACACCGCCGACCGCACCGACGCGGTGCTCGCGGTGAGCCGCCCCGCGAAATCGTCAGTGGATACGCCTACCTTGACCAGTGACTCAAGCATATGTATATTGTCTGCATGGAAGCCGTGTGGGACCCGGCCAAGGCGTCGGCGAATCTAGGCAAACACGGAATCCGATTGGCCGACGCCGAGTTGGTGCTGTTCGATCCGGCGGCCATCACGGTCGAGGATCTCACCGCGGTAGATGAACGGCGCCATGTCTCTCTCGGGACCGACGCCTTGGGACGTATTCTCGTGGTCGTGTACACCTACCGTGACGAGGAGGTCAGGCTCATCTCGGCACGGCGCGCCACGCGAAAGGAGCGGCGGCAATATGAAGAAGGAATACGACTTTAGCCAGGGCAAGCGGGGGCCGGTCTTGCGCCAGAAGGGCAAGACGCGGATTACGATCTACCTCGATGACGATGTTCTCGAGGCCTTTCGTGAACGTGCCGACCGTGCGGGATCCGGCTACCAGACGATGATCAATCAGGCGCTGCGCGAATACCTCGGTAGGTCGGCGACGCCGCTGGATGAGAAGACGCTGCGCAAGGTTCTCCGGGAAGAGCTCAGGGCAACCGGCTAGGACCGCCGCAGGGCTCGCGGTGACGCCGCCCCGCGAGATGGTCAGCCACAAGGCGACTGCAGAGTCAGCCGCAGCGTCTCGTCTTCGCCCTCCTGACCGTCGACCCACATCCCCGGCTCGGTGAGGCTCCGGTTGCCGACACCGACCCAGACGCCATACGGCAGCTCGGGCAAGGTGGCGGGCGGCTTCGACACGGAGTCTTCGTAGATCTTGTCAGGGGTGCGCCCGAAGGGCAGGAGCACCGTCAGCACCGCCGCCGCCAGGATGAAGAGGCCGCAACCGGCCAGCGGGTGAAGGCGCCGGCCGGCCGCGGGCGGGTCGGATTGGGGATCGGTCTGCATCGGGGAACTCTATCCCGAGTCCGAGCGCGATGAGGTTGTCGTTGCAGCGGAAGCCTTCTGCCAGCGTCGAACGGCGTGTGGCACGGCCAGCGAGGTCTGTGGGCGTCGCCGGACGACGTGACGTCCGGGCCGGCAGCTCTCTGGCCGGCGTGGAAAGGCGCGCCGTTCGGGCCGGCGCCGCCCTGGCCCACGCCGACTCGCTTGCCGGCCCGGTCGCGGCGCTCTTCGACCAGGAAGAATAACGAGCAAGAGCAGCCTGCTCGTTATTGCTCGAGCGCCAAAGCCGTTTCGAGCGGCCAGGAAGCGAAATGGGGGATCGCCACATCGCAGCCGAGCGGTCAGAAAGACCAATGGCGTTTCGTCAAAGCGCGAACGGCCGGTCAGGCACGGCAATGGCGATCGGGCAAAGCCTCGCTGTTCGGCAAGGGAGGCTCTTGGCGGATCGCCAATAACGAGTCGGCCGCTTCTGCCCCTGATTCCGGATCGCCCACAGGCTTGCCGAACGGTCAGAAAGAACAATGGGCGTTCGAGAGGTGCTCGTGGGGGTGAAAATGTCCAGGAACGGGCGTTTCGGCGGAATCGGGCGCGACGTCACGCCGTCACACGCGCGAGCCGGGCAACTTTCTCGCGATTCGAGCGTTATCTAACAGGAGGGCCTCTCGAAGGCGCTCGCCCGCCACCGCAAAACAGGATCAGGAGGATCGATCATGGCCTCGACCAGACTCCGCCTCGTGCTCGCGCTGCTCACTCTGGGTCTCGTGTTCTCGCTTTCCGCCTACGCGCTGCCGGAAGCCGACGAGCAGGACGCCGAAGACCGTGCCGCTCTGGAGGCCCTCGCCGAGGTCGACGTCCGAGAGATCGAGCGCGAGGTCGCCGCGGCACTCGAGGCCGTACCCTGGGACGAGATCCGCCAGCAGTTGGCCGACGCGCGGGCGACCGTGGTCGAGATCGACCGCGAGGCCATCCGCGCCGAGATCGAAGAAGCGATGGCGGAGCTCGACGCCGAGGAGATCCGCCGCGAAGTACACGAATCTCTCGCCGAGGTCGACTGGGACGAGATCCAGCGAGAGATCCGGGACGCCCAGGCCGAGGTCGAAGCGGTGGACATGGAAGAGATCCGCCTCGAGGTGAGCGAGGCCCTGGAGGGCGTCGACTGGGACGAGATCCGCCGGGCGGTGGAAGAGGCCTCGGCCGTGGCGGCCGGGGAGTTGGAAGCGCTCGACGAGGTGCTCAGAGAGCTTGGGACAGACGGCTCCGGCGTGATCTGAACCTCGATTGTCGTTACGGCACCGACGTCGAGCACGTACTCGGTCACCTCTACCCGGCTGATCGGATACCGGCTGGACGCGAGGTGTCTAATGGTAGACTGTTCCGGTCGCCGGCTTCGATCACCAACGAATGCCGGAGCTTGCCCGATAGAGGAACCGACGATGGTACTGACCCTCGAATTGTCCCAGGACCTGGAGCGGAAGCTGGCCGCCGAGGCGACTCGCCTTGGCCTGCCACTCCAGGAAGTTGCACTGCGCCGCCTCGGCGAAGAGCCGGTTTCGGCCGAGACCATCCCGAAGAACGGGGCGGAGCTCGTCGCTTACTGGCGCCAAGAGGGCGTCATCGGGTCGCGACCCGACATCGAGGAGAGCCGGGCCTACGCCCGCGAGCTTCGTCGGCAGGCCGAGCGCCGCAGCCGGGGCTAGGCGCTGCAGTGCTCCTCCTCGACACCGACATCCTGATCGACATTCAGCGCGGGTACCAGCCTGCTCTACCGCCCCCTCGCGACCACGTGGCGCATCTACGACAACGCCAGCGCTCCCGAGCCGCGGCTCATCGCCAGTGGCAGGCGGGATACAGTCGAGAGCGTAATAGATGAAGATTCCTGGTCGACTATCACCGGGAGATACAGCAAGTGAAGAATGAGCGCCGAATAGACATCGAACGGCTCTTCGAGCACGGCACCGAGATCGACGAGGCCCTGGGTCGAGCGGCACAGCAGGCCAGGAAGGCGCATGTCGATGCGGGTCTGCCGCTCCCGGTGTGGCGCGATGGCAAGACGGTGTGGCTCGAGCCGGAGGAGATCGAGCGGGCGGGTGAAGAACGCGCCGCGATCCATCGAGGGGCCGAAACCCGTCGGCGAACCGAGGGTTGATTCCTCACGCCGTCACGCGCGCGAGCCGGGCGAGCAGCAGGGCGCCGACGGCGGCCATGAGGGGTGAGGTGGCCAGGCCGGGGAAGTACGCACCTTCCCTGAGTGCCAGGAGGGGATGGAGGAGCCCGTTGGCGACGCTCGCGACCCCCAGGAACCACAGCGGGAACAGCGCCAGGGTGCTCCGGCGCGCCAGCCCCCACGCGCTCAGCGCCCAGATCGCCAGCCAGGCCAGGTTGAAGGCCACGAAGAGGCCCAGCGACATGGGCGGCAGGTCGAAGGCCGCCGGCAGGCGCTGGTGGAAGCCGGTGGCCAACTCTTCGGTGAAGTGACCGGCCTGGGCCGCGGTGGCGATCGCCGCGGCCCACACCGCCGGCCGCACCGCCGCGCGGCTCGCGGCGGTGACCGAAGTACATGGCACCAAGGCCGGCACCAAGGCCGCCGCCGTCAGAAGTTGAACTCGTCAAGGTCGCGGCGGCGGAGGAACTCGAACCCGAGGCGGCCGAGGTCCCTGGAACCGATGTACTCCGGATGCAATACTCGGAAGACCATGGACGCACTCCACAACCTGACCGAAGCGATCCGCACCGGCCTGCCCGGCCCCGAAGGCGGCTTCAAGCCACTGATGACCGCCCTCTTTGGTGACCGCTACCACAAAGCTCGTCACGAACCCTCCGCCCAGCGCGACGCCTACGCACTCGCCGGCGAGGGCGGCGGCAAAGTCCCGTACGCGGGCCTGATCAACCCCGACAATCCACCGAGCGGGCCGTATGGTGGCACCAGCGTCGTCTGGTTTCCATCTTCCGATAACGGCAGCCTGATCACCCTGGTCGTCGGGACACGCGGTCTGGCACCGGACGAAGGCATCTTGATGCGCCCCGGGCACCGGCGGCGGGTGGCAGCGCTCCGCCGCTACCTCGCGCGTCACGGTGTCGGAGCGTGGACCAAGCCCGATCCGGCATCGCTGGGGGTGAAGGTACCGAAGACCGTGCAAGACCGCTTCCCCGGTTTCGAGGCGGCCTTCAAACGCTATGGCACGGAGATCTATGCCGCCGCGCGGGTGCCGACCGGTGGGGAATCGGCGCGCAGGGTTGTGCAGGCCTTCCTCGACCTCTACGCCTATGAACGTGGCTGGCAGACGCTCGCCGCCTACACGAGCGAGTACGAGGAGATGCACGCTGCGCTACGCGAGGATCTCTTCCCTGCTGTCGACGCAGACCACGTCGACGCCTTGCTCCGGGAGCGTCGCTTCGTGATTCTCCAGGGGCCGCCAGGCACCGGAAAGACCCGTCTGGCCAACGAGATTCAGCAGACGAAGTTTGATGGTCGCGGGCTCACCGTTCAGTTCCACCCCGCCGTCACTTACGAAGACTTTGTCATCGGGCTCACGCCAGACGCCCAGAGTGGCGATTTGCGCTTCGACGTGCAGGGAGGATGGCTCTTGCAGGCGGTCGAGCGCGCCCAAGAGGGGCCGAGCCTCCTCGTCATCGACGAAGTGAATCGCTCTGACCTGGGCAAGGTACTCGGCGAGGCGATTTACCTTTTCGAGCCGGGGGAGGTGGGCGGCGAGAACGCTCGAGAGGTGACGCTGCCGCACAAGATGAACGGTAGCTCAACGCTCAAGCTGCCAGAGAATCTGTACGTGCTCGCGACGATGAACACGGCGGATCGCAGCATCGCCAACATCGATCTTGCCGTGCGCCGCCGGTTCGCGTTCGTGACGATGCATCCAGACAGAACCGTCGTCGCCCGATTGGCTCCGCCTCGCGCACTCGCCGTCTTCGACCAGATCACGGACGTTTTCGTCGAGTACGCTCCCGGTGACGGGCTCAGCCTGATGCCCGGCCATGCTTACTACCTGGCGAAAGATGACACTGAGCTCAACGACCGGTTCCGCTATGACCTGATCCCGCTGCTCGACGAATATCTACAGCAGGGGCTGCTGGGACCCGCCACCACCGAACTTCACGCCGTGCGTGACTCGATCGAAGACCTCGTCGAAGGCCATGGCGGCTAGGCCGGCACGAGCCAGCCGAGGCAAGAGCCCGCGGCGACGTAGACGCCGCGGCGGCAAGGCACCACAACAGAAGCCGCTCTATGTGGCGACCGATCATGGCCGGCCGGTGCTCTTACGCCCCAAGGACTTTGCCGTGGCGGAACGCGGCGGTGGTTGGGGCGCGTTCGCTGAGTCGTTTCTGCGCACCAACGAACGCGCCTTGGAGATGCTCGACGTCAGACCGCTGCTCGGGGCGGGTGAGGACGGGGTTCAGGTTCGCCTTCAGCCGGGCGGACGAGCGGGCGCGATCCCGTTGCGCTCGCCGCAAGCGGAGCGGGTGGTAGGTGGCTTGATCGTCAAACCGCGATTCGGCTGGGCAGGCGTCGGCAGAGTGCTGCACACCACCGGTTGGACGGCGGCGCCGGAGCTGATCGAGATGCCCCTGGTGCCCGGGAGCGGCCGAGAAGTCCCACCCTGGGTGATCGCCGGTCCAGTCCTCCATCGGCTCGGCGAACTGCTCGCGTCGATGCGGCGAGGCTACCGGGATGCCGAGGAAGTGTTGCAGCGCCCGCGCGGGCGTATCCTGTGGCACCGGTATCGGCATGAGTCGCTGGCCCGTGGGCGTTGGCATCAGCTGCCCTGCCGTTTTCCAGACTTGGCTGCCGACCCACTGCTGCGGCGATTCATCCGCTGGACGCTGGAGCGCGTCTACCGAAACCTGCTCGAGACCGGGGTTGGCGATCCGATGGCGCAGCATCTGGCAGGAGAAGCGAGCCGGCTCCTAGAGCTGGTCGCGGACGCCACGGCCGCGCCCCCTACGCGGCGAGCGCTCGATCAAGTGTTGCACCAGGAACGGCTCATCGGGCACGTGCTGGAGCACGGCATACAAGCGATCTCTTGGGTCTACGATGAACGTGGTCTCGGTGGCGGCCGGGAGCTCGACGGCTTGGCCTGGCACTTGCCACTCGATCGCGCTTGGGAGGCGTACGTGGAGGGGATCGTGCGGGAGGAAGTCGCAAAGACGGGAGGCCAGATCAAAGTCGCACGCCTGCGCCAGACCGTCTTCCCGCTATTGTGGAGCGATCCCATTCATCGCTCCCTCGGCCATCTGGAGCCTGACATTGTCGTCACCCGGGGGCGCGAGGTGCATGTTGTCGACGCCAAGTACAAAGCGCATCTTGCTGAGCTCGATGAGCATGGCTGGCGCCGCTTCACTGAAGATGCCCGCGAGCACCATCGCGCCGATCTGCATCAGGTGTTGGCCTACGCGTCGCTGTTTGATGCCGATCAGGTGCGGGCGACGCTGATGTATCCGCTGCGGAAGGGGACCTACCGTGCCCTAGCAGAGCGCGGCCGGGATCGCTCACGAGCGTCCTTGAGCTATGGTGGACGGTTGGTGGAGGTGGAGCTTCGCGGGGCACCGTTTGGGGTTGGATAGAAGCGGGGTCAGGCTGGCGATACGACAGCCATCCTCCCTGCCGCTGCGCCCGGGTGCCACCCTCCTCGGTCAGCCACCGACCAGACGGGGTGCCACCCTCCTCGGTCACGCACGCGCCACCTCCCAGCACGACATGATACTGACGCCCAGACCCTCCTCTTCCGCCTCGCCGAGACGCTCCGCCTCAGCGGCGCTGAGCTTCTTGCTGTCGAGGACCCACCAGACCCAGACGTGGGTGTCGAGAAGGATCACTTCAATACGGCCCAATCGTCCTCGGCAACCGGGTCCGTGGGGCGATCGTAGCGGTAGGGCAGGCCGCGCAACGGATACCGACTCCCCGAATCCGACCGTGGCCGGCGCGGGCGGACGATGACCTCGACCTCGTCGCCGGGCTGGAAGGGAAGCTGGGAGATCCGGAGCTGGCCGCGCTCGTCTATTTTGGTCTGATAGCGGTGTTGCATGAGATCTCCTTACGGCTTGGAAGACTCGGCCGGCACTCGAAGCCTACCATGTCGATATCCTCTTCCACCCGTGCCACCGACGACTCGAAGCCCTAGGATCCTGCCAGCGCTCATCGTCCTCATGCTGGTGCTCCAGCCACTGAAGGCGGGCGGCCCACCGCCCGCGCCGAAGGCAGGCCTCACCGAGGTCGCCGCGGGCATCCTCGCCACCTGGGACGACGCCGATCTCGTCTGCCTCGGGGAGAACCACGGCAGCATGGCCGATGCCGCGCTACGCACGGCTGTCGTCGAGCATCCCGGATTCGTCGACACCGTGGACGTCATCGTCATGGAGGGCGCCAGCGGCGTCCATCACCGGCTGCTCGACCGGTTCGTGGTCGACGGTGAGGAGATGTCCCGCGAGGCTCTGCGGCCGATCTGGCGAGACGCCGGCCGTGGCGTGATGTGGGAGATGCCCATGTACGAGGAGCTCCTGCGAACCGTCCGGCGGGTCAACCTCGGGGTGCCGCGGGCACGGCGCGTGCGAGTGGTCGGCGGCGCGGTGCCGATCCCGTGGAAGGAGGTCGCCACCGCCGAAGACCTCCTGCCGTGGCTCGATCGGGAACGCCATCTGCGCGAGCTGTTCGAGCGCGAGGTGCTCAAGCCCGGGCTGAAGGGGCTGACGATCTTCGGCTCGTTTCACTGCGAGAAACAGGGCGCGAGCGCCGTGGCGGCGCTGGGCGCGGCTCAGAGGCGCCGGGTGTGGTCAGCCTTCGGGTTCAGCGGCGAGGACGGCGCCCGGGAGGGGCGGGTCCTCCTGGGCCTCGGCCCGAGGCCCGCCCTGGTGCCGATCACCGGAACCGCGCATGCCGGCAAGCCCGCCGGCGCGGCTTTCTTCGAAGGCCACGCCTACTCGGGTGTGCTGCTCGGCGACCTGCTCGACGCCGTGATTCACCACGGCGCCGCGCCCGACGCGGTGCTGAGCGTGGACGAGGAGACCCTCGACCCGGCCTTCCGCGCGGAGGTCGCGCGCCGGGACCGGCTCCGGCGCCAGGCAGCTCGGCTGGTTGGGCAGAGAGCGCCGGAAGGTTGACGACGGCCGCCCCGGCGCGCCTCGCGGATCCGAACCGACCAGACGGGGTGCCACCCTCCTCGGTCACCTCGGTCACGAAGAAAGACCCAGACATGGGTGTCGCTCCGGACCGGCGTGTCCGGACCGGCGTGCCAGGGAAGTCGGTCAGGCTGGGGAAGTCGGTCAGGCTGGAAGTCGGTCAGGCTCGGCGACGACTAAGTCGACTCGGAGGAGGTCTGAAAGTCGGCTTCGTCCAGCCAGTTTTCGACCTGGAGGTCCTCAATAGAACCATCGTGGAAAGCGTGGTCATCTGAAACCACGATGGCTCCAAGATCCAGCGCGATCGCGGCAATAGCCAGATCGAAATCGGTCTTGTTGATTCCCTGACGCCGTAGGGTCGCCTTGAGCCGCCCAAAATGCCTTGAGGCGCCAAAGCCGAAGGGCTCGAATCGCATCCCGCTCGCCAGCCGGTGCAGTTTTTCGAGGTTCTCCTCTCTGCGCTGCGAGTACCAGGCCCCGTATTCGAGCTCGGCGAGAACCGGGGAGCACAGGGCTACATCTTCGGTTTTCAGCCGTTTGAGCTGCGTGGCCACCCGCAGGTCGCCGTTCAGCCGGGCGATCACCGTGTTCGCGTCGAGCAGGTAGATCAAAACGCCGGAGGATCCTGGGAATCGACGCGGCTGCTGTGAATCAGCTCTCGGACCTCCTCGGCGGTCTCCCCTTCCCAAGCGCCGACTTCATCGAAGATGTCGTCCGCGGTGCGTTCTCCCTGGTAGCGCAGCTCGATTACCAGACCATCAACCTCCGCTACGACAGGTTTCTCGGGCTCTTTTCTCAGTTCGAGGATGGCTTGTTCGATTCCGCGAGTCACCAGCTTTGCCTCCCTTTGGCATCCCGGGCAGGACGCGTTTCCACCATTTATCGTACCACGCTCGAGGAGGCCGCCAGCGATGATGGGTTGGATAGGCTCACCGTCGACCCACATCCCGGCTCGGGTGAGGCTCCGTTTGCCGATACCTGCGCCACCAGCCAGGGTGCCAGGGACATCGGTCGGCCGGGGACATCGGTCAGCCGTACCCGGTCGTCCTCGACCCAAGCCGAGGCCGCAACTCGGCCCACTCCTTCCACAAGCTTTCCGGCGTCGCCTCGAGAACCCGCCGGATGAAGCCGTCGTGGGTTTCCGCGTCGAACAGCTCCATGAGGTAGAAGACAGCGGTGTGCAGCCCGAAGTAGATGGTCCGGGGATAGTCGTAGGAGAGCTCCCGGTTCTCGTCGTAGTCGGCCGGCATGGGGAGGCACGCGAAGAGATCCTCCATGTGTCGATGAGTCGCCACCAACGTCGACCGCGCGGTTTCGAGCACTTCGCGCAGCTCCGCCTCCGACAGTGGCGAGTCTTCCGGCCACGCCGTTTGCCGGGCGGTCACGCGATCCCGGTCTTCCTGCAGCTCACGAAGGCGACGTACCCCGGCCTCACCCATCGGGCTCTCCCGGGTCATGGTGCTCGCCCCGGCGCCGCGGCCTCGGTTCCTCCGACGCCGGCCTCATGGCGCTGCCGGGTGGCTTCGAGCGCTCTGCGGGCTCCCGATTCCGAGATCTCGAGCGCCACCAGGGAATCGACGAACGCCTCGAGCGGCGGTCCTATCGCCTCCTCCTCCGCTCGCTGCAGTCGGTCCTGGAGCTGCAGCAGGCGTCTGGGCGTGTTCTTCGAGCGCTCGATGCGCGCGGCTGTGATCGCCAGCAGGCCACGATACGGCACCCGGTCGCCCAGCACGTCCACCGGGGTCGCCCAGGTCTGGCGCTTGCGCAATTGCTCGAACATCTGATGCAGCTCGATCGCCTCGGCGTAGCTCGCGGTCCGCGCGTCGCGGGCCAGCGCGTCGAGCCGGGCGAAGTCGTTGGCAAGCGCCGGGTGGGAGCGCAGCACCTCGATGAGGCTCTCGCGCTCTTCCCGGTCGCCGGTGCTGCCGGGATCGAGCAGCCGCAGCAGCTCGGGCGAGGAGAGCCCCAGCGCGCCCACGTCGATCCGCAGGGGCTTCCTGCCCGCCTGCGCCTTGTAGCGGCGCGCCAGCTCGACGCCCGCCACCAGGCGGCAGCCGACGCCGAGGTCGAGATCGCACCGGGTGCCCGCCAGCCGCATGTGGGGGCGCTCGTTCTTGCGCAGCGTCTCGAAACCGTCGAGGGTCAGAGAGGTCATCAGTTCGTGAGGACTGCCGAAAGCGTCGAGCAGGCAGCGCGCGCTCTCCGAGCCCGGGTGCGTGACGCCCAAAATGATCGAGAGGAGCCGTCCTTCGGAGACCCGGCCCTGCCGCCGGAACACGCGTTCGAGCAGCTCCGACCTGTCCTCGGTGCGCAGGTGGCCGTCACCCGGGCCGTCGAAGCCGCGGTGCCAGCGGTCGGCCAGCTCCACGCAGGCGATCAGGTGGGCGCCGATCGAGCGGCCGATGCTGTACATCGAGAGGTCGAGCTTTTCGTCGCGGGTCTTGCGCACCAGGTCGATCAGCGTGCCGCCGGCGTCGGCCATCAGCGTCTGGGCGAGCTCCACGCAGCTCCAGCTCTTCCGGGGAAGATCACCGCGCCGGCCGCGTCTGCTGCCGGTGATGAGCACCAGGGCGAGCAGCTCGTGGTCCCGGATCTGATCGAGGTCGACGAGCATTCGTACCCGGATCTCGGCGGGTGTGCCGCGTTTGTCGGCGGTCATGAGCCCTCACCCCCGTGCCGTACGCTCCACAGCTCGACCAGGGCCTGGCTGAACAGGCGCTTGACCTCTTCCCGGTCCAGGCCCAGCACGGGCTCCAGGATCTTGCGCACCAGATCGTCTTTCGTCGCCCGCTCGGCCACGGTGCGGGCGAGCTTCTCGCGCACTTCGGCGACGCGCTGGTCGTCCCCCGTGCGCCGGGCCCGAGCGTCGGCGACGGCCAGCAGCTCGGGGTAGGAGATGCCGACGTCGCCGTGCGGGTCGAGCACCTCGGCGGGGTGTGCCCAGTCGCCGGCGTCGAGCAGGCGATCGACCTCCCGGTTGTAGAACAGTCCGTCCACGAGATCGTCGACGCCGGCGTCGACGGCCAGGCTCTCGAGCTCGCCGAGCGGCTCTTTCAGCCGCGGGTCGGCGCGGTGGAAGCGGCGGAGGCGGCGCCGGCTCGCGGGTGGGATCTCGTGGCCTTCCACCAGCAGGGCGACTTCGAGGAGGGTGAGGGGCTCGGGTTCGGGGGGTTCTGCGGGTCGGTTCATGGTCGGTCCTCCGCGGTTGAAGGGTGCGCGGCAAGGCGCGAAGAAAAGGAGCGGTTTCTGCGTTCGTGGAGAACAGTAGTTTCACGGGATCCATTTGCGAAACACCTTGATTGAATCAACCGACCGGTCGGTCGATTCGTTGGGACCCCTGTATTCTTGGCCCAACGCTCCGACAACGGCAATGTCGCCAGAGGGTGAGAGCGACGGAGGGTTTCGGCCGTGAAGACCAAGACCAGCGTACGTGCGGGAATGGGCCCGTTGATCGTCTCGGACGGGTAGCTTTTCTTTAGCGGATCACGGGGGGCTTTTCGCCCCCCTATTTCTGTGTAAGATCTAGCTCAATGGCCCCTCAACGGAGATCTGAACGCCTTGCCCGCGAACTAGCAAGCGGCCAGTCGCCAGGTTTGGGCAAGCACCATGTGAGCCCCCACATCCTCAAGCGCCTCTGCCGGCTCGTGGACGACAAGGTGACAAATGGTGACGGCGACAGTCTGAGCGTAGCGAGGTTGTGCTGCCGCATCGCATATCGCCTCGGGTCGAGTGAGGCCAGAGCTTGGAGCTTTGCGAGGCTTGCTTCGGCCTTGCGGTTCTGCAATCGCCCAGCGCACGCAAGTCGGGCAATCGAGATCGCCCTTGAAGCGGCTCCGGAGGAAATGAAAGGCGACCTCATTCGCCGACGCGCGATCATCGCGATCTACCAGGGGCGACTTCGCGAAGCCGTTATCGATGCGCAGGCGGCCCTCCGGATGACTGCTGGCGTCGAGCGCGCACGCGCTCTGGAGGCGCTCGGAATCGCGTTGTACAACCGAGGAGAGTACCGAGCCGCGACCCGCGAACTAGAGCGATGCCTCGCGGCGACGTCTCCTGACGACAACAGATATAGCAACGCCATTCACAACTACACGACCGCTTTGGCCAAAGGCACCGACGAGGAGGCCCGCAAGGCCCTCAAGCTCTGCGACGAGCTGCACCCTCACCTCAAAGACCGCCACAAGATGCAACGCGCCAAGCTGTGGTGGACCCGCGGCTTGATCCACAAGCGGCTCGGCAATCGTCGCGAAGCCTGGCAGGCGCTCGACATCGCCCGGCGGTCGTTGGTGGCGCTGAAGGCCGCGCCCGAGTTGGCCGCCATCGTGGGCGACATGGCGGAGGTCTCGCCCGAGCCGCCGGCGGTGCGCTTGATCTGCGGCGAGGCGGCGGAGGTGATCACGGCCGGCCACGCCCTCACCGGCCCGCTCCGCGCCCTGGCCGCGGCCGCCCGCGAGATGATCCCCGAGGCCGCGGCGGCGCTCAAGCAGGCGGCCAGCCGGCTGGCGCCCTGCCCGGCGCTCTGATTCCGGCCTCCGGCGAGAAAAACGTTTCGGCCACAGCCGGCGAATAGGCATCTCGTGCCTACGCCGCAAGGGGCAACCTCGTGCCCGGGAAATAAACGTTTATGTGGGCCGGCCCGCCCGGGTCAGGCCGCTCGGCCCGGCGGTATAGGCATATCGCGCCGATTGAGCGGCGCCAGGCCGTGTGCTAGTGATCCGGCGATGGCCACGGTCAACGACATCCTCCACCGGATCATGCCGAAGCTCCTCGATCTCCTGATCCGGCAATCCGGCGCCAGCACCCAGGCCGAGCTCGGCAAGAAAGCGGGCATCAGCGACAACGCCCTCAGCCGATACCGCCGCGGGATCAACGTGCCGATGAACAATCTGCCCGACCTGGCGCGCAAGGGCGCCGGCCTCGACCTGGAGCAGCTGGGCTGGCTGCTCGGCCACGTGCTGACCGAAGAGTTCGCGGCCTCCAGGTTCGCGATCGCCGGCCAGCCCGGCGAGGTGCGAGAGTCCGCGGGCCGATATGACGAGCCCGGCGTCGACGAGCAGGTCGAGGCCGTCCGGGCCCTCGACCTCACCGGCCTCGACCCGCACGACGTGGTGGCCCTCAACCGCCAGCGCCGCGCGATCGTCGATCTCCACGACGACGACCGAGACGCCCGCGACCGGCGCGACGCCAGGCTCCGGTCCCTGCTCGACTCCTTCCTCGAGCTCTACAGACTGGCCGCCGGCCGAGCCCGCCCGGGCTCGTAGCGCCGCCCCGGCCCATCCCCACCGGGCTACGAGCCCCTCCTCGAAGCCTCGGACGGCCTCGTAACCGTCTCTCCCTCGAGAGAACCCGACGGGGCTCGGGCATCTCTCTTTGCGCAGATTGCGCTCTCTTATTTGCGATCTCAGGCACGGATTAGGCGCCTTGTGCCGATTCCGAGTCTCTTTTTTAGAGAAATAGGCACGCCGCGCCGTTGAAAGACCGATCTCTCTACTTCAATATTTTCTCCACGTCGCGAGTCGAAGCATTCGCAAATAGCGGCCGATTCCGGGATCGGCGAACGGCCGAGGTGCACCCGAACGCCCAGGCGATGCGACGAAAAAAGAGAGGTTCCCGATCCTCCAAAAAATCGGAGAAAGGAGAAAGTCATGAAACCTTCAGTCGTACAAGGCGTGGCCCAGCTCGAGGGCTGGGTGCTGGAGAAGGAGCCGAATGCCAGCGGCTTCGGAGAGGAGGAGCCGTCTGCGATTTGGACCGCCTATGAGCTCGCCGACCACCGCGAGGCGTGCGAAATGGTGCGGGAGATCGGCGACATCGCCGACGTGTGCTGCGTGGCGCCGGAAATCGACATCCGTCGCAACCTGCTCTACGTGACCGCCACCACCGACGGTGGTCTCACCGAGGAGGACGTCGTCTTCGCCCAGGCCATGGATCGCGAGATCGGCAACGGTCAGAAGCAGAAGACCCTGCTCGGCGACGAGTAGTTCATCTTCCCGCCCCGCCCTCGCGGCGGGGCGGGTCTTGCCTGGGGAGCCGAGCCATCGGCATTCCGGGACACCGCACGGGGCTCTGACCGTTGGGGCCCACGAGAAAGGAGGTGAAAGCCATGTCAAACCAAACCGTCAACCTGCCCTCGAGGATGCTCATGCTGCGCCTGGCCTCGTGCCGGGTGGTGCTGTGGGCGCTGGCCACCCACGGGCCGCGGCTGGTGGAGATCCTCAACGGACCCTTCGGCCGGCTGCTGCCCGCGACCCTGCCGGAGGTGCTGGAGCCGCTGCTGGGCCAGCTGGCCGAGGTGCTGCGCACCGCCCGCGATTTCCTGATCGCGAGCGATCGCGATCACCGCGACCAGAAGACCCTGTTGAGGAAGTTCCGCCAGTTGCGGGACGACGCTCAAGAGGAGCTCAATTCCTATGTGGTCGATCTGCGCAACTGCTGGATGTCAACTACTTTTGTGCATCAACGACAATTAGATTTGTGCACGCATGGAGGTTGAGCGGCGGGCATAGGTGGTGGCGATCTCGAGGTCCATTGGAGTGCAGGGCCAGAGTTCCAAGTGGCAGAGATGGTGGT
>JAAELT010000632.1 GCA_024226315.1 bacterium | reverse complement strand
ATGCCGGCCTCCGGCACCCCGACCGCGCCGACGACATCGCTGAGGAGCCCGCGGAGTACGACGTCACCGTCCCCGCGAGAGCCTACGCCGTCCTCTCGCTCGCTACCCACAGCTGGGTCGGCAAAGAGCGGATCACCACCTGGCACCGCGTCGTCGTCTGGAACGTCGACCGCCTGGAGCACCTCGGCGTGCGCATCGCCCGCAAGGGCTCGAAGGTCGAGATCACCGGCTGCCGGACGTCCTTCGAGACCCGGGACGGATGGACGCTCGAGCAGATCGAGCTCTCCAGCTTCCGGATCCTCCAGCTCAGGTAGCAGCGGCGCGGGCCGCCGGGCTCTCGCGAGGCCCCCAGCGCGGGGCCTTTCTCTTTGCCGCCTGGCGTCGGGCACAGCCGGCTGTATCTGAATCGAGCTGACCGGAGAGGGATCTCTCGGAAAGGTTTTTTCGATGTCGCTCGCATCAGTGCTCGCGCACTCTTCATGTAGCGGACGGGCAAGAGGGCGCCGGAGGATTTCGGAGAGGAATTCTCCGAGACGAACGGCGGCGGACGGGTGGTGAGAGCACTGCGAAACCATTCTGAAGGTTGTTTTTGTTGACCTTGATTTCGGGGCGAAAGGTCAACAAAAACAACCCTTGAGGAAGACGACCGATGCCCTCGACGAATTCGCAGCCGTCCCTGCTTCCGTTTCCCGCCTCGCGGCGGGTGGCCCCGCCGCGCAACCTGCCGATCGAAGATCAGCCGCGGCAGCGCATCCTGCGCACGGGTGCCGCCGCCCTGAGCGACGCCGAGCTGCTCGGGCTCCTGCTGCGCGGTGGGCCGAGCCTCGAAGCCACGGAGCTGGCGCAGCACCTGCTGGTCGACGTCGGGGGCTTGGGCGGTCTGCTGCGCACCCACGGCAGCGAGCTCGAGCGTCCGGGCCTCGGGCCGGCACGGCGCGCCGCGATTCTAGCCTCCGTCGAGCTGGGCCGGCGCCTGGCCCGCGCTCGGATGCCCCGGCGCGATCTCCTCGACAGTCCAGATGTCGTCGCGCGCTACCTCATGCTGCGCTACGGCAACACCGACCAGGAGGTCATGGGGGCGCTCTACCTCGACGTGCGCAACCGTCTGATCGGCGAAGGCGACGTCTACCGCGGCACGCTCAGCCGGGCCGCGGTCGAACCCCGGGTCATCCTCAAGCAGGGACTGCTCTCGAGCGCCAACGGCTTCATCCTCTTCCACACCCATCCCTCGGGCGACCCGACGCCGAGTGCCGAGGACCTGGCCTTCACACGCCGGCTGGCCGAGGCCGGCGATCTGCTCGGCGTGCGGTTGATCGACCACCTGGTCCTCGGCGGTGCAGGCCGCTGGGTGTCGCTCGGCCGCCGGGGAGCCTGGTGAGCGGCGACCGCTTGGGTGGCAATCCCGCAGGCCCCCGCTTCAGGGAATCAATCGGGCGATGACGATCTCGACCGTTACCGCCTCGCTCTGAGCCGACCGGGGCGACTCCGTCGCGGCGCCTCTCCGGCCAACTTTTCGAGCTCGTCGGCGATCTCCATCAGACGCGGGCTGGCCTTGGTCGGCACCAGCTCCCCGACCAGCTCCGAGAGCGAGGCGCCGACAGCGTCCACATAACGCCAAACCGCATCGAAACGAGGCGAGCATGCCCCGCGCTCCCAGCGGCAGATCTGGCCAGAGGACGAGCGCTTCATCCCCAGCCGTCGAGCGACTTCCACGCTCGTCAGGCCGCGGCGTTTGCGAAGACGCCTGAGCGCTTTGCCGATCTGGAGTTGGAGGATCTCTGGCGCTGGTAGCGACATGCGATTTCTCCTTCGAACACGACGGTGACGCGGCTGGGCCACGTCACCGCCAGCCTGGGGTCCCCCGGTGAGGTACCCGCGATCGGGTACCTTGGAGAGTGCCTCGATCGTCCGCCGCCCGTCAACTGCCCGGCTCCCTACCATGGGACAGAAATGTCCATTCCGGTCGGATTTCGTAAGAGTACCGGCTTGGCCAGCGGTCCCAGAAGACCACGGGTCGGGAGCGGCCGAGTGGCGCCTGATCGGCTGTTGCTGGTCGACTCAGGTGCGCTGGCCGCGGGGGTGGCGGCAGCGTTTTCAGGCACACAAGGCCCTCTCCTCCGGATTTCTCGGGCGTAGATGTGACCGATCTGTCCTCGATCTTTGACAAAGACTCTTGTCGGCCGCACCACCGATTCCATCCCCGGGCAGAATCTTCTCCCGGTCGCGCCGTCGACTCGCCCCGAGAGCGGACTGGCCTTGTACTTTTCCTCTCAGCCTTCGGCTCGCTTGCGGGAGTCGATTCGCTATGATATAGCTTTCTATTGAATGCTAGGTAACTTCTTCTACAAGACAAAAGTGTCCACCCAGCCCCGTCACTGCCGGTCTTTGCCGATGACGCCGGCGCCTGCCTGCCAGCCGAGGGAAGCGATCCCTTGAAAGCCAACGTTCGGCACGCCCATTTGACACCGATCGCTCTGGCTTCCGATCTGGCCGAAGCGGACGATGAGCGCCTCCACGAGATGTCGCGGCGCCTTCGCTCCTGCAGCGTCTGCTTCGACGCGCTTGCCACTCTCGCTCACTGGACCGGCGCCCTCGATCACTGGGACGCTCGCGTCGGTCCTGAGTATCTCACCCGCTTTCACCTCATGGGTCGCCTGTTTGAGCGGACGCAGTCGCATGAGCGCCGCCTCGATCAAGCTTGCCGCGACTGCGTGTTTCACCAGTGGGGCCTGTGCCAGCTCCTCCTCGAGCAATCTTCTCAGGCTCGTCCCCATGCGCTGTCCTCCGCGCTCGAGCTCGGCGAGCTCGCTCTCACCGTCGCAGACGCCCTCGACCCAGACGACTATGATCCCGAGTGGGTGGCCGACCTGCACGCCACGGCCGCGGCCAATCTCAGCGAGCTTCATCTTCTTCGCAGAAATCCTGAGCAAGCCCGTGAGGTGCTCCGCTCCGCTCGTGCATCCCTCGAGGCAGGCACCGGGAGAGCGGCGATCTCACGAAGGGTGGCGGCGGCTGAATCTCTATTCTCCAGTGAATCTGGGCGACGAGACACGGCTCGAGAAGCCAGCGCAGCTGCCACGATTCTGGCTGACATGCCGGAAATCTACCTGAAGGCAGGGTCGGTCCACCGGCTTGTCCGCCTCTGCCTGGAGGTCTCGGAGCCGTTGCCGACGACCGACTAGTCGTCGCCTAAGCCGTTTCCAATCAGCATTTAATAGGTAGGCACCGGCTCTCCGAGGCACGCGGAGACGGCTTTGAGGCCGGTCTGCCTTCAGAGGTCTTTCTATCGTGGGAGGAAGAATCTCTGAAAAAATCTTAGGTCTATGCTTGTCCGATGATCTGTAGTAGAATCTTGTCAGATCGAGAAAAATCTCGGGTCAAAGGCACTCAAAGGCACAGATGAAATGGCGGCAACTGCCAAAAAGCAGATGATTCGCTCCCCCGAACCTCCTCGGCGCGAGCGCCTCTCCGCAGGGGAGTGGCCGGTCATGCGGGCTTGCTGGCGCCTGGAACCGGCTCCGACGACGGGCGAAGTCGTGCGCGAGGTGCAGCGGGACCTGTTCCTGGACTACCGCTACGTCCAGACGATGCTGCGTCGCATCGCGGCCAAGGGCTATCTGGACCCCGAGAAGAAGGGCCCACGGCGCATCGTCTGGCGGCCTATGGCCTCGCCTGAGGAGGCGCTCGTCCAGGAGATGAAGCACTTCGTGCGGGAGGTCGTCGGGCCGCAGGCTTCTCACCTTCAACTGCTGCGAGAGGTGATCGACGAGTTCGAGGCTTCCGGCGCCTTTGCCGGCTTCGACGAAGCCAGCCTGCCTCAGGACCTGCGGGGCCGCTTGATCGACTACGTCGATGCCTTCTTGAAGCGGCAGACAGACCGGCGCACCATCGCTGTAGCACTCGGCCTCGAGGCCACCGCGCTCGATCACACGCCCACGCTGGCGGGTGCGATCTCGCTCTTGACGGCGGCCGGCGGCGACACGCCCTCGGCTGCGCTGAGACTCCTCGACGCCGTCGAAGGTCTCCTCGAGGCAGACGAGACGCAGAAGGTGGCCCAGCTCCAGGCGCTGCGCATCGAGCTCGAGGCCATCCCTTCCTCGTAGCTCGCCTCTTTGATGCTGCCGGTTTCTGTCGGCTGGCCTTGCCGTTCGAGATCGCGCTGGTGACCCGCCGCGAAGGTCTGACCGGCGCGCAAGCCGGGGTTGATCGACTTCGCGAAGCGCTTCGCTGGGGACGAAGGCGTTTGAGCGCGAACTGATCAGGCGCGCGAGTCATCTGACGGCCTCGCCTGCCCATTCCTTTGGAGAGCCCCCCGGGGGTGGCAGGGGGCTGGCCCCCTCGGGGAGTCGTCGGCCTTCCTCCGGAGCCGCCCCACCACCCGCAGGACGCGGGGCAGCGGCGCTGTCCAGGACGAAGCCGCGGTCTGCTGCGGTCGCGCTTTGCGCGATCCTTGACAGCGCCGATTGCGTCCGCGTCACACTGGACGTGAAGGAGGTCGACGTCTCCCCACGAAAGACCGTCGGCCGAAGGCCGTCGCTTGAGGGCTTGGGGGGAACTCGGCCGCAGCGGGTTCCGGAAGCCTCAGAAATCCGGAAGCGCGCGCCACACGACATTCCCCCGCTCACTACGCTCGCTCGCCGCGCCCTGGCCATCGTGTGGCGCGCGCTCAGAGAAGAAGAACAGGCGCCTGGGCGGTTGACGCCTCCTCGGCGCCGCGAGTCTCTCCCTCCTCTTCGAAGCCCCGAATCGGTCCGCTCGCCGCCTCGACGAACGTCGTCGAAGAAGCCTCTTCCGTTTCTAGGGTCCGTTTGCTATCGTATCTAGATTGCAAACGGACTTTAGGAGAGCCCATGCTCAACCAGGTCATGCTCATCGGTAACGCCGGCGCCACGCCCCAGCTGCGACGCACCAACGACCAGGCCGTCGCCACTCTCCAGCTCGCGACCCATCGATCCTGGAAAGACCGCGAAGGCCAGCGCAAAGAGGACACTCAGTGGCACTCCCTCGTCTTCTGGGGACCGCTCGCTGAATCCGCCGCGAAAGTCCTCGACAAGGGACAGCTGCTGCTCATCGACGGCCGCCTCAAGCATTCCAGCTGGCCCGATCGCGACGATCCTGAGAAGACCCACTACCGCACCGAGGTGGTCGTCAACCGCTTTCGGATTCTCTCCCCAAAGGCCCCTGGAAGCGCTCCTCCCGCAACCGCAGAAGCCGCACAGAGCCCGTCGTGATCCGCCTCGACACGTCGCGCGTCTGCTGATGGTACTCACACCGAGCCACCCGTGATGACCTCCAAGATCGATCACCTGGCCACCCATGGAGTCGGACCGCTCTTCGGTCGGCGAGTCCCGTCCACGAAGCCCGTTCATCTGGCCGGGAGATCACGCACTCACTTGGGCTCTGTGCAGCAGGATCGTCTTGAAACGGCAAGGCGTCCCGCAGCCACTGAGAGCGTCCTCGGGTGGTCCGGTTCGAGGAGTGTGGATTTTCCCGCGGGAAAATCTACCCTCCTGGCAGACAGGCGGAGCTTCCTCCTCGGTCGCACGGTCCTCTCGAGGTCCGGCTGCGGGAGTGTCGGGCGCCTCGATTTTCCCGCGGGAAAATCTCAGCAGCCTCGGGGTAGGCGCCGCTTTCAGCGTCGCCTCCCACCGGTCGGAAGTGGACACACCGGTTGCCCAAAGGCCACCGGTGTGTCCACTCAACTGCGGAGCGAGCAATGCCAAGTCATACGCGACTGCGTCGCGTATGACTTGGCGCTCGCATTTTCCCGCAGGAAAATGCCTGCTTTTTCGCGACCCTGCGGGCGCTCAAAAGGGGAGGCGCTTGCCGTGCTGCGCGGCACTTCTCCCGCGAGGCTCCCCCTTGGCTGAAGCGAAGGCCAAGCGCACCAAGGTTCTCTCCGTGCGGTTCTCCCCGGCCGAGTGGCTCACCCTTCGCGAGAGGGCCAAGCTGTGCGGCCGGCCGGTCTCGAGATACGCCCGCGAGGTGGCGCTCGGAAGCGTGCCGCGGGCACGTCCCCGGCAGATCGAGCAGCAGGCCGTCTACCAGCTCGCGCGCATCGGCAACAACCTGAATCAGCTCGCCCGCGCCGCGAACGCGACCCGGCGCGTCGAGCTCTCGCGCCGCCTCGAGTCGGTCCTCGCCGACCTCGTGGCCGCTTTGGAGAAGCTCGCATGATCGGCAAGGTCACCCGCGGTAGGGGCTTCAAGGGGCTTCTGACCTACCTGCTGCAGGGCCAAGACGGCCAGCAGCAGGACCGGGTCGCGTGGGTCGCAACCCGCAACCTCGTCGTCGACCCGGAGTTTGCCCCCTCCGTCATGCACTCGACGGCGGCGGAGAACCCGCGGGTCGAAAAGCCCGTCTACCACCTCTCGATCAGTCTCGATCCGCAAGAGCGCCTGGAGCCCGAGGTGCTTCGCGGGGTCGCCGAACGCACGCTGCGCGACCTCGGCCTCGAGCACCACCAGGCGGTGCTCGTCGCCCACGAGGACACCGAGCACCAGCACGTCCACGTCATGGTCAACCGGGTGGACCCCACCAGTCGCAAGGCGTGGCGCGCCGGCCATGACTACGCACGGATCGAGAAGAGCCTGCGGCTGCAGGAGCGTGAGCTCGGGCTGCGCCAGGTGCGCGGGCGTCATTTCTCGCTCGACGGAGGCGATCGCCACCGGGAGGCACGGGCCTCGAGCGGCAGTCGCCGCTTGGCCGAGCGCACCAGAAAGCAGCCCTTCGGCGAGCACGTCCGCGCCGTGGCGCGGCGCGACATGCTCGAAGCCCGAACCTGGGGCGAGCTTCATGACCGTCTCGGCGAGGTCGGGCTTCGCCTTGAGAAGCGGGGACGCGGGCTCGTCGTCACCGACGGCGGCGAGCGCGTCAAGGCGTCCTTCGTCGACCGCAAGGCGTCGCTGGCCTCCCTCGAGCGCCGCCTTGCGACGTACGAACCCAGCCGCAGGAATTTTCCCGCGGGAAAATCGGAGCGCTGGCGCCAGATCCAGGCGCTTCGCACGGTCGTCGACGACCTCGCCCGGCGGACCGAGGCGAAACGCTCTCGTCGAGCGGAACGCTTTCATCAGCAGTCCAGCCAGCGGAGTCAGGAACGTCTCGAGGGGCGCATCCGGGCTGCCTCGGCGGCCTTCGACCAGCGTCTCGAGGAGGTCTACCGCGATCCCCGAAAGGCGCGGCAGGCGTTCGAGAAGGCGGTTCGCCGGCACGGGGAGCGACGAGCGCTGGGGCAACTGGCGCGGGATCCTGAGAAGCTCGGCAAGCTTCGCGGGCGCGGCGGGCCGTTTGCTTCCACCGAGCGGTGGGCGGCGATCGAGGCCGGGCCCCATGCGGCCTCGGCGGCCCGGAGCGTCCTCTCGGCTCGGGCCCTTCGGAAGGCGCCTCTCTCTCAGAAAGTCGCAAGGCGCGTGCGCGATGCCGGACGGACCTCTGCAAGACAGCTCAAGCGGACCGCGGCGAAGCTGCTGAAGCACGTCGGCTGGACGCTGGCGGCGCGGGCTCTCACGGCGCCGCAGTACCAGCTGCTCAAACTGACGCTGCGCGTTGGAAGCAGGGCGCTCGATGTCGCCCTCGACCGCCAGCCGGGGGGGAGACGTTGAGGCGGCCGCGCAGTTGGGCGCCGCTGTGGGTGCTCGTCGGTGCGGCCGGCCTCGGCGGCCTCTTCGTGGGCTCAGGTCTGCGCCTCAACTGGACGAAGAGCCTGCCGCTTGGCCTCTACCGTCTTGCACCCGGTGCCCTTGAGCGCGGGGCGCTGGTGGCCGTCTGTCTGCCGCTCGAGCATGGCCTCGAGGGGCGCCGGCGAGGGTACCTCTTGAGCGGCCCCTGTCCCGGGGACGCCTCGCCGGTCTTGAAGACCATCGGTGCGACCGGCGGCGACGTCGTCTCCATACGCGCCGGCGGCGTCCTGGTCAACGGCGAGCCGTTCCAGGTCTCAGCGCCCCGCCGCGACCTCAAGGGGCGGCGGCTTGATCCCTTGCCCCCGGACGACTACGAGCTTGAGCCCGGCCAGCTGTGGCTTTTCACCTCGGAGCCCCGCTCCTGGGACAGCCGCTTCTACGGGCCGGTCGAGAGTGCTTCGGTACTCGGCCGCGTTCAGCCCATCTGGACGAGGGGTCACGACGCTCAGAACCGGTCGGAGCGCCCGCGGAGGCACCCATGAAGCAGAAGGAGCTCTACCGCCTCCCGTCCTTCGGCCGGATGGAGTTTCGGGCCGTTCTCTTGCGGGCTCTCGGGTACTACCTGCTGGCCCTGGCTTTCCTGGCGTGGATTCTGGCCCAGTACGTCGCTCACCGCCTCGCTTACCCGGAGGCGCTCGGTGAGCCCTGGGTGAGGATGCCGGGGGTCGACGGTCGGGTGTTTCTGTTGCTCGGTCTTCTCGTCGCCATGGCGACGGTGGTGTTTCTCGCGTTCGAGCGGCTGCGCGCCCTCGCGATCCCGAACGTCTTCGTCGTGTTGATGCTGGGTGCCGTCGGGTATGGGCCGCTCTACACGCCCGCTCACTTCTTCATCTGGGTCTGGTGGCTCTGGCATGTGCCCGAGGCCAAGGCCTTGATCTCGCCTCCCCTGATCGTCTTCGCGGGTGCTGCGGGCGCAGGAGGGCTGATTCTCGTCGTTCATCTCTCCACCCAGTCCGCGCGCTTCCGCGAGCAGCCGCATACTCACGGATCGGCCCACTGGGCCGACGAGGGTGAGGTGAACGAGGCTGGACTCCTCGGCTCTCACCGTGGGCTGCTGCTCGGCCTCTGGCAGGGACGCGGCAAGCTCCGCTACCTCCGTCACGAGGGCAGCGAGCACGTCTTCGTCTTCGCGCCTACCCGGACCGGGAAGGGGGTCGGCCTGGTGCTGCCGAACCTCTTGAGCTGGCCGCATTCGGTCTTGGTGCACGACATCAAGGGCGAGAACTGGGCGCTGTCGGCGGGCTGGAGGCGCGAGCGCCTGGGGAGTGCGTGTCTGCGTTTCGACCCCACCGATACCGAGGGGACGTGTGCGCGCTACAACCCGCTGCTCGAGATTCGCCGCGGGCCCCACGAGGTGCGCGACGCCCAGAACGTCGCCGACATCCTGGTCGATCCGAACGGCGACCGGATCCGCGATCACTGGGACCGCACGGCCCATGCGCTCCTGGTCGGCGTCATCCTCCATGTCCTCTACGCCGAGCCGGACAAGACGCTCCGGGGCTGCGTCAACCTCCTGACCGACCCGGCCCAGCCGGTGCACAAGACGCTCGAGTCGATGATCACCACCGTGCACGATCCACACGGCAAGATGCAATGGGTGGATCCCGGAACCGCTCAGCCGACCACGACTCACCCGGTCGTCGCGAGCGCCGCCAGGGCGCTTCTCGACAAGGCCCCGAACGAGCGCAGCGGTGTGCTCTCGACCGCGCTGTCGTTTCTCGAGCTCTACCGCGATCCGATCATCGCCACCAACACCGAGACAAGCGACTTCACGATCTCAGACCTCATGCGCCACGAGCGGCCGGTGAGCCTCTATCTCACCGTCCCGTCCTCGGACTTGAGCCGCACCCGCCCCCTGGTCCGCATGCTTTTGAACCAGGCACTGCGTCGCTTGACGGAGACGCTGGCCTTCGCCGACGGCCGCCAGGTGCCGCACTACTCGCAGCCGCTGCTCCTGATGCTGGATGAGTTTCCCGCCCTCGGCCGGCTGCGGTTCTTCCAGGAGAGTCTGGCCTATCTCGCCGGCTACGGCATCCGTGCCTTCCTCGTCACCCAGGATCTCTCGCAGCACTACGGCGTCTACGGCAAGGAGGAGTCGATCACCGGCAACTGCCACATCCGCGTCGCCTTCACTGCCAACAAGCCCGAGACGGCGGAGCTCATCAGCCGCATGGCGGGCGACATGACGGTCCACGGCGAGCAGCGGTCCTACCGTGGGGACCGTTTCGACTTGGTGCTCAACAAGCAATACGTGGCGCAGCACCAGACGCGCCGGCGGCTGCTGATGCCGGATGAAGCCATGCGGCTGCCTTCGGACGACGCGCTGATCTTCGTGGCGGGGCATGCGCCAATCCGTGCCGCGAAGATCCGCTACTTCGACGATGAACGGCTCTCGAGGCGGGCGAAGATCCCACCCCCTGGCGTCTCAGATGTCATGGCTCTCGAGCCGCAGGCCTGGACCTCTTCCTCTCGTGGTCGGCGAAGAGGCCCTGAGGGAGATGCTCTGTGAGGAGCCACCACGCCACCGCAGCAAGGTCAGCAACCAAGGGACGCGCGCCGCCATCGCCCCGAAGCCTCGCTGCCGCTTGGTAGATCGGCCGACCTCCCGATCTGTTCCTTCAACGCTTCAGAAAGGCGACACCCCATGATCAACAAAGTGATTTTCCTCGGGCACGTTGGGCGTAACCCGCAGGTTCGCTCGTCGCCGTCGGGAACGCCTGTCGCGAGCTTCTCGCTTGCGGCCAGCCGCCAGTGGCGAAGATCCGACGGCATCCTTCAGGAGCACACCGAGTGGCACACCATCGTCTGTTTCGGCCGCAACGCGGAAGTGGCCGGCGAATGTCTCGCCTCCGGGTGCCAGCTCTACGTCGAAGGAAAGATCCAGATGCGCTCCTGGCAGGACCGCCATTCTTCTCAGACGCGCTACCGCACCGAGATCATCTGCGCGCGCTTCCAACAGCTGGGAGCCGGCACGAGGTCGCCGAGGACTCCCAGCTCGCAGGGCAGCGGCCGAGGCGCCGAACGGAAGGATCGTTACTTCGGCGCGCCGCCTCAGCGATCGGCCTCGGAGACTTCAGAAGAGCACGAGCTCGACCGTTCAGAGCCCGGCCCAGAGTTTGAGGAGGACGACCTTTGAGAAAGGACCGACCCGTGGCGTCACCAAGACCCGATTCGACGATGGAGCGGTCCCTGCTCGAGGCGCGTCTTGCCTCCGACCTCTTGCGCCAGAGCCACCACCACAAATGGCAGACCGGCAGCCTGGAGCAGCTTCAGGAGCTCGAGGCGCGCATCCAGGCGACCGCCCAGCAGCTGGAGCCGCACTCACCCCAGTCCGCCATCCTGGCCGCTCGGCGCAGGCTGGCGCTCGACGATCTCGCCCATCAGATCGCGCGCCGAGCCGAGCTGCCAGACGATCCTCTCTTGGTGCCCGATCACCTCCGCACCCGAACCCAGCATCTCGAGAGCCGGATCCTCGACGCGGCCCGCGAGCTCGAGCCGATGGAGCCTCAAGAGGTCATCGCGCGAGTCACGCCCCTCGCCCATGAGCACCTCTCGCGTCAGATGGAGCTCATGCTCCCCGATCCGGCGGATCGGCTCGAAGCCGCTCGTAGGCGCCTTCAGCGTGTCTCTCGGCGTCTTGAAGGACTGGCCGCCGGCCCCAGACCCTCTCAGCACCAACGGATCCGTCAGACCTCGATGGCGCTGGCTCGCCTCGACCGGCTGGAGGCCCAAGCCCGCCACTTCGCCGAATCCCACGCAGCCCTGCCTCACCGCGGCAACACCTATGAGATCTCGGCGTCGCTTCAGGCGCTCGAGAGTCCGCGCCCCCACGCGGATCGATCGCTGGAGCATGTCTTCCGTCATCCCGCCCGGGCTCGCCAGCGCCTTGCCGCCAGCTACCAGCGGGATGGGGAGTCGGCCACGTTGCAGCATCTCGCCGAGGACCCAGCGGTCTTCGGCCGGCTGCGTGGGTGGAAGATTCCTCTCGTCGGCCAGACGCAGGATCGCGGCCAGGCGCTCGAGGCGGCCAGCGGGCATGCTCAGAGAGCGCTTGAGATCCACCATCAGCGGAGCCAGCTCACCGGCGCCCTCGACAGCGCGCGGTCGTACCGGAAGCTCCAGGCGCAGAATCGTCAGCTCGTCCAGGCGCTTCCCCGGCGCGAGAGCCTGCTCAGCGACCTAGGCCGCCACATGGCTGGGCTCGAGCTCCACGAAGTCGAGCCGCTGCTGTGTCCCGGTCAGGGCAAGCTCGTCGAGGACCTGAGGCAGGCCGAGCTGCAGTTTCTCGAACCGCTGCGGGAGGCGAGCGGGAAGTTCCTGGCCCTCCAGACGGGCGGGGTCTCGCAGCCGGAGGTTCACGCCAAGGCGCAGAGGATCGCGGCGCTTTTTCAGTATGCGCCGCGGCACATTCTGAGGCGGCTGACTCCGCCTCAGATGCAGGGGACTCTCGTGGCGGTAGCGATCGCGCGCAGGGTTCTCAAGGCGGTGACGAGGAAGGTGGCGGTGTGAGGGAGCAGCGCGAGAGCTTGCCCGAATCTCGACTCGACCGAACAACTGTAGGAGGCCCATGATGGACACCATCGATCGCGAACTGGAACGCGTGCTGACGCTTCTCCGCAACAAGATCCGGGAGCGCGGCTACACCCAGCTGAGCGTGCAGGCAGAGCTCGGCTGGGGCCGCAGCTACATCAGCCAGCTCTTGACTCGGCAGAAGTGCCTGCGGATGGAGCAAGTCTTGCTCATCCTCGGAGTCATCGGCATCCATCCCGCGGAGTTCTTCGCCGAGCTGTATTTGGCACGACCGTACGGAGCAGAGCACCTTGCACCAACGCCCGGCGCGGTTGAAGCCCCCGTCGCATCTTCGCAGGGGCTACGGGACCTCAGGGCCCTGGTGCACCGTCTGGCCGACTGTCTGATCGAGAAGGAGCTCATCACCGCCGAGGATCTTGCTTCTGCCTCCGGCGAGGATCCTGGTTGAGACGGGCGAGATCGGTGATCGGGAACCGCAATCGCTCGTGAGAGACCTCGCCATGTCCCGCCAGCGACGACGTCCCATCGATATCCTGACGCCCGACGATGTCCAGGCTTTGATCGCCACCGCCAGCAACCGCGCGCCCAGCGGGATCAGGAACCGTGCGCTCATCGCCGTCCTCTACTTCTCCGGGATCCGTCTGGCCGAGGCACTCGCCCTCCTGCCCCGTGACATCGACCTTAAGACGGGCGAGATCAACGTCCGCTACGGCAAGGGGGGCCGGCAGCGGGTCGTCGGAATCAACGCTCATGCCCAGGCTCACGTGTCGCGGTGGATGGATGCGCGCGTGCGCCTCGGGATCAACGGCCGCCAGCCGGTCTTCTGCACGTTCTCGAAGGCGAATGGCGAGCCACGTGTGAAGACTCTGTCGCCGAGGTACGTTCAGCTCATGCTCCACCGGCTCGCAGGAAGGACTCCGCTCCAGAAGCGCATCCATCCTCATGGCCTGCGGCATTCCCACGCCGTGCATCTGCTCAGGAGGGGTGTCCCGCTGCCGCACATTCAGAGGCAGCTCGGGCATCGGAATCTCGCGACAACGGACGAGTACCTCCGCGGACTCGGAGCCGGGGAGCACGTGGCCGGGGTGAGGGACCTGGATTGGTAGAGGGGTCCGAGATTCGGCGGCACTGGGCTTCGAAGCGGCAGCCATCTTGAAGCGCACGGCATGTCTGGAGCGAAAGTCCCCGCTCTTGAGGCGCTCTGCTCTCATTCCGCGGTCGCGCAGCACCGCTCTTTCGAGCAGGCGCCGTCCCCTACCGGCCCGGAACGAGGAACGGTTGACACGCCTGCTGGAACGGCAGTTTGCCCCAAGGCAGAGTGGATCCGCAGCCTGCCGTGTGCGACGTGCGGGGCGCCGCAGACTTCCGTCATGTGAAGAGCCGCGGAGCCGGCGGGACGGCAGAAGACCTGATCCCGCAGTGCAGGGGGTGCCATCGGCGCCTGCACGATACCGGTCGGCGCACCTTCGAGGCCGAGAAGGGAGTCGATCTTGGTAACCTTGCCGAGGGCTACGAGGTCCTCTGGAGTCGCCTGGTCTAGTGACAGACTAGACTTGTGGGGCATGTCCGGCGCAGCGCACTCCTTCCTGGTACCGAGTTCCTTAAGGCAGTGACTCCCCAGAACACGGCGCAGGAAGCCGGCGGGGAGTTGAGCACCCTGGTAGCTTCTCGGCTCGGTCAGCATCGCCAAGATGCCGCGCAACCGCTATGATCTATGAGCCGCAATTAAGTCATCGGAGGACTAACTAAGTAGCTTCGGCGGGAGTGACGTGGCGCCCCACCAGGCTCAGCCTGAGCCCGCCGCCGCAATTGGCTTGCTGCCGGTGGCCGGATCGAGGGCAGAGAGCCCGGACCGACGTTGATCGCATTCGGTGGAATCAACGAGCTTGCGGGGTGCTCGACGCTCAACGGATATTCATCCCGTGCAACTTGACTGAAGAGAACAATTGGAAGGCGAGCTTACCAATGAGATTCGGCACAATTGAAATTGACTGGGAGTTGATCAACTCTCTTGAGACCGATCGCCTGGTGTTGTTTGTTGGCGCTGGCGTGTCTGTCGATCCGCCTTCAGGTCTGCCACTCTTCGACGTCTTGGCGACTCGAATCGCAGACAATAGTCTAGAGCGCCAGGACAACGAACCCATCGAACGGTTTCTTGGCAGAGTTGAACTAGATGGAAAGGTCAAAGTACACCGACGCGCAGCACATATACTCGCTCGGTCAAACTCGAGACCGAACAAGCTCCATCGGCTAATCGTCGAGTTCTTCAACAACCCTCAAAGAGTAAGAATAGTCACCACGAATTTTGATTTGCACCTGGAGACCGCGCTCAAAGATACGTTCGAAGACTCTGCAGAGAACTGCGAAATATTCACTGCGCCAGCCCTGCCGATTGGGAGCGACTTTCGGGGCATTGCCTATCTTCACGGTCGTCTGAGACCAGATCCATCAAGAATGGTGCTCACCGACAGAGATTTTGGCCGAGCCTACCTCACCGAAGGCTGGGCGCGTCGATTCCTCACGGAACTCTTTCAATCGTACGATGTGCTATTTATCGGATACAGCCACTCCGACACAATCCTCAACTATCTAGCTCGCGGCCTTCCTCCAGAAACACAACGTCTCCGCGCAACTATAGTAGAGGCGGGGGACGCCGACCGCTGGGCGTTCCTGGGTATCAAGCCCCTAGAGTATCCTCGCGGAGAACATCACGAGATCCAAGTCGCACTTGCACAGTGGATGAGGCTTGGAAGCTTATCGGCACAAGACCATGAAGCTGAGGTGCGCGAAATAGTTGCGCGACCACGCGAGCTCCTGACACCGCATGAAAACGATCAGCTGCTGTGGATCGCACATCACGAGAACTATCGCCACTTCCTTTTCAACCAGGTAAATGGCCCTGAATGGCTAGACTGGGCGGACAACAATGATCTGCTTGCTCCTCTCTTCGCACCTGCTTCGAAGGACCGGGAGACGGTGAACTGGTTCGCCGAGAGCCCATTGACTGATCGCGGTGACGCGGCGATTACTGTGCTTCATAAGCATACCCAGGAGAAGTGCACTTATCTGGCCTGGCACACGATCGCCCACCGAGTCTGGGTTTCGGTAAAGAAGCGCGAGGGCGAGCTCACAGAAGACGAGTATCGCAGACTTGTACAGTGGGTCGCGATACTCCGCCTACACGCTGAGCCCGGCTGGACTTGGGACATGCTCGATTATCTCGTTGAGTCCCTCAATCCCTCGGCGGGAGAACTCATTCTCGAGCTTTTTGATGCACTTACTGAGCCGCACCTAGTCACAGCCGACCGGTATCTCCATCTTCAAGACAAGCCCACGCCGTGGAACAGCGAGCTTTTCTATCGAATGCCGAAGAACTCTCGCGGGTTACGACGCGCGTGGAAAAACGCGATCTTGCCGAACCTTAACCAGTTCGCAGGGCCTATTCTGGCTCTCGTGCGGATCCAGTTCGAGCGCAGCTACAGGCTCCTGCACGCAGTCGGGCAGGCGACCTCTGATTTCGACCCACAATCATACCATCGCACGACGATCGAAGAGTCAGACCAGGCTAGGTATATGAAGGGCGCAATCGACTTCCTCGTAGAAGCAGGCCGAGACGCTCTCGCGTGGACGGTGGTCGAGCAGCCGAGGGATGGCCGTGCAGTCATCGAATCTTGGTTGAGAAGCGATGCGACTCTCCTGCAGCGGCTTGCGCTTTACGGAGCGCGTCTTCACCCCTCGCTTTCCGCAACGCAGAAGGGGCAATATCTCCTTGGCGATGGCCGAATCAACAACCACCAGCTTCATCACGAGACTTTTCTCCTCGTGCAGGATTTGTACCCGAATTTGAAGCAGCCGTGGCGTAGACGTTTATTGAAATCCAAACGACAACTGCTCGCTGCGGAGTACGCCGACAAGACAGCTGATGATCAAGAGCGCGCCCACAAGCGCGAGACATACAACTGGTTCACTTTTCTCTCTTGGCTGAACGGTGCCGATCCAGAATGCAAGCTCGTCGAGGCAGAGCTCGAAGAAGTTCGGCGTCAACATCCGAAGTTCGTCGTGGAAGAACGACCGGATCTAACTCACTACATCGGCGAAGGGGGTTATCGGACTCCGGCCGAACCCGTTTCAACCAACGAAATGCTCGATTTAACACCGGAAGGGACACTTGCACGCTACCAGCTGCTTGTCGAAGACGATAGACATGGCATACGCGACCTGCCCGGGGGATTTTGCCGAGTTTTCGAGAAAGCAGTAAAGCAGGACTTTGCGTGGAGTCTTCGCCAAGGCGAGTACCTCCTGAGTCAAGATGAAGACAGAGGAGGCCGGGACCTCCAACACTCACTTATTCGAGGATGGCAAGAGTCTGACCTCGAGGCCGCCGACTGGACCACCGTGTTGGACCTAGTGAGGGCCGGCATGCCTTCGGATCCGGCGCAGAGAGACGTTGTCGAGCTCTTGAAGCGTCGTTTTGAGTCTGAGGTGAGTGGGCTAGATTGTAATACGATCCAGCAGACAGTGCGCCTGGCGCTTGAGCTACACAGAAACCTTAGCGCCGTCGATGCAGGTGTCTTAAGCCCAACTGACTCGCTCCAGTTGGCGGTAAGTCACCCGAGTGGCCAATTGGCGCTCTTTGGGGTCCGCGCCCTTTCTCGCGCACTAAAGCTCGACTGTAGTAGCCCGGAAGACTTCCCAGAGCTTTGGGTGCTGTTCGACGCATTTGTTGACGATGCCAGGGCTGGGAGGGCCCATGGCCTCGTCGTGCTGGCAAGCCAGCTGCACTTCATGCTCTATGCGAACCAAGCGTGGGCAACCACGCAACTGCTCCCACATTTCGACTGGGAGAAAGACTCTGAAATGGCTGCGAGCCTCTGGGTAGGATTTCTCTACTGGGGTAAGCTTTCACCACTCACTGTGGAAGGTGTGCTGCCGCTTTTCCCGCAGCTTTTTCTCCATCTTGACGAGCTACCTGACAGGATCCGCGAGAGGGCAAGCGAATACGTAGCGATCATCGCATTCCGCGCTACGGACACGCCAGTCAGGGAGGAGTGGTTCAAGGAGTACCTTCGAAGGACCACAGGCGACGATCGCCAGCACTTTGCCTGGCAGATGCAGCAAATTCTTTCGGAACTTTGGGACGCACTCGATAAAGAGGGAGTAGAAACGGGCGACGCGCTCTGGGCTCGGCTCCTGTCTGGGTATCTCGACGCACGGCTTACAGCCGGAATGATCGGGGAAGGCGAGTGGTCTGCAGTTGCTTCATGGTGCCCCTATCTTCACGAGGCTGTCCCGGATTTTGTCGATAGGTTTGTTCAAGGGCCAGCACCTTACGATGCTCACATGGACGTCTTTCATCGACTCCTGGATGCTGCGCATCTATATGAGCACCCCAATGCAATCGGCCGGTTCACCTCACATCTACTGAGCGGGCAGCGACGCGAGGAATGTTGGATCTTGGACGATGTTCGCAAGATTGTTGAGAATCTTCGAAATGCCGGAGCTTCACGTGGCCTAGTGGACGAAATAGTCAACAAGGCTCTTGAACTAGGTGCTTCGAGTAGCTCTTTCCGGACCGGAGCTAGTTCGTAGTCGCTTGTAGAATAGGGCGCCTCTTTGTGCTGCTGAAACTGCCGAGGATCGACGGCTGCCGCCCCCTGACCTGTGGAGCGAGCGCGGCCATTGCAGCTGCCGGCCGGTGTCTCGGACGAGCAACGTCCGGTCACCGAAGGAGAGAATTCCACAACAGGAAGTTGACGTAGCGACCGCTGCGCCAGGCAGGACAGAAGTGTATTATAGACGGTCTGTTAGCCTAAGATCGTCGGAGGGGCGAGAATCCACACTGAGACCCGGTTACACGCCCCGCCTTTTCTAGGACCCCGCCACACAATCACAACCCACTGCCGAACTTCGGCGCTGAGCGGCCGAGCGCGTCGCACCGGCGCGCGATATCCGCGTGTACTTTTTGCTGCGAAGCAGGAAGAGGCGGACCGCTTCGCTCTATACTCCCACAAAGGGTCTCGAGTATCCTGGCGGCTGAAGAGTTGTCTTCTATCAGTTCGCATGCAAGGAAAAGGTTCCAGCTGCTGACTATTGTTCCAGGAAACTGCTCCCCAAACCGCCGCCTCTGGGCACGCACCACTACCTCGCCAAGCTTACGAGAAGCCGACAGCTCTCCTAGCTCCCTAAGAGTTACAGCCAGGTCATTCATAGTTTTTAGGGTGCCAGGATGCTCCGAACCTAGTAACCGCCGCCGGCTGCCCAAGACCTGCTCCTGTAACCTTCTCGCAGTGCGCAGGTCGCCCTCTTCACGGATGGTATCTGCAAGATTCGCCATAGAGGACAAAGTATCTGGATGCTCCACTCCTAGTATATTCCGGCGCAGATTGAGTGTGTCTTGATGTAGCTGGTGTGCGGCCGCTAAATCACCCTGCATTCGTAAGGTTTCTGCCAGATCGTTCATCGATGATGAGACATCTGGATGCTCTGGGCCCAGTATTGCTGCCCGCTTCCTTAGCACCTCCTCATGTAACCTGCGGGCGGCCGAGACCTCGCCCTGCTCCCGTATCGTCTCAGCGAAACTGCTCATGGAGCTTAGCGTATCGGGATGCTCCCCTCCTGTAATTTGGCTCCGGCTCTCGTCATCTTGCACCTTAGGACCCGCATGCCAAGGGCCACGCTCCAACCTTCTTTCCGCGAGTTCAATTACTTCAGCAGAATCGCTTCGTTTGCCAGTACCCAGGGCCAGCCCTCGGTCAACCAAGACACTCTCGTGAAGTCTGCGTGCCTGCTCCAGATCGCCAAGTTCTCGCAGCACTTCTGCGAGATTGTGTCGTGATTTCAGAGTGTCTGGATGCTTAGTGCCAAGAACTCTTAGCCGAGTCGATAGGGTGTTATTATGCATTTCAAGTGCTAGCCAGAGTTCCCCTTGTGCCCTGACAGTCTCTGCGAAGTTGTTCCCAGAATCTAGAGTATCGGGGTGAGCCACTCCAAGTACCTCACCACGAATCGCCAACGTTCTTTCGTGCAGATCATGCGCACCCCGTAAGTCTCCCAAGTCTCGTTTGGTTTCAGCCAGGTTGTTCATAGAGGTCAAGGTGTCTGGGTGTACAGCGCCGAGTGTCCGTCTTCTATCTTCCAAGACCTTCTCGAAGATTTCTCGCGCCTTCCGCAAGTCTCCTTGGGCGCGAATAGTCTCAGCTAGGTTGTTCATCGAGTCTAAGGTGCTCGGGTGGTCGGGGCCAAGCTCGCGCCGGCGTTCTTCAAGAACTTCCTCGTGGATCGCTCGGGCACCCGCTAGATCTCCCTGAAACCGAATAGTCTCTGCGAGATTGCTTTTCACACTCAGTCTTTTCTTCGTATCAAGGCAATAGCAGCTGTCTTCTAGCGCCTTGCTATAAAGGCGGCGTGCTCCTGTGAAGTCGCCTTTCAGGGCGAGAAGATTAGCGAGGTTGACCATGGTGAGGGCACTTGATCCGCTCATCGAACTGCTAATGCCGAGCACGTTTTCCCCAATCTCAACCGCTGCCGAAAGGTCTTGGCGGGAAGAGATCGTTTCTCTGTATAGGTAATCGCGAACCTGTGCCAGATCTCCCTGGTCTTCGAAGAAGATGTCAAGCTTCTTATCCTCGTCTCGATCATCAAGCCAGCGCTTGCGCAGAGTTTCTCTTTCCTCTTCGGCACCCTCGGCATTCCCTTGCTGTATCGGGGCCACGGCCAGATTCGTTCTTGGAGTGAATACGGCGTAAGGGCTTCTGCGGGAGGCACGTTCCGTGATCTCCAGCATCTGGTCGAGAAGCTGCTGGGCAGCCTGGAAATCCTGTTGAAGAACAAGAGTCGTGGACAAACCTCGCATCGTTCTCAAAGTTGAGGGATGTTCCTGTCCCAGAATCTCCCTTCTTGCGGAAAGAACCTGTTTATGTAGGTCTCTTGCGGCCGCTAGATCTCCCGATCCGCGCAGAGCTTCAGCTAGATTGTTCGTCGCAGCAAGCGTCAATGGGTGCCGACTTCCGATGGAACTTTTCAAGATTTCCACTGAGCGGCGGAGCGTACCCTCTGCCCGGGAGTACTCTCCGTTTCTGATTAGTGAATAGCCAAACTCGTTGAGTAGTTCGGGGTCGGATGGCCTCAATATAAGTGCCTCTTTGAATGCAGCGACCGACTGTGGATATTTCCCTAGTTCTCGAAGTGCTTGGCCCAAATAGCGAGCGGATTCTACGATGTCGTCGTCTAGAATTCTCTTCTTTTCTTGAGCGCTTTCGAGGGATTTTTCAAGGAGAGTGGCTGCCAAGGAATATTTCTTCTCATAGAGAGCCGCAAGGCCTCTCTCAAGCGGGTCGCCGGAGCGGTCGGCTTGGGTCCGAATTGCGCGATCTATGTCTCTCGCGCTGAGTCCGAGCTCCAGCGCTATTTCTTCCAATACCGTCGTTCGCCGTGTGTTAGAGGCAATGTCGATTTCCTGCTGCTTGCGTTGGTCCGACTCTGTAAGTATCCGAGACGTTATCGCAACCAGCGTGTCGCCGCTTTCCAGGAGGCTTCGGTCTTGGCGTCGGCCAAGGATAATCGAGACAAAGCTGGTCGGCCTTTCGTCGAATGGTGGCACCCGAATCCATCCATCCCAAGGGCTAATAAAGACCCAATCTGATGCATTCTGGCGCAAACGAAGGGGGATCAGTTGTCCTTCACGCGTTCCCGGCGACAACTTGAGGCGCGCCTTGCCACCCCTGTTCGTGCGAGCCGGAACGCCACCGTTTGCGGGCTCGATTTCGATTCCCTTGAGAGACATCCCGGATGTGTCTCGGATATGGAGGTTCAGGTAGCCTTCGCCCGCTCCCGCGTCGTAACTTGGTAAGGTTAGTAGGAGGAGGAGGAGAAGCGCTCTTTTATTGTTCATGGTGCTTTCCTCAGCATGATTCTGACTGAAAGGTCGCCAGCGTAAGGATACTCTTCTGCCGGTTGATATCCTTGTTTTTCGGCCCTTAGATGAGTGATTTCACCTTCGCTCGTGGAGACATCCAAGGCGAACTGCCCGTCGCTTAGAGTCCAAGTGCTTTCACTTAGCTGCCCAATAACGAAGACGTGGGCTCGCGTGAGGGGGCGATTCTCTTCGTCTACGACGAGGCCGGCAAGAGTGCTTGCGGTCTTCTTCAGACGCACATCTAGCCGTGGTCGAAAATCACTTCCGAGGGTGATCGTTGCGGCCCCTTTAAGGTAGGCACTTTTCTTGGTAATCCAGACGGTGATGGTACGATCCTGAGGCAGCTTCACTGGGGGAATCTCGACTTCCCAGCCGCTCGAGACCCGCTGTGTCTCAGCGGAAACCGACGTCTCTATTTCGGTTCCGTCGAGCGGTTGTCCGTCTGGGCTGAGGGCGATAATCCGAACCTGATAGACCCGGTCCTTCTGCGGAGTGTGGGTCTCGTGGGCAGGATTCGACCACCAGAGTCCCAATCCAGCAAGTAACGCGAGCGGGAGGCCTGGTCCCACCAACTGCTTCCAGAGGCGCCGCTTCGGCTTGGGGGGCGTCGGCGGTTTCTGACCATGGATTGCGGCGACGAGCCGCTTGGTGTTTTCCTTGGAAAGTCCTTCGCGCAGATCTACACATGTGAAGGGTCTCAGGAAGGGAGGCAGTTCGATCGGGTCGGGTGCTCCAGGCACTAGGACAGGAATCACGGAAATATCACGCCGAACGAACTCCTCCAGCGCAGCGCGCGTCTCGACTTTGTGCCACCGCCTAATCCCTTCACGCCCTACAATGATCGCGATACAGTGAGTCTCTTGAATTACCTCTTCTAAAGTGTCTACCCACGGCCGACCAGAGATGAGATCGCGTTCGTCAAACCATGGGCTCAGTCCATATGCTGTAAGGGCGTCAGCGAGTTCGCGGACGAGCGCCCTTTCGCTGCTGTCGTAGCTCAAGAAGACGTCATGAAACATACGTCCTGGTCTGCTCCCTGGCCTGGAGAATTATCCGATTCAGCAAAAAGCCGCTTATTCAGAGCTATGCTGCGCGAAACAAAACATCTTATCCGCGGAGGAGCTAGAGTCTCTCCGGCCAAAGTGTATCCCACAACCCATCCGTCCGCTCCATCCCTCAAGTGCCCTCACATCCGGCCGACGGCCTTGTAGCGCCGCGCGATTCTCGCCTCCGCGAACGACAGCAGCACAGGGTAGGGCACCGGTTCGCCGAGAGCACCTCTCTCGGACGGGTCCACTTGCCGGTTCGCCGCGACGCCTCAAACATCCTGCGCGGCTCGATCGCCTCCTCGTATCTCTCCGTCTGTGCCTCGGCGGCCAGACGGTCGAGCACGGCGACCTCCTCTGCGCGCTCCGGGCGCGTGCGAAGCCTCCGAGCGTTCCGCCCTCGACCGCTTTCGATGGCGGCGGGCCATCTTAACAGCCGTCAGCAGCCTGCAGCACGCCGAGTACTCGAACTCGGCCCCTAGTGCGCTGTGGCGCAGGTGCCCGTAGCTGTCCGCAGGTGCGGCTTCGAAGGCGTCCGGTGTCAGGGACTGGAACAGCCGCCGAGGGCTGGCGTAGGCAGCCGACAGGTGCTTGGTCTTCTCGTGATCCTGCCAGAACTCACCGAGAATGATCGCGGCCAACTCGCCCTCCGTGCCTCGGATCCTGCGATCGAAGAGCTTCTCGGGCATCTCGCGCCCGAATGCTGAACGGATCTTTGCGTTGCCACTTCGGTGGAATCCGTCTTCTCCAGCCTCGTCTGCAGCTCGAAGACGTTGCCGCCAGAGGCCACGTGCCGACGCTGCTTGAGCGACGTGAAGCGGCTCCAGCAGGCGGCAGATGTCGGCCCCTTCTCACCGCACGACGTGAGACGAACGACGATTACGGATCTGCTCGACGCCGGGGTCGATGTCTTGACCGTCCAGAAAATCGCCGGGCACGCCGACGTTGCGACCACCGCTCGCTACGACCCACGGGATGAGAGTGCCAAACGCCCGCAGTGAAGAGTCTTGACCTCTCCACGGCTGCTTGATGGTATCTTGACGAAGCAGTCGAGACGACTCGCCCGACATCCCGCGCTCGAGATCTCGGACTCAAGCAGCATTCCGTAGCTCACTCCGATCATGTCTTCGGACGGCTCCCAACCAACGGTCGATTCAAGCCAACGGGGTAGCAGCCCCTATAGCTCTGGCGGTGGTGGTGTGACGCTCGAACGTCGCGTCGCTGTCCTCTACCTGGCAAAGCTCCTTACGGGCGCCACTTCGGCTGAAATGGAAGGGCGCCGGGTGACCCGGATAGCCTTTCAGCAGGCACCGGCCAAACCCGTAGACGATCTCGTGATCTACGCCTCTCGCGACGGTGAGGTTGACCCGAGCCTCGAGCTAGCAGTCGCGGTACGGCGTGCCCCGGACTTAGTCACCAGTGACACCGAGACTGAGAAGCTCCTCACCAAGTTTCTGCGAGCACTACGAGATGGTGAGCCGGGTGACAGGGACTTCGACCTGCGCTTGGCGATCTGTGTGGCGGGACCGCAGACCGCGGCCCAGCAGGTCGAAGAGCTTGCGGACCTCGCGAAGCACCACAATGTCGATTCCTTCGTCGAGTTGCTCCGCACTCCAGGCAAGTCTCGGAAGGAACTGGTCCGTCGCCTCGATCACTTCGTGAATCTCATAAAGGCTGGGTTGACCGCACTCGGTGAAGACGCATCAGTCTGCGCAGCAGAGCGCGCGGCCTGGGAACTTCTAGCGCGTCTGCGAGTCCTGATGCCGAGAGTCGAGTCCCCCGATGAGAGCGACTGGGCGGAGCTTCTTAATCAGCTTGAACCGCGGAGTCGTGGCCAGACGGTGGCGGCAGCAACCAACCTCCGAGACCGTCTCGAAGCTCTCACGGCATGCTATGGGCCCAAGGCGGCAGTTGTGGATCTATCCATGCTCTGCCGTGACGCCCACGATGTCTTGGACTCCGAACGCCGCCGCAATGCTCGCGGTTGGGCCGAGCTGAAGAGACTCGATCGAGACGCTCGCGATGCCGTGAGGACCGAGATGGGAACTGGGCCTGCACCATCCCGCCTGCATCTGCCACGGACAGCAGCAGCGACGGCTTTGCGTAGCTTGATCGGCGAGGGGGTCTGCGCTCTAGTGTATGGTGAATCCGGTGTCGGCAAGAGCACGCTGGTTCTCAGTCAGCTTTCGGCTGAAGTCCAGACCGATCCCGACAGACAGCAATTCGTCTTCTTGAATCTGCGCCAGTTGCCAACTGTGATTTCAGATCTGCGCAAGATGATCGGCTGTTCCGTCGACGAGATTCTTTCTGAGATGAGTGCGCCCTCACGTCTGCTCGTGATCGATGCCGCCGAGTACATTGCAGAGACGCGCCCCGATCTGCTCAGCTATCTAGTCCACGCCGCAAAGAAGGCCGATGTCGATGTCTGGGTGATTACCACAACGGAAGGACGCGGCACGGTCCAGTCGAAAGTCGAGACGGTCCTGACACCGATGATCGAACATGAAATCTCGCCTCTGACAGATGAAGATTTGGTGAAAATGGGCCTGGCGTTCCCACAGTTACACGATCTGCTCGCGAATCCCCACTCCAAGGAGCTATTGCGCCGGCCGGTCGTAGCCGATCTGCTTGTGCGAGCCGGCGGTGGCCATCATCTGTTGAGTGAAGCCGACGCGTTGAGAGTGGTTTGGGAGAAGCTGGTCCGCGCCGATGGTCGCACCGACCGCGGTACACCCGACGCGCGAGATCAGGTATTTCGGAGTTTGGCGGGCCACCGGCTTCAATGTGGATCTCCGAACGATCTTTACTCCCGACTCGATGCGTCAGCGGTTGACGGCTTACGGCGGGATGGTTTGCTGCGGTCTTCTTCGGCGGATTTCTGGCAGGTACTACCGGAGTTTTCTCACGATCTGCTTCGCACATTTGCTGTCAGCAAGGTGCTTCTCGCCGATGGAGACCCGGCTACGGCGCTTCTGGAAGCGGACGCTCCGCGGTGGGCTCTGCCGGCAGCTCGACTGGCGGCGCAGGTACTGCTCGCTGCGCCGGAAACTCGGCAGAGGCCAGTGGCGGGTCGACTCGAGAGAATCCAGGCCGATTTTGATCGGTTAGATGCAGCAGGGCATGGGCAACGCTGGTCGGATTTGCCCACAGAAGCCGTGCTACCGCTGCCCCACGCGAGCACAGTGCTTGCCCGCGCCTGGGAGCAATTGCTGAAGAGGGATGCACACGGCCTTCGCCGGGCCTTGCGAGTGATTCAACAGCGCCGTCGCCGCGGCAGCTTCTTCGCCCCCATGGTCGCGGAGCCGGTGGTGGAACTCCTGCTGGGCAAGGGGTGGCCGACAAACCTCAAAGAAAAGGTCGAAGAGCTCTTCCGTGACTGGCTTCAAGCCTTGATCATCGCGAACGCGCCAGCAGGCCATGAGCTTCGAGAAAAGCTCCGTGGGCGGATTGTACAGTCGGTCCAAGAGGGAGACCAACGTCTCGCGGAGCAGGAGGCCGAGCGAGCTGCGGAGCTCGCCGCGCGAACACCACAGCAGGTGCGCGAAGCCGAGGAGTATGAGAAGCAGCAGCGCCAGGTGTTCGAAGCTTTGACCGGCGGGTTTCTGCAGCAACGATCTGCCAGCCCGCCGCGAGTTCTTACTCGTAGATCTACGATGAGAAGACTGGCGTTGCTCGGGCTTGACCTGGGCGAGGAGGGTGAAGAACTCCTGCGTCGGGTGGCCCGGGAGGCACCAGATTGCCTTGCGCCGGCGGTTGAAGAGGTCTTCGCCGGGCGCTCTGTCGCTTCATACAAGCCATCATTGCTGATAGAACTCATCGAGGCTTACTACCTGGTACCGGTGCTTGAGTCCTACAACGCCTACGCAGCGAGTCTCTTCGAAGACGGTATTCGAGACCACGACCCGCGCAGTTGGTATTTCGCAGGGCCTTTGGCAGCCTACAATCGAGGCCCGTTCTTCGACATGTTCTGTACGGTCCCCTTGACCAAGGGCGCCGCGTGCCTGAACAAGCTCCTGAACCACGCCGCAAGAGTGAGAGCGGTGATGCTTCAATACGAGCCAGGGGATCCAAACGAGGCTCTGGTAGATGATCAAGCGTATGGGCAGGTGCTTTCCATTACTGGAGAGCCGCGGACCTATGTCGGCGACAGTCAAGTGTGGCTCTGGTACCGCGGAACTGGGGTAGGCCCATATCCATGCATGAGCGCACTACAAGCCCTCGAGATCGCTTGCGAGCGGTTCGTCGACGCCGACGTTCCACTAAGCCACCTGGCTAAGGTCCTCCTCAAAGATTGCGAGAACCTTGCAATGCCCGCTTTGATTGTAGGTCTGCTCGTGCGACATCTGGACAAGGCAGAGGCCACCCTTGAGCCCTTTCTCACGGAGCCGTTGATCTGGCGGTTAGAGTTCGAACGTGTTGCTGCAGAATCCTCGGGCTTGGCAGCGAGCTCGGAGGGGATTCACGCGCCAGAGCGCCGCAGGTGGAGCCTCCTAGAAGCGGCGAGGGTGCTTGTCCTGTCGGCTGAGGGCGACCGCATCAACGAATTGCGGGGACTCGGTGAACGGCTCATCGTACGAGCGCACCAACTTGAAGGCGGTGACGAGTCTGAAGTCACAGCAGACGGCGGCGACGGCCCCTCGATGTCAAAGGAGCTGGCTGCTGTGCATAGCTGGGCGGCTGCTCTGGACCGCAACTCGTACTCAGTGACTCAGCACGAGAACGGGTTTCTTATCCAGCAAGCCGTTGCTGAGGATGTGCAGCAGGTGTTGGAGCCGGGCAATGAGGATCTAGCCCGAGGACAGCAAGCCTTCGACTTAATGTTCCGTTACGTACTCAAGCGTCTGAACCTCGCAGGAGCTCCGGACGTCAGCTTGGCTGAACTACAATCTGACCTGGCGACTGCTCGGGAGTTGCTCGCTAATCCTCCAGCTGCGGGTCCCTCTCGCCCTTTCGATGCACCCATCGCCGTGGCAGCCGGAGCACTTCAGCTTTTCTTCATCGCGGGCGAGTCGGTCGCGAGCGAAGACTTGGCTTGGAGCGCGCAGTTGCTTGCAGAAGTGGCAGCTTTCTTTGCGCGAGCGCCAGAGCAATCAGATTTTAAGGGATCCGTGTACCCCCAAGGTGCCGACCGGTCAGCCGCGCGTGGAGTCCCGCTCCTCTTCCTTCCTGTTGCTGCCGAGCTACGGGCCGCCCTTGCCGCTTCAGGCATCACCCAGGCGGATCTCGCCCTTGCCGCGCGATGGTTGATCTCCAGGTCTCCTGACGAAGTTAGGCTGTTCTATGCCCAGGCTATGGACCCGATCTGGCAAGCACCCTGTGACGACGCAAATCCGACTGCGTGCCACCATAGCCGTGCAATTGACCTCTTGCAAGACTCTGCCCGCGAATGCGTCCTGGGCGGTTGGGACGTGGAAAGTAAAAAGAGCACGATCAAGTGCCTCGAAGGTCCGCTAGAAGACGCCTTCGAGGAGATTGCGGCCGACAAGATCATTGTTCTGTGCCTCAGCCCGGCTATCCGTGGTCTCAGTGTGGCTGCCTACACACCCAACTGCTGCAAAGACAAGGCGCGAGCGTTGCTTGCAGCCCTGATCGCGGCACACTGGCGGGGTCTGGCCGCGTACAAGCGACGCTACCAGCATCGGGCCAGCGACACACTGGTCGCCGCTAGGGCGCTCCTGGTCGAGGTAGCCAACGGGAAAGAAGATCTACTCCGGGCGCACGTGAAGCACTACATCGATGCCGACGGGCTGCTGGCAGAACTGCTTCGCGCCCTAGCGGCTTCAGCGGAGGAAAACCCCACGGCGGCCGACGCTGCCCGCCGGATGTGGCCAAGGCTCATCGACCAAGTGCTGAATCTCGTCGAGGAAGGACGCCGTTCCTGCGGCCACCGCCACTTCGGATCGGAGGCACTGGCAGCCCTGATCCCCAACCTGGCCCATGAAACCACCTATCTTCGGCGGGAACTTGAAGCAGAGCCGATCGACTGGCCGGACGTGCTCGCCTGGCGCCGGCAGGTGAAGCGCTGGCTTCCTGCCGCGGCTGGCAACGTCGAATGCGTGGATGCACTCGTGAGGCGACTCGACTCCCATGAGGAAGCCGATCAGGTAGCGGTCGGGCTACCATGGATCGAGGTTCTCGTAGAAGGTGGTCCGGGGGAGGTAGCCTCAAACAGCTGGTTTCTGCCGGACTGGCTGCGCAAACTGCAACCTCATGTAGACGGCACAGAACATTTGTCGTCCTGGCGACGGATCGTCGACATGCTCGTCGTCGCAGGAGACACGCGCGTTGCTGAGTTCAGTGACTGAGACGGCAATCTTTCCTGTTGCCAACGGGTCGCAAGTTTCTGCTTGGCTTTCTGCGTCAGGTGAGGCGGGAACTGCTAAGCAGTATGTAGAGTCCGGGTAGTGCTTTCCCGCGCTAGACACGCCAGATGGGAAAAGTCGTCCTGGAAACCGCCAACTTCAACGATAGTACGCAAATGCTCAGCCCGGCCCGGAAAACCCTTCAAATAGTACGCTCTAGAACAAGAAGGCGTACTATTCTGATCTGTAGCGCTGCCGGCGGCAATTGGCGGCGAGCACAAACCAACGCTGGGCGCTCCTCTCTGTAGCGCCGATATCGGCGGCCTGAGGCCCACCCTCAGACGCCTCTGGCCGCTCGCGAGCAGCTGCAGCGCCAGCGCATCAGTCCGAAGCAAACGACCACAGGTCGACCCGCGATAGGCTAGCTAGCCAAGTCCACGCGGTGGTCGTCGGGCCTTGGTCAGCCAACTCCACATAACCGACCACTCCACATAAAACTTGAATTAGCTCGCTCGGGCCGCCAACGCGTCCCGGCGCGTCGGGCTCTCGCGGCGCCTCGAGTCGGTGCTGGCCCAGCTCGTGGCTGCTTTGGAGAAGCTCGCATGACCGGCAAGGTCACCCGCGGCAGGGGCTTCAAGGGCCTTTTGACCTACCTGCTGCAGGGCCAGGACGGGAAGCAGCAGGATCGGGTCGCGTAGATCTCGACCCGCAACCTCATCGTCGATCCGGAGTTTGCACCCTCCGTCATGCACTCGACCGCGGCCGAGAACCCGCGGGTCGAGAAGCCCGTCTACCACCTCTCGATCAGCCTCGATCCGCAGGAGCGCTTGGAGCCGGAGGTGCTTCGCGGGGTCGCTGAACGCACGCTTCGCGACCTCGGACTCGAGCATCACCAGGCGGTGCTCCTCGCCCACGAGGACACCGAGCACCAGCACGTCCACGTCATGGTCAACCGCGTGAACCCCGCGACCCGGAAGGCGTGGCGCGCTGGTCATGACTATGCACGGATCGAGTGGAGCCTCAGGCAGCAGGAGCGCGAGCTCACTTTGCTCTTTCTCCACCGTTACTCGTCTGCCATCGCCTGCAACAGTCTGTCCAGATTCGCCTGCACCGCCCGTGAGGACGGGTGCTCGACCCCGAAACTCTGCGTGAGGATCTCGAGAGCGCGGCGAAGGAGCGGCTCGGCCTCCGCTGGACGGTTCGTCGCCTGGCGCAACTGAGCGAGGTTTTGGAGGACTAGAGCGACTTCAGGATGTTCGGGGCCAAACGAGGTTTCCTTGATCTCGAGAGCGCGGCGAAGGAGCGGCTCGGCTTCTGCTGGACGGTGCGTCGCCTGCAGCAAAGCCGCGAGGTTGTTGAGGCGAGTAGCGAAACCGGGATCTTCGGAATCTTCACTGCTCTTAAGAGCGCGCCGCATCAATAACTCGGCCTCGGCTGGACGGTTCGCCTTGTAGACCAGATGAGCTAGGTTGCTGAGGGCGGTGGCGACGTTGGGATGTCCAAAACCATAAGTGCTCATGTTGATATCGAGAGCGCGGCGCATCAGAGACTCGGCTTCCGCAAGACGGTTCGTCGCCTCGAGGACCGTCGCCAGGTTGTTGAGGTTGTTAGCGACCGCCGGGGAATCGGTACCAAAGACACCTTCGTCGATCTCAATCGCGCGGCGGATCAACGCTTCAGCCTCAGCCGGACGGTTCGTCTCTTTGAGCAACATGGCCAGGTTGTTGAGGCTAATGGCGACAGCTTCATGTTCGGACCCGTAGGTGCCTTTGTAGATCTCCAGTTGTCGCCGGATCAACGGCTCGGCCTCCGAGTAGACGCACTTGGTGTTCAACAAGATCCCCAAGTTACCCATGAGCCTCGAAGCCGCCGTTTCGATGCCAGCGCGCTCGGCGAGCTCGATCACCCGCCCCGCATGGGGGCGTAGCCGATCCCAGATGGGCCAGGTTCGCCCGTCGTCTGGATGGGCAGGTGAGAACTCGTCGACCATGCGGACCGCTTTCTCGACCCAGTCGCGGCGGCGAGCTTCGGGAATGCGCCCGCGCACTACCTCCTGTACCATTCGATGAATCCTCACATCGTTCTCGAGCCGGGTAATCAGCGAGTACTTCACCAACCCTGCCAGCGCTTCGGCCGGCGAGGCTGTTCGGGTGCTCGACTCGGTCTCGTCATCGAGTAGCTTGACTCCTTCTTCCAGTACCTCGGCTCCCGATTCGAGCATCTCTACTGGGACCGGATCCGCTGCCAGGTGAGCCAGCAGCCGCAGCAATGCCCGTGAAACCGGTGCCAGTTGCGTAAAGCTCCGTTGCCAGGTCACCGCTAGAGACGCCGGATAACCTGGTATCTGAAGCCGATCGAACCACTCCAAGACCGTCGAATGATCCCCCTCCCAGGCCTCGAGATACTGCCTGAAACTCAGACCTTCGGCCGCGATCTGCGCCCCGGCCTGCTCGAGCGCGAGTGGCAGACCGTCGAGCAACTCGGCCAGGCGTCTTGCGAGCTCATCGTCGCCGTCGCTCGAGCGCCGCTCGCCGTCGGTCCGCTCGAGGAGATAGCGTGCCCCATCTACGGGTTCGAGCTTCTCGACGTTGCGTCTCGGGATCCCTGGCCACGCCGCGAGCCGGGAGGTGACGAGCACATGTTCGCCGAGAAGCGGCAGAAGCTCTCGCACCGCCAGCGCCGCTTCCTCCGAGTCGACGTTGTCGAGGATCAAGAGCCACTGGCCATGATCCCGGAGCCACCGCAGCACGTGCTTCACGGTCTCCTTCTCCGCCACGTCTTCTACCTTGAGATTCATCAGATCCGGATCTGCGAGCCGTACCAAGCCACGATTCAGCGCCTCCCGACTGCTCGCCGGGACGAAGAACGCCCACCGGTAACGCTCGGCCGAGCGCCAGGCATACTCCACCGCCAGCCGGGTCTTGCCGATGCCCCCTAGGCCGTGAATGACCCGTTGGTGCTGCACGATCGCCGCCGCCGGGTTGAGCTCGAGATCCGCGGCAACCGTCGTCAGTAGCTCGGCGCGGCCCTTGAACAGGGTCCCGAGGGAACTGGAAGGTAGATTGTGAACCGCTGGTGCTCGGCGGCCGACGAACTCCTCTTCCTTCGGTCTGCTCAGCGGCTTCGCGCCGGTAATGCCCCACGCCAGCCGATCGAGACCCTGGCGGTCCAGGCCGTTTCTGAAATCCACCCAGGTGAACTCCTGGAGAAAGAGAGGCAGATCGGGCTCGGCGGCAGCTCCGGGAAGCAAGACAGGAATAGCGGGTGCTCGACGCCGCACGAACTGAGCGAGAACGGCCCGCATCTCCAGCTCTTGCCACGGTCCTCGGCCGTCCCGGCCGATCAAGATGGCGGCGGCCCGAGTCGCCTTGATCACGTTTTCGACCTGCTCCTGCCACGGCAGGCCCGGCCGCAGCTCCCAGACGTCGAGCCACACCTTCAGCCCACGAGCCTTCAGCAACTCGCCGATCTCGATGACGGTCGGCTTGTCGCTGCTGTTGTGGCTGAGGAAAACGTCGAATCTCTCGGCCTGGGACATCCAGCGGTGGCCCTTCTTGACTGTCGGTGTCGGAGCATTCTAGCGGGCCGCTCGTTGCACTCGCGACCCACAAGGTCGTTCGCGACGACGAAACTTGACGCAGGCGCCGAGATTTCGTCCCCGCTCGGTGTCTAGCTTCTCAGCGACGAGCAGGGCCACGCCTGCGCGTCTCCCCACCCTTTTGGGCATGGCGGTCGGCCCGCGGTAAGTGGCAGCATGGAGTGGGGTGTCCTCCCTATCCCAGAGTTTCAGAAGGAGGAAGTCTGATGTTGACAACGTGCTTACTTGTGGTCCTGGGCTGTCTCCTCCTCGGCTTTCTCGTTGTTTTCGGTTACTTCCTGTTGCTCCGGTGGGCAGTATCCCACGCTGCCCCAAAGGACTTGGAGGAATTCGTCAAGGGGCTGCAAGGGCTACAAGAAGACTGGGCAGCGGAACGGGCGCGCGAGCTGGACCCTGACGACGTGGCGGGCCATAAGAAACTGGGGACTACCCTCTGGCAGCATGGGATGCTGGAAGCTGCGGAGGCGAGCTTCCGCCGCGTAATCGAGCTTGATCCCGGTGATCTGACGGCCCACAACAACCTGGGGGCCGTCCTTCTAAGTCAGGAGAGGCTGGACGAGGCGGAGGCCAGCCTGCGCACGGCGCTCGAGATCGATCCCGATGATGTTGCGGCCCACAACAACCTGGGGGCGGTCCTTCAGAGTCTGGGGAGACTCGAAGAGGCGGAGGCCAACCTACGCCGGGTGATCGAATTCGACGCCGGCTTGGCGACGAGCCATGGCAATCTGGCCGTCGTCCTGGCGAAGCAGGGGAAACTGGACGATGCGGAGGCGAGCTTCCAAAGGGCGCTCGAGCTCGATTCCGAAAATGTGGAGACTCACAAGAACCTGGGAGCTCTCCTTGAGGACCGGGGGAAGTTGAAAGAGGCGGAGGCGAGCTTCCGCAGGGCGCTCGAGCTTGATTCCGATGATGCGACGGCCCAACACAACCTGGGAGCCGTCCTTCAGAGGCAGCAGAAGCTGGACGAAGCGGCGACGAGCTACCGAAAGGCGCTCGAGCTCAATCCCGACAGTGTGGCCTCCCACAACAACCTGGGGGCTGTCCTCTGGAAGCAGGGGAGCCTGGAACAGGCGGAGGTGAGCTTGCGCCGGGCGCTCGAGCTCGATCCCGAGTTGGCGACGGGCCACGAGTACCTGGGGGAGGTTCTTCGAGAGCAGGGCAGGTCGGCGGAGGCCGAAGCCGAGTTCGCCAGCGTCCTGGAGCTAAAGCAACGCGAAAGAGGTTGCCAGGGACGCGAGGAAACGAAGTCTGACGGATTGCCTGTTTCGTGGCTCTGACTGGCTCTCGTCGTCCGAACCTCCGAGGAATCAGTGTGTCAGGCCGGCCAACGCCGCAAGGCGACGGTCGAGTACGCACTTCGTTGAGAGTACGTACTATTCTGGCTGGAATTTCTCTGCACTGTACGTCTTGCTACCGGTAGGACCCTCTCGACAGGCACCGGTCGCTACGCACGCTTCCCGGACCTGAGTGCCCACCCGGCGCGATGCCCTTGACCGGCCCGCGGTGGTCTATCTGTCCTCGGAGGCTTCAAGGGTCGATTTCGTCGCCCGTGACGCCGCATGGGGGGGAGAGCAGAGGAACTCGGGCGAGATCAGACTCCCTCTTAACAGAGAGCACAGGTGTATGCGTTACTAGAGTACAGACGTACTTTATTAACGCCATGACTCACCTCTGGACCTCAGAACAGACCCTCAGACATCGCGACTCGCTGCGACGTGAACTCGGCGAGACCGTCCTCCGCGCCCTCGAGGACGACGACGTCACCGAGGTCATGCTCAACGCCGACGGGCAGCTGTGGCTCGATCTGCGCACCCGCGGCATGGTCCCCGCTGGCGCCTCGATGCCGCCGACCCAGGCGGCCAGTCTGCTCTCGACAGTCGCCGGCCTCCTCAACCAGGTCGTCAGTGAGGCGCAGCCGATTCTGGAGGCCGAGCTGCCGCTCGACGGAAGCCGTATTGAGGGGATTCTTCCTCCCGTTGTCGAAGCTCCCGTCTTCGCTATCCGCAAGCGCGCGGCGCACCTCTTTCCGCTCGCCCAGTACGTCTCGGACGGCGACCTCGAAGCCTGGCAGGCCCAGGCGCTGCGCGATGCCCTCCACAAGCGGCGAAACCTCATCGTCTCCGGCGGGCCGGGAAGCGGCAAGACCACCTTCGTCAACGCCATTCTCCACGAGATGGCCGAGATCTCAGCGGCCGGAGGCGAGCGCTTCGTCATTCTCGAGGACACCTATGAGCTGCGCTGCGAGGCCCCCAACCACGTGGCCCTCCATACGTCTGAGAACGTCACGCTGCGGGCCCTGGTGCGGGCGTGTTTGCGGCTGCGCCCCGACCGAATCGTGATCGGGGAGGTTCGGGGGGCCGAGGCGCACGACCTCTTGAAGGCCTGGCATACCGGCAATCCCGGCGGCTGCGCGACCGTCCACGCCAACAGCGCTCTCGACGCCCTCGAGCGCCTCGATCACCTCGCTCAGGAAGCGGGCGTTCCGTCCCAGGCGCGGCTTGTCGCCTCGTCCGTCGATCTCATCGTCCACATGGAGCGCTTGGGAAGTCGCCGGCGGGCTCGAGAGCTGCTCTCCGTCGAGGGCTATGAGCCCGCCAGCGGCTACCTCGTCGAACCCCTCTCAGATCCCACTTCACCGAAAGGCATGAGACATGACTGAATACTTCCGCCGCTCCCGCCTGCCTCTCTACCTGCTCGCCGCCCTCGTGGTCTTCTTCCCGGCCACTGCGCAGGCTTCGACTGGCGGTCCGCCGATGCCCTGGGACACCGGCCTCCAGAACCTGGTCAACAACCTCACTGGCACCGTGGCGCGGCTCATGATCATCGCCGCCATCGTCGTCGCCGGCATCACCTGGGCTTTCACCGAGCATGGGACCGGGGGGCGAAAGCTCTCTCAGATCGTCTTCGGCGGTGCGATTGCGCTCGCTGCGGTGAGCCTGCTCGCGTCGCTGGGCTTCGCCGGAGCGGTGGTCTGATGGACTCCGCGCTCGCCACCCCGCTCCACGCCTCTCTGGTGCGGCCGATTCTCTTAGGCGGTGCCGAGCGTGAGCTCGTCCTCGTCAACTGTATCGTGATCGCGGTGCTGGTCCTGGGGATCGGACCCCATCCGCTGACGTTTCTGCTCGCCGCGCTGCTGGGGACCCTCGGCCATTCGGCCATGGTGCTGGCGGCCCGTTTCGATCCCCAGATGTGGCAGGTCTATCGGCGCCACCTCGTCTACCAGACCTTCTATCCCGCGCGAGCGCTTCATCACGCGCCGCTCGCGCCCGTCCATTGCTTCGCGGCCCGGACGCGCTGAGGATGATTCTCCCCGAGCATCGCCGCCGGCCTCAGGGTCTCGCGGATCTCCTCAACTGGGGAGCTCTCGTGGCGCCCGGCGTCCTGGTCAACAAGGACGGGAGCTTCCTCGCCGGTTGGACCTACCGCGGACCCGATGTCGACTCGGCAACGGATCAGGAGCTCGGCGTGCTGGCGCGGCACTTGAACAGCGCCTTGATGCCGCTCGGTAGCGACTGGATGCTGCATGCCGACGCCGTGCGTTCACCGGCGGTCGGCTACCCGGATCCGGGAGCGTTCCCGGATGGCGTCACGGCGCTCATCGACCAGGAGCGGCGGGAGCAGTACGGCTCGATGTCCGGCAACTTCGAGACCCGCTACGTCCTCGTCGTAACCCACCTGCCGCCCCAGGAGGTCACCACCCGCGCGCTGCGCTTCTTCATCGAGGGCGACGAGGACCGACCCTTCGACTGGGCGGACCAGCTGCGGCTGTTCCGCCGCCGTCTCGACGACTTCGAGGACTTGCTCGGCACCCGGCTCAAGATTGAGCGCCTGGATTCAGAAGCGCTCCTCGCCCACCTCCACCTCTGCGTCACCGGGATCGACCAAAGGGTCCGCCTCACCGATCCGCCCTGCTACCTCGACGTTCTGCTCGGGGCTCAGGACTTCTGCGGCGGCTTCGCGCCGCGTATCGGGCGCCAGCACATCGCGCCGGTCGCGATCACGGGATTCCCGGTCCACTCGACGCCTGGCCTCCTCGACTTCCTGAATCGTCTCGCCGTCGCCTACCGCTTCTCGAACCGCTGGTTGCCGCTCGATGTAGAAGCCGCTCAGAAGCACATCCGCCGCTTCCGGATGAAGTGGTGGCAAAAGCGCCGCGGTCTCATGGGGCTTTTAGCCGACATTCTCCAGCCCGCCGGCCGGAGCAAGGCCCACTTTCCCAATCGCGACGCCGTCGCGATGGCCGAGGACGCCGACGACGCGATGACCGAGGTGGCCTCGCAGCAGGTCGCCTACGGCTACTACACGCCGCTTCTCGTCTTGATGGACGAAGATCGCGGCCCGCTCGAGGACGCGGTCCGCCAGGTGCTCAAGGAGCTGCGCAATCACGGCTTCAGCGCGCGGCTCGAGGACGTCAACGCCATCGAAGCGTACCTGGGAAGCCTGCCGGGCCACAGCTATCCCAACCTCCGCCGGCCGCTGGTGTCGACGCGCAACCTCGCCGACCTGCTGCCGATGACGAGCGTCTGGGCCGGGCATCCGGCCAACCCCTGTCCCTTCTTCCCTTCAGGCAGCCCGGCGCTGCTCTGGGCCGCGACCTCCGGGTCGACGCCGTTTCGCCTCAACCTCCACGTCTCAGACGTCGGCCACACCCTCGTCGTCGGCCCCACGGGTTCGGGCAAGTCGACGCTTCTAGGGCTGATCGCGGCCCAGTGGTTTCGCTATCCCGAAGCCCAGGTCTTCGTCTTCGACAAGGGGTACTCGGCGATGCCGTTGGTCAAGGCCGCGGGCGGGGATCACTACGCGATCGCGGGTGATGAGAGCGACGACCTGTGCTTCTATCCGCTGGCACGCATCGACGAGCCTCACGAGCGCGCCTGGGCGGCGGACTGGCTCGAGACGCTGTTCGATCTGCTCGGACATCCGATCACCTCGTCGCATCGCGCCGCCATTCACCGGGCCCTCGAGCTGCTCGCAGGCTCGCCCTCGAGGAGCTTGACCGATCTCGAGATCCGCCTCCAGGACGAGTCGCTGCGCGAGGCGATTCGGCCCTACACGCTGAAGGGCAACCTCGGCTCGCTGCTCGATGCGCAGGCTGACGGCCTGACCGACGGTCGCTTCGGAGTCTTCGAGATGAGTCACCTGATGGAGCTTCGCGAGAAGGTCGTGGTGCCGGTGCTGCTCTACCTCTTCCATCGCATCGAGCAGCGTCTCGATGGCCGGCCGACGCTGCTGGTGATCGACGAGGCCTGGACGTTTCTGATGCATGGCCTCTTCTCCGAGCGTATCCAGACCTGGCTCAAAGAGCTGCGCAAGAAGAACGCCGCCGTCGTCTTCGCCACCCAGAGCTTGTCTGACCTCCACCGCTCGGAGAAGCGCTACGTCATCTACGAGTCCTGCCCGACCAAGATCTTCCTGCCCAACCCCGAGGCCGCGACCGACCACGTCCGGGACCTCTACTCAGAGATCGGCCTCAATCCGAGAGAGATCGAAACCGTCGCCTCGGCCGTGCCGAAGCGCGACTACTACTACACCGCCAGCCACGGCCGCCGGCTCATCGACCTGACGCTCGGCCCCCTGGCCCTGTCGTTCGTCGGCGCGAGCGACAAGGACAGCCTGAGGCGCATCGCCGAGCTCGAGCGAAGCCATAGAGACGCCTGGCCCGCCGCCTGGCTCGAAGAGCGCGGCCTGGAGGGCTGGGCCGCAGAGCTACCTGAAAGGAGACCGACATGAATAGAAAACGCCCCTCCCGCATCCTCCCCATCGCGCTGCTGATCCTGCTGCTGGCCCTGCCGGCTCAGGCGATCATCGCCTCGGTGCCGGTGATCGACGTCTCGAACCTGATCCAGAACATCCTCCAGGTCGTCCACGCGGTCACCCAGATCAGCCACCTGATCGACCAGCTCGAGACCATGCAGCGCAACCTCGAGCGCATCGAAGACCCCAACTGGCGCGAGCTCGGCGAGCACTTCCTCTATCTCGACGAGCTGGCCGCCCAGGGCGAGGCCCTCACCTACGCCGACGAGGAAGTCTTCGACCGCTACCGCGCGCTGCTCGAAGGCTTCCGCGCCATGGAGCCCGGGCACTTCGAGGACACCTACGGACACTGGACCACCGTGGCGCTCGACACTTTCGCCGCGACGCTCTCCTCCGCGAGCGCGCAGGCTCTGGAGTACGAGACCACCCAGGAGCAGCTCGACGAGCTGCGCGAGATCGCCGATTCCGCGGAGGGCAACCTCGAAGCCCTGAACGCCTCGAACATGCTCCAGGGCCACATCGCCCAGGAGACCGCCAAGCTCAACCAGATGCTGGCCGCCCAGATGAGCGCGCAGAACGTCTACTACGGCGTGCGCCTCAACACGGAAGCCAACCGGGAAGCCACCGCCCGCTCCTTGGTCGACGAGGCCCGCGAGGAGTTTCATCCCTACACCGGCGTGGGAGGCTTCACCGGCATTCCCGCCGACTGGCCCTACCCCTGCTACGGCTGTGCGAGGGACCCGCGATGACTCATCTCCGACCAGCCCTCACACTGCTGATCCTCGCCGCCTGGGCTTCCGGCTGCGTTCCGGCGCCGCCCGAGGATCTCGACCCCCTCGCTTCGCTGGCCTCGCCTGAGCTTTCCGCCACCTACACGGCCGACTACTGGAACGCGCAAGCCGTCCAGGACACGGCGACCTGGAAGCAGGCGGTCGAGATGTGCCGCGACGATGGCCGCCGGCTGCTGCCCAACTGCACCACCGTCGGCCAGATCCACTTCCTGCGCGCCCTGCGCGAGTCCGCGAAGCGCACCTCGAAGCCCTACGACGGCAAGGATGGCGCCCCCTTCCCCGACCTCCTCGTCCGCGCCCTCGAATCCGGGGAGTACACCGAACCGCGGGCAGTCGAAGAGACCCAAGACCCGCAGCAGCAGGAGTAGCGTCGATGGGAGACGGCATCTTTAACGACATCGCCGGCGCCTACGCCAGCGCCACGTCCTCATGGCTCGGCACGCTCCAGCCCCTGGCCCAGCGCCTCTTCCTGCTGCTCGCCACGATCGAGCTGATCTGGTCGGGCATCTGGTGGGCGTTCGCCACCCGCCACGACGAGATCGTGCTGGTACGGATCCTCAGGAAAGTCGTGACGCTGATGTTCCTCTACACCGTGCTGCTGCTCGCCCCGACCTGGATCCCGATGATCATCGGCAGCTTCGTGCGCGCCGGCCAGGAGGCATCGGGCTTCGACGCCCTCGACCCGTCGACCGTCGTGCAGCAGGGAATCGACGTGGCGGTCGGGATGTTCGACTCGATCGACAGCGTGCTGGCCCTCATCGAGGCCCCATGGTGGCTCTTCATCGCGCCGATCTTCGTCGTGCTCTCGTTCACCGTCATCGCCGGCATCTTGCTGATGACCCTGATCGAGAGCTACATCGTGATCGGCGGCGGCATCCTGCTGCTCGGCTTCGCCGGCTCGCGCTGGACGGTGAGCTTCGCCGAGGGCTATCTGGTCTACGCCGTGCGGGTCGGGGTCAAGCTCTTCGTGCTGTATCTCTTGATCGGCATCGGCATGTCCCTGCCCGAGACCTGGCTGTCTGAGGAGTTCAGCCTCCTGCCCAATCCCAGACGCTTCTTCGAGGTCATGGGCGCCGCGATCATCTTCGCGATGATCGTCTGGCGCGTGCCCGAGTTCGCGGCCTCGATGCTCGGCAACCGCGGCGGCTTCCTCCTGGACCGCGCCTACAGCGACGACTACCACTGATGGGCACCTCAGAGAAAAAACCCCAGGGCCGCTTCCTGCGCGCCCGCCGCGAGTGGGACGACCGCTTCGCCCATCTTGCTCGCGGCAAGCGCAACTGGCAACTCGCCGCCCTGGGGCTCCTTGCAGCCAACCTGGTCTTGAGCGCCGCCCTCGCCTGGCTCTCGACCCAGAGCCGCATCACGCCGTTTATCGTCGAGGTCGACGCGCTGGGTCAGGCCGCGGCGTTCGGGCCAGCCGAGAGGCTGCGCAAGACCGACGAGCGTCTCATCCGCTACCAGCTGAGCCTCTTCATCCGCAACCTGCGGACCGTCGTCGCCGACGCGGAGGCCCAGCGCGAGATCCTGACCCGCGCCTACGCCTACGCCAAGGGCTCGGCGGTCACCGCCATCAACGTCTTCTTCCTCGACAACAACCCGTTCGAGGCCGCCCGCCGCCAGCGCGTCCACGTCCAGGTCCACAGCATCCTGCCGCTGTCAGACGACAGCTGGCAGGTCCAGTGGACCGAGACGACGCTCGCTCCCAACGTCCGGGAGGGCAACGCCACGAGCTGGCAGGCGATCTTGAGTGTCGAGATCGATCCGCCGAAAACCACCGAGACGCTGCTCACCAATCCCCTCGGCCTCTACGTGACCGAGATCACCTGGACCCAGACCCTCTAACTCAAGGAGAACTTAAAGTGTTGACCTCCCGCACCCTCGCCCTGTCCCTGTTACTCCTCAGCCTACCGGCCGTAGCGTCGACGGATCCACCCGTGACCGCTGCCGCCACTCCACACCCGTTCGAGGCCCTGCTGTGGGGCTCAGACGAGCCCGAGTCGGCGCCTATCGACGACGGTCTACAGGCTGAACCGCTGATCGACGACGAGCTCCCACTGCCCGACTTCGCCATCCCCGAGGATCCAGACATCTTCCTCCCGGATCCGCCTCGGCCCAAGCGAGGCCGCCAGGCCGTGATCGACGAAGCCGCCGAGCTCTACCGGGACTTCGGCGCCGCACCCATCATCTGGCAGCCCAGCGGCGTCGTCTTCCCCTTCGACGAGTCACAGCCTGTCGTCACCTGCTCGCCCCTTCGCGCCTGCGACATCGAGCTCGAGCCCGGCGAAGTCATCCGCGACGTCGCTCTGGGGGACACCGAGCGCTGGGTGGCCCGGCCGCTGATGAGCGGCGACGTCGCCCGGACGGTCCCTCATGTCCTCGTCAAGCCGACCGCGCACGGCCTCGAAACCAATCTCGTCGTGGGCACCACCCGCCGGACCTACCACCTGCAGCTCGTCTCACCGACCGAGGCTGAGATCCAGGCGGGTGAGGCCCAGGATCATCGCCACGTTTCCTTCTACTACCCCGGCAAGCTCGTCGAGTCGTGGACCACGGAACAGGAGCTGCGCCGGCACCAAGCCGGGCGAACGGAGACCGCGGCCGTCGCCGATCTGTCGGGCGTGTCCTTGACCCAGCTCAACTTCGATTATTCGCTTCGCCCGGACCGCAAGGTCCGCTGGGCCCCGAGGACCGTCTTCGACGACGCAGAGCACGTCTACATTCAGCTCCCCGCCTCGGTCCGCTCGGGAGACCTGCCTGCGCTCTTGGTCGAGGTCGACGGCGGCGGCCTGGCGGTGAGCAACTACCGCGTCCAGGGTCTCTGGTACGTCGTCGACGGGCTCTTTCGGCGTGCCGAGCTGGTCGTCGGCGTTGGCAAAGAGCGCCAGAAGGTCGCCATCGTCAATGAGCGCCTGCGCTCGGTGGGGGAGTAGGTCATGAGCCAAGAACCCGCCCCGAAACCTCCGCCCGAAATCGACCTCGAGCCCCGTCTCAAGGTTCGGCGTCTCAACCGCTTCGCCGTGCTCCTGGCTGCGGCCGGTGGGATCCTCGTCCTGTGGGTGGCCTACTACGTCTTGAGCCACCGGCAGCCGGTGGCGCAGGCCCAGCCGCAGCCGCCCCGGGCGACGGCCACCTCCGAGAAAGCGGCGATCGAATGGCTCGAGCGTCGCGCCGCCCTCAAGCCGCCGCAGCCGGCGCAGCCCGAACGCTTGAGCCCCCCGCCGCCAGTCGCTGAGCGGCGGCGGCCACAGCGGCCCATGGCCACTGCGAGCCCCACCGTCACCCGCGAGCAGCAGCGGCTGGAGCGAGCCTATGAGTCGGACCTCCTCGTCCAGGGCTTCGAGCTGTCCCGTCTCGAGAACGCGACGGGCCAACGTCCCCTTCAAGCGCCCACCGCGGTCGCGGACCCGAGCTTCGGCTCGCTCGAGAGGCTGGGAGCAGGTGATTCGCCGCGGACAGTGCCGGCCGCCCGATCCGCTCGCGCCGATCCCGATGACCTCGAGCGCAAGGACGCCTTCCTCCGCCAGGCCCGCGAGCGTGGGTCGCGGGCGCTTGCCGGTGCCGTCGTCCCGCCCCGTTCGCCCTACGGGCTGCTCGAGGGCACGTTGATCCCCGCGATCCTGGCGACCGGCATTCACTCCGATCTCCCGGGCCAGGCCGTCGCCCTCGTCCGGCGCAACGTCTACGACACCGTGTCCGGGAGGCATCTGGTGATTCCTCAGGGCTCACGGCTCATCGGCAGCTACGACAACCGCATCGCTTGGGGTCAGAAGCGGGTGCTGCTGGCCTGGCACCGCCTGCTCTTTCCCGACGGCCGCAGCATCGATCTCGAAGGCATGCCTGGCGCGGACTTGGCCGCCATGGCGGGCCTCCGCGACCAGGTCCACAACCACTTCGTCCGCACCTTCGGCAGTGCCATCCTGCTCTCGGCGATCACCGCCGGCACCCAGCTGAGCCAGCCGCAGGAGTCGGCCGATGGCGGCGCGCCATCGGCTCGCCAGATCACCGCGGCGGCTCTCGGCCAAGAGCTCGGCCGTGTGACGGGCGAGATCACCCGCCGCAACACCAACATTCAGCCGACGCTCGAGATCCGCCCCGGGTACCTCTTCCACGTCGAGGTCACCGCCGATCTGGTGCTGCCCGGGCCGTACTCAGCCGTCGCCCGCTTCCCGTGAGAGTCTTCACCGTCACCAACCAGAAGGGCGGTGTCGGCAAGACGGCGCTCGCGCTCCACCTGGCGCTGGCCGGCCAAGAGCAGGGTCTCCGCGTGCTCCTGATCGATCTGGACACCCAGGGCAACGCCGGCATCACGCTTACCGGCGACCCCGGTCTCGCGAAGTGCGACGGCGGCGCCGGCGATCTCTTCGCTGGCGACGGCGTTCAGCCGCTCACTACACCCTCCGGCATCGCCCTTCTCCACGGCCACCAGAAGCTCGACGCCGTCGACGCCAACTTCAAGCTGGTCGACGCCGTGCCCGTTCGAGAGGCGATCCGTGTTCTTCCCTACGACCTCGTCGTCATCGATACGCCGCCGGCGATCGGGCTCCGGCAGGTCGGTCCAATGGTCTGGTGCGATCTGTGCCTGACGCCGCTCGAGCCCAATGGGTACAGCGTCGTGGGCCTGTCGCAGACCCTCGAGATCCTCTCTGCCGCGCGCCAGCTCAATCCCCTGCTGCACAGCCGCACGATCATCAACCGGCACATCCGCCGCTCCAAGCGCCAGAAGCAGTACATCGAGCAGATCGCCGCCCGCGTCGAGCTCACCCAACCCTACCTCTGCCTGCACGTCGCCGTCGCCGATGCCCTCGACTCCGGGGTCCCGGTGTGGAGGTTCGGGCGAGCGGCTCGCGACACCAAGGAGCAGTGGCGAGCCATCTGTGGAGGACTCCTGGGTGCTCCGGTCGCTGATTGACCAGCTCTCGACCGCTGCGGAGTCCTCCTCCATCCGCCAGGTCCTGCAGCTCCCTGTCGAAGCGATCGATCCGGACCCCGAACAGCCTCGCAAGACCTTCGAGGACTTGGGCGACTTGACGGCCAGCATCCGAGCGATCGGCATCAAGCAGCCGCTACTCGTTCGCCCTCGCTCAGAGCAGCCGGACCGCTACCTCCTGATTGCCGGCGAGCGGCGGCTGCGCGCCGCCACCTCCGCGGGGCTCTCGAGTGTTCCGTGCCTCATCGACACTGAAGACGCCGAGGACCCCGGACGGCGGCTGATCACCCAGCTGAGCGAGAACCTGCAGCGCGAAGATCTCCCGATCCTCGAAGCCGCCCGGGCGATCGAACGCGCCCTCGACATCTCCGGCCTGTCGAAGGGCGAGCTGGCGAACTTGATCGGCAAGAATCGGGCCTTCATCTCCAAGCACTTGGCACTCCTCAAGGCCGAAGGAGCGGCTCTCGAAGCCCTGGAGGAGGGCCTGCTCGTCTCGACCGAGACCTTTCGGCTCTTCAAGGGCTTGCCACCGGAGAACCAACGCACTCTCCTGGGCAAGGCTCGCTCCAGCGGTCAGCCGATCGCTCGCGCCCAGGCCGACAAGCCCGCGTCGAGCTCTCAGGCGAAAGACGTTCGAGAGCGCAGGACAGCCGAGCCTGATGAGGCCATGATCCACTTCAAACTGAGCCCGGATGAGGTGCGGCGCATCATCGAGCGATTCGGAGTGGAACCGCCCTCGAATGCCTCGGAGCTGAAACCGTTCCTCCGGAGCTTGCTTCAGTAGACCAGCCAGACCCGGAGAAGCTCGCGAGTCCGATGAAGACGACAACCTCACACGGAAGAAGGCCGACCCCTTCCGTCCAACCCCAACGCGTCGACACAACCGACGCCACCCGCCTCCTCGGCGTTTCCAGCCGCACGCTCGAGGACACCTATGAGCTGCGGTGCGAGGCCCCCAAGCACGTATCGCCCTATACGGCGCAGGACGTCACGCTACGGGCCTCGCGACCACGGACATGACCGGGCAGCAGGCGAGACAACCATGAGAACGAAGAATCGGAAACTGAGGTCGGGATGAGCCTGCCAGATCTTCAGTCCCTCAGGACCGTGCGCCAACTCTGCGAGGAATACCCGCACCTGTTCAGCGAGGGCAGCCTGCGCTGGCTGATCTTCCGCCGGCAGTCCAACGGTTTTGACCGCTGCGTCCT
>JAAELT010000631.1 GCA_024226315.1 bacterium | reverse complement strand
GCCGCAGGGCGCGCGCGCCGGTGCGGCTGTCCTTGGCCGCCTTTTCGGCGAGCAGCGCCGCCGCCAGGTCCTCGATCTCGAGCTCGATGTCCATGACCTCGAAGTAGCGGCGGGTGCGGACGAACGGAGACTCGTAGGACTTGAGCAGGATCTCCTTCAAGACGTCGACCGACAGGTCGCGCAGCAGCACCGTGTTCTCGAACCGGGCCATGAACTGCGGCACCATGCCGAAGTCGAACAGGTCTTTCGGCTTCAGGTAGTCGGCGAGCGAAAACGAGGTCTCCATGCGCACCCTGCCCTCGGCGGTGCGGATGGTGGTGGTGCGCAGCTTCTCGCCGCTGCCGGGCTTGAGCACCCGGAAGTAGACCTGATCGTAGAGTCCTTCAAAAGCTCCGCCGCAGATGAACATCATGTGGCCGGTGTCGATGTCGAGGACGACCTCACGCTCCTCGCCGTCGACCCAGGCGTGCACCGGATAGGGCACCCGCTCCCCCTCCATCAGGGTCAGCAGCCCCTGCTGCAGCACCACGCCGATGGCGTTGGGCTTGCCCGCCACCACCGCCGCCATCTTGTCGATCTCGTCGACGCAGATGGTGGCGCGCTCGATCGCCCGCTTGAGCGCTCCCGGCGACGGCTTGTGGCCAGCGATCGCCCTCGCCCGCTGCTCCACGGCTTTGAGCAGCCGGATGGGCCGGAACTCCATGCGGTCGACGTCGACCAGCAGGTTGGCGTTGATGATGGTGACCGCGCGCAGCGGCTCGTACTCCGGCACCTCGTTGTAGAGGCGCTGGATGTTGTTCATGATCGTGGTCTTACCGGTACCCGAGTTACCGATCATCAGCAGGTTGCCGGGCATCTTGCCGGTGGCGTGCTTGAAGATCGCCACCGAGACGAAACGCAGCGCCTGATCCTGGCCCAGCACGCCGTGGTGGAGCTCTTCGAAGATCTCCGGCGGCTTGATGTCCTCGAAGGGGCGCAGCTCGGTTGTCTCTTTTTCGGGCATCTCGTTCTCGACGAGCTCGACAGCGTGCATGGGGTGCTCCAGGTGCTGGGTATCTTCAGCGGTTGCTCGATTCGGCACCGGCGCAGAGCACCGGCAGTGGAGTTTACGCAACAGCGAGGCCGACCGCCTAGGAGACTCGAGAAAAACCTGCTCGGGCCTGCTAGAACGGGCGTTGCCGGCTCCGCCGGTCACCGGTCTGTTGTACCATCCCAACCTTACGATCACCCTGACGAAAGGTCTTCCCCGATGAGCCCTTTGCTGTACGAGGTCCTCCACATCTTCGGCATCCTGCTGGCCTTCATCTCCCTCGGCGGCGTGACCCTGCGGGCGATGTCCGGCCAGCGCGAGAATGGCCCCGGTGACCGGCTGGCCGTCATCACCCACGGCGTCGCGCTGCTGGTGATCCTCGTCAGCGGCTTCGGTCTGATCGCCAAGCTCGGCTACGGCTTTCCCGGCTGGATCTGGGCCAAGATCGTGATCTGGCTGCTGATCGGAGGGCTCATCACCCTGATCCGCCGCATGCCCCAGCACGCCACGGTCTTCTGGTTCACGATCCCGCTGCTCGGCGGCTTCGCCGCCTACCTGGCTCTCTACAAACCGTTCTGACGCGGGAGCTGGGTGGTGGCGCGCCGGCGGCATGGGCGTCGTCTACAAGGCCCGCGAGCGGCAGCTCCAGGCGCTGCTCGCGCCTCGCCCGGGAGGCGGCGATCAGTCGGGCTTGCCGTCGAAGATCTCGTCCAGGGTGCCTGCGGTCACGAACCGATCGCCCCACTCGAGAAGCTGGTCGACGTCGGCGGTGCGGATGCGCTCTTCGACGATCGGGCTCAGCTCGCCGAAGCGGCGGGCCAGCATGCGAAGCAAGATGGCGGCCTCGCCCTCCCGCCGGCCTTCCCGCCGACCTTCCTGCCGACCTTCCTGCCGACCTTCCTGCCGACCTTCCTGCCGACCTTCCTGCCGACCTTCCTGCAGGCCTTTCCGGCGGCCTTCCTCGAGGCCTCTCATCTGCCACATCTCCAAAACGCTCGTCGTCATCGTTCGAATCTCCTCGTCTTCAGCCTGGTTCAAGATCTTATCCAATTCTCGGGCCTCGTTCTGGTTACGCGGGGCGTAGGCCATCACACACTGGCAGAGCAGCCTGCGCGCCCGATGGCTCAACCCCGTCGCCGTGATGATCCGGTGGACGCACACCATGCCCAAACTGGGGCGGCTCTGACCCTTCTCGCGCCGCATGAGCGCGGCGAACGCCCAGGCCAGCGGCTCGGGTCGCGCCAGGAACTCGATGGCCGGCAACCTGGACAGCCTGAGACTATGGTAGCTGAGCGTGCTCACGACCCGGCCAAGGGACTGCTCCTCGTAGACCTGCTCTCGCGGGCCGTCCGGGCCGCCTCGCAGGTAGAGCACCATGGTATGGACCGGGAGCTCGTACTTGAGGCTGAGCCCCCGGTGGTACCGGAGGAGCCTCTTCTTCATTTCGTTGCCGAACCTCAGCTCGATCTCGGCATGGAGCAGGACCTCCTCGGTTTCCTCGTCCTCGCGGTCGGCGGTTTCCCGAGATCGGGCACGGGCGACGAGGTCGGATCGCCGCTCGCGGCCGGTGGGGCCGCCGGGATAGTGCTCCTCCGGCTCGAACGCCACCTCGCCCAGCCGGACCCGCTCGGCGACGTCGGGCGCCGCCAGGCGGAGGAACTGGTCGGGGAAGGTGGCGATGAGCTCCTTCATCATCTGGTCGTGCTGAGTGGCCATTCACGTCCTCCAGGTCAGAGCGCCGCCGAATGACGGCGTTCTCGTTGGCGGGAAGGGATAGAGGCGCCAGGTGGACCTCTCCATTCCTTTCCGCAGGTCACTCACAACCAAGAGACGTGAAACGGCGCTCCGATCTCGCGCGGCTTCTTGGTCAATGTGCCTGGGCAGGCGATGTGTCGGCGCGCGGTCACCGCCGAGCAACTCTGCCCTCGCCAACCTCTTTCCGCGTAGGGCCGTATAATTCAGTACACGATCCCGGCTATCGCCAACTCCACTAACATCAGGAGACCCCCATGTCCGAAGACTTCCCTCTCGGCCGGTTCGTCTGGCGCGCGAGTGGTCGATGCTGAAGGAGCTGGGGGTCGAATGAGCGCGAGGATCCGCCGCCACCACCGCCGCGTGGTCGATCAGCTCGACGCCCTGCTGGAGCTGGCCCGCGACCCGGCGGCGCTGGTGCAACACAGCGAACGGGTGTCGCACTGGACCGTGGCCCAGCATCTCGAGCACCTGGCGCTGGTCGACGCGGGCATCCTGAAGATTCTCGAGCAGGCCGAGCCATCGACGGACCTGGCCGGCCAGGGCCCCAGCCCGGGCGGACGCATCCTGCTGGTCCTGGGCTTCATCCCCCGCGGCCGCGCCAAGGCGCCCTCGTTCGTCGAGCCACGCGAAGTCGTGCTCGACGAGATCGAGGGCAAAGTCGAGCGCGCGCGCCAGCGCTTCGCCGACCTGGATCTGGACCGACTCGCCGGCAGCGAGCCGCTCGCCCGGCATCACCGCTTCGGCTGCCTCAACGGCACGCGCTGGCTGCGCTTCGTCGGCATCCACCACCACCACCACGGCAAGATCGTCCGCGACATCCAGCGCGCGGCCCGATTCCCGGAGCGGTCGTCCTGGCGCTCGAACAGGATCACCCGCCGGGCAGCCGGGCCGTCACAATCCTGTCGCACGCGCGACACCACCAGGGTGGCCGCGAACAGGTAGATCCCGTACTCGATCGTCCGCCGCAGAAGCGGCACCAGGCGGCGCAAGCATTCGTAGTAGCGGATCAGGCCCAGGTGCTGGTCGCGCCGGCCAGTACCTCGAAGGCCTCGGAATCGCCGGTCCGGGTATCGAAGGTCACGGTATCTTCGCAGCCCGCGGCCAAATTGTGCTGGCCGATGAGGTAGTCGGCGAAGTCCGCCTTGCCGGCCCGATACTCCGCGACCGCGCCGGCCACTTCATCGCGGTCCTCGAGCTCGAACACCGGGACCTCGAGCAACCGCTCGATGACCTCCGCGATCACCGGGCGATCAAATCCGTAGCGGCTGCCGCGAAGAACCCAGGTCAGCTCGCACAGCACGACCTTGTTGACGTAGAGTCGTCCCCCTGCGCTCTCGGTCTCTTCGACGAGCTTACTCGCCTCGGCGAACTGTGAGGGATCGTCCTGAGTGAGGTACCGCACCAGGACGTTGGTATCGAGCCCCCTCATCCACCTTCGCGAATGCGCTCGTCGTCTTCGGCGATCAGCTCCAGCACGCCGGCATCCATCTCGGGCTGGGACACGGTGCCCGCGCCAGGCCGGTGGAGGAAGCCGGCGAGGTCGCGCGCCGAACGCTTGAGCGGTCGCAGGCTGACGGGGCCGCTCGGCTCGAGCACGAACTCGATGCGATCCCCCTGGTGGACGCCGAGACGGTCGCGCACCTGTTTCGGGATGGTGATTTGGCCTTTGCTGGTGAGAGTGGATGTCGGCATCACGCGTTCCTTACCAGAGGTAAGTATCCTGAATGAGGGTAGCAGCACCGTACTTCGAAGGCAACGGGTCCCGACCGGATCCCTCAAGAGCGGTGTCCGGCACCGCTCTTCGGGCGTGTATTCGGGTTGGATTGCGCCCGGATCAGCGCCTCTTCCGAGCGACCCCGGCGGTGTCTGACCCTCAGAAGCGGTGTCTGACACCACTCTCGGGGGCGCCGGCGCCGGGTAGTGGGTCAGTTTGATCCAACCCGCTGAAGTCGACCGGCATTGCTACCCCAGCATATCCGGCTTCCCTGGCCGGTAGCGGTGCCCGAAGCTGCGCCACAGGATGCCGCCGAAGATCCAAACGCCCCGCTGGATGTTGGCCAGGTGAGGGTCGAGCCCTCGCAGACAGCGGTCACAGATCGGCACCAGATCCCCGGCGCGGAAGCTGTCCGTCACGCCGATCATGCAGGGCGGCGTCTTGTGTCCGCAGCCCTCGCAGGTCGTCTCTTCGTAGGCGATCTTGAGGTAACACGCCACGGCTACTCAGTGAGCGCCGTACAGATCGAGACGGCCCGGCCGCCCCAGAGCGCGGCCGCCAGACGGGGCTCCGTCGAGACGAGGCAGCGGTCGCAGACCGGGGACATGCCACCCTCCGGACGTTCGATCTCATCGGTGACGGCGATCAGACCGGCGGGCATCCGCTCAGAGCATCCGGCGCACTCGGTGAGCGCACCCGAGAGCATGAGGTAGTAGGCCACGGCCTGAGTCTATACCGAGGTGCACCATAGGTGCACACTCCATCACTACACCGAGCCCTGTCCGTTCCCGTAGGCTCTCGGCATGGCGGACGACAAGCGGGAACCCGAGCTGGTGCGGCTGGTGGCCTACGTCTTCGAGGACGAGGATGCTGCGCTTGAGCAGGAAGCGAAGAGGAAGCGCACGAGCAAGAGCGAGATCGTGAGGCGGGCGCTCCGGAAGTTCCTCGGAATGGAGGATTGACTCTCAAACTGACCGGAGCTATGCTTAGGCCGTTATGGTCAAGCATAGGAGTATCCCGCCATGAAGAGACCGAAACTCCCGCGCGATCCGATGGAGCGGGCGTTCGCTGTTGGCGAGCAATCGCTAGAACCTGCCGAAGACGTTGACGATCTTGCCCGAGAGTTCTGGGAAGAGACCGGCATCGTCGCGCCGACGCTGGAGATCCATCCACCACTGACGGACCGATGGGGCGAAGAGAAGCGCTGGTCAGAGTGGCGGGCGTGGCTCGTGCGCCGGAAGATGGGCAGCAAGGGTCCGGATCGCAAGGCGGCCGGTCGCAAAGGCGGGCTCAAGGGCGGCAAGGCCAGGGCGGCAACACTGACACCCGAACGGAGGTCAGAGATCGCCAGAAAGGCAGCAGCGGCGAGGTGGGCGAAGTAAGATGGAAATGGCGGAGGGGGCCGGATTCGAACCGCTCCAGGGATACAGCCCAGGGTTCCATCGCGGCGTCTAAGGCCGCTGCCGGACCAGCCGGCGACGCCCCCTCCGCATTATCATGAAAAGATGATACCACACTTTATCAGGATATTGTGATACGCTACGAGTACGTCGGCCCGCGGAACCGCCGGGAGATGACCGACTGGCCGAAGTTGAGTCCGCGCGATAGGCGCGGACTGAATTTCCAGCTCGACATTCTCAGGCAGGTGGACCGCAGGCAAGCGCTCCGAAGGGTCGTGTTCAAGGTCAAAGGATCTGGCCTCTACAAGATCAAGGCAAAGGGCGACAAGCAACTTAGGCCGCGCCTATGCTTCGGGCCGCTGGACTCAGACGATGAGGAGACAGTGACATTTCTCCAGCGGGTGGAGAAGAAGGACAATCGAGAGGCGCCGGCGGCAATCCAATCCGCGAAACTCTCCCACGAGAAGATTCGACAGGTTGTCGCCGACCCACGCAGGCGCCGGGCAGAGATCAAGAAGAAGCAGGAGGGGCAAGATGGACGAAACAAGAGCCAGGCTTCTCGTGGAGTTCCACGACAAAGAGGCGCGCACTGACTACGCCGACCAGTTTCTTGACGCCTCGATCGCGCTTCAGATTGCGACGTTGCGCCAAGAACGAGTTCTGACTCAGAAGCAGCTTGGCGACCTTGCCGGGGGCATGGGGCAATCTCGGATCTCAGCCTATGAGAAGGTGGATTACTCAAGCTGGAGCGTGAGGACGCTGCGCAGGCTGGCGAAGGCTTTCGACCTGCCTCTCGTTATTCGATTCGAGAGTTGGGGAAACTTCCTCGATGGCGTTACGAAGCTCAGCAGGCGAGACCTTGACCGGCCGTCCTTCGAGGATGATCCGGTCTTTGAAGCGAAGGGCGGGGCGGCTGGCCCATCAGCCGAGTATCGGTCCGACTCTGTTTCCAGGGTGGCGGAATTCAAGCTGCCGAGCACTTCCGCCGCGTTTGCAAGCCTACCCAACGTCACCGTCGGCGCCCTCGACAAGGCGGAGCACCGCCGTTATGGCTGAACATATTTGGTCGGTGCTCTGCTACAAGGGGGTCGAGGACAAGAGCACAAATCAAATCAGCTTGCTCGAAGTTATCGAGAAAGTCGTCCTCCAGGCCGATTTTTTGGAGAGCGCGCTGCGCAACGCCCCTGAGGGCGCGAAGAGGCTGCTGATGCCGCTGCAAGTACAGCTCGTTAGCTGGTGGAGGCGGTCTGACCGGGACCAGGTAGAAGAGCCGACGAGAGCACGGCTGGCGATTATCGACGTCGACGGCGAAGAGTTCAGCAACAACGAGATGGCGCTTCCGATGGATGAGCACCACCGTTATCGGACCATCGTGAAGATTCCAGCGATGCCCATCGATCGCGGATCGGGCACAATGTGGTTTACCGTATCGCTACAGGATGGCGAAGAGTGGGCGGTCGTAGCCAGCCTCCCGCTCGAGGTCGAGATCTCGAACCCTGCGCCACCTGCCGAGACGTAGCAGCAGGTGCCCGCCCGGTGGCTCTCTGCGCGGCACTTTCTTGCCGCAACATGGCTCTTTGTGCTTGACGATGCTTGAGCATTGTGCTAGTCTGGTCATGTTGAAAGGGAGCAAGACATGGCCAACATCCTCAGCAAAGAAAAGCGGGTCGCGATCGTCAAGGCACTCTCCGAGGGCAACGGCATCCGCCCCACCTCTCGGCTGACCGGCACGAGCAAGAACACCGTCTCCAAGCTCCTGGTCGAGTTGGGCGATGCCTGCTCGAAGTACCACGACGAGAACATGATCGACCTGTCCTGCAAGCGGATCGAGGCGGATGAGATCTGGAGCTTCGTGGCCATGAAAGAGAAGACCGCGAAGCGCAAGGGCGAGAAGCGCCCGCCGATGGTTGGCGATGCCTGGACCTGGGTGGCGATCGATGCCGAGTCGAAGCTGGTCCCGTCTTGGCTGATCGGCCCGCGCGACTTCGCGACCGCGAAGAAGTTCATCGATGATCTCGCCGCCCGGCTCATCTACCGGATCCAGCTCACCACAGACGGCCTGAAGGTCTACATCGACGCCGTGGAGGAAGTCTTCGGCATGGACATCGACTACGCGACCCTAGTCAAGGTCTACGGCGAGGATCCCGAGCCCCAGAAGCGGTACTCTCCCGCCAAGATCCAGGAGACGGTCAAGACCGTCGTCCAGGGCGATCCCGACCGCTCGAAAATCTCGACCAGCTACGTCGAGCGCCAGAACCTTACGATGCGGATGCACCTCCGGCGGTTCACCAGGCTAACGAACGGCTTCTCGAAGAAGCTCGAAAACCACGCGGCGGCGATCAGCCTGTACTACATGATCTACAACTTCGTGAAGCCGCACATGACCCTCACCAAGAACGCGGGCGGGCGCCCCACCACTCCGGCCATGGCAGCGATGCTTGCTACTGAGCCATGGAGCTATGAGCGGGTCGTCGGTCTGCTCGATTCAAAAATCTAAACTGACCCACTACCCGGCGCCGGGCAGCGAGTTGTTTCTGGGAGGGCGCGTGCCATAATGGACGCATTCTCTGTGCACACACAAAGGAGGGAGCATGCCCATGGCGAGGTTCAGGCTACGGGCCGCGATATCGATCTTGTGCTTCTCGGCGTTCTGTGCCACCGCTCGGGGGCAGGTGGTGCTCGAGAAGGAGACCGAGCGCGGTGTCGCGCTGGAGCCGATCGACTGGCTCGCGCTGACGGCGCAGCTTCCCGAGCTGGGGCCCCGGCTGGTGGGTGGCCGGGAAGGAGCGGTCGAGGCTCGCGGATTCCTGGCGGCCGGCTGGCCGGTGGTGGTGGACTTCGAGCTGAAGCAGAAGGGCGAGTTGATCTTGCGCATCTGGACCGAGGAGAAGAGCGAGCAGATCTACTTCCAGGGCCGCAAGAACCGGCGCCGGGTCGAGAAAACTCAGGTGCCGGGCAGACTCGGCAGAAGGCTGAAAGCGGGCCGCTTCGTCGTCCAGGCCTACGACAAGAAGGGCGCCCCGATCGACTTCGAGCTCTACGGCATCGGGGTCGGCAAGCGGGCGGTCGGCTCGCTGGTGATCGAGCAGCTCCGCTTCGGGCCCGAGTCCATCCGGCCCGCCGCCTCCGAGGAGGCCGCCTACAGCTTCTTTCTCAGGCGGGACTTCGAGGAAACGCAAGCCGAGATCCTGCGACAACGATATCTGCCCGAGGAGCGGGTCTTCGAAAACACCGTCGTCCACGTCAACGAGGTCGATTGCCGGCGCAAGACGACCTGCGAGGACCGCTGGGGCGGCATGACCGACGACGGCTCGCCGTCCCAGGGCTCACACCTGCTCCAGGTCAGGGCGTGGTTTCGCACCCCGGTGGCCAAGCAGGACTGGACGATCGTCCGATCCGAGGATCGGGTCGCGATCGACCCGGAGTGATCGAACGCCCGTGCGTCTCCACGTCCTGCGGCGCCGGTTGCGCGTCCACTGGCGGCGGAAGTCGCTGCGCCTGGCGACCGTGCTCGCGGTCCTGGCCGCCATCGTGGCCGTCGACGCCTGGCTGATCGCGCCGCTCTTCGATCCGAGGATCAACGGCCTGCCTCCGGACACGCAGCGGGTGTTCATGGGCGAGGAGCTGCGGCTGGAGGGGTTCCTGCCCGCGCGGAGCACGCTCCATCTCGACGTCCGGTCCGGGTTGTTCGTCAAGCTCGAGCTCAGCCGAGTCAGTCTGGCGGACTCGACCCGCAGGGAATGGGTGCGGATGGGCGTGCCGCTGCCCCCCGACCCGGTCGAGATCCAGTGGGACTTCGGGCAGCCGTCCGCGTCACGGGCCGAGCCGGAGAGCTGGGTCAGGTGCCGATCCTCCCTCGAGCTGGCACCCGAGGGTGCCAGCAGCGCGCTGACCCTGCACCTGGATCAACCGGCCTCGCCCAACGACCCGTTTCCCCTGCGTCTCACCGCACCCGACGGCGGCCTGCGGCTCAAGGTCGAAGACCACGCGGAGACGGGGAAACGCTGCCGTCGCCTGTTCCGCATCGGAAAGGAGGAGTTCTTCGACCCGCGCCAGCTCATCATCATCGTCCCGGCCGAGGAAACCGTCGACATGGTCTTCTTTCCGACCGGCGAGCCGGAAACCGTCGAGCCTTTCGACCTGCGCGAGGCGCCGCGCGGGCCGAGCCTCGGCATCCACTCGAGCGGCGGCACGCCTCTTCACGTCCGCAGTGCGGGTGAGGCCCCCTCGATCCAGCTCACCGCTCTGCGAGTGGCACCCGAGCACCTCGAAGTGACCTACCTCGGCGAGGGATACGCGCGAGGCATACGGGCACCGGCCGGTACCAGGCCGTTCGTGAAGCTCAAGCGAGGTCTGCTTGCGTACCCGCTCTGGATGACGTTCCTGGCCGCCATCCACGCGGCACTCTTCGGTTGGCTGAAGGCGACGTTGACCGGGCGCCGAGATTGATCGGATCTTTGCCAACCTTTTCCCGCGTGTGGCCGTATGATCCAGTACACGATCCCGGCTATCGCCAACTCCACTTACATCAGGAGACCTCCATGTCCGAAGACTTCCCTCTCGGCCGGTTCGTCTGGCACGATCTGATGACCTCCGACCCCGGTGCCGCCAAAGACTTCTACACCACGGTGGTCGGCTGGGGCACGATCCCGTTCGAGGGCGCCGACCCGCCTTACGACATGTGGACCAACGGCGGAGCGCCGCTCGGCGGAGTCGCGCAGCTGCCGCCCGAGGCGCTGGCGCCTCCCCACTGGCTCGCCTACGTCGCCAGCCCCGACGTCGACGCCACCACCAAGCAGGCGGGCGACCTCGGCGGCAACGTCATGGTTCAGCCGACCGACATCCCCAACGTCGGCCGCTTCGCGGTGATCGCGGATCCCCAGGGGGCGGTGTTCGCGGCCTACACGCCGAGCGGCGAGGCCCCGGGGCACGACGGGCCGCCGAACCTCGGCGAGTTCTCCTGGCACGAGCTGGCGACCACCGATTACAAAGCCGCCCTCGCCTTCTACTCCAAGCTCTTCGGGTGGCACGACGCCGAGGCCATGGACATGGGCGAGGGCGTGGGCATCTACCAGATGTACCGGCGCACCGAGATCCCGCTCGGCGGCATGTTCAACAAGCCGGCGGAGATGCCGGGTCCGCCGAGCTGGTTGCACTATGCCCGCGTCGACGACGTCTCGCGAGTGGTCGAGGTTGTCAAGGAGCACGGCGGCCAGGTTCTGAGCGGGCCCATGGAAGTGCCCGGCGGCGATTTCGTCGCCACGTGCATGGATCCCCAGGGCGCGGCGTTCGCGATCCATCACACCGCCGGGGGCTGATCGCCCCGCGGCTCGGCATCGGCGGCCGCCCGCGGCCGTGATCCTGGTACGATCCGTTTGAACAGGATCACCCGCCGGGCAGCCGGGCCGTCACAATCCTGTCGCGCGCGCGACACCACCAGGGTGGCCGCGAACAAGGCTCGATCGTCCGCCGCAGAATGACCAGAGGGTGGGCGACACCGTGCTCCTCCCATGAGCCAGGACGATGGGCTATTCCAGCGCCGAAACCAGCGGCCACTCCTCCTCGTCCGGTTGAAACGCGACACAGCCGACGCAGCCCGGGCCGGTGTGGGTACCGACGACCGGCCCGATGTCGGTCATGATCATCTCCCGCGGCGCGAAACGCCGTTCGATCAACGTGCGCAACCGATCGGCCCACACCGGCGCCCGGGCGTGGGCGATCGACACGATGACGGGCTTACCGGGCTCGAGGCGTTCCTCGAACAGGGCGACGATTCGAGGATGGACTCGCCGGCCGCCCAGCACCTTGTCGACGTCGGTCACCTCGCCGCCGACCACCCCGAGGATCGGCCGGATGCCCAGTAACTTCCCGAGCGCCGCGCGCGCGCGGCCGATCCGGCCGCCCTTGACCAGATAGTCGAGAGTGTCGACGCCGAACAGGATGTGGATACGCGGAGCGATGGCGCGCAGGCGTTGGGCGATGTGGAAGACTCCAAGCCCACGCCGCGCCATACGCGCGGCGAACAGGGCCTGGAGGCCGAGGCCCATGCTGACGGTCTCCGAGTCCACGACCTCGAGGGCGTAGTCGTGACGCTCCGGCGGCAGGTCGAACGAGCGGCTGCCGCGCAGGGCCGCCTCACGCGCATGAGCGGTGGTCTCGGACATCTTCTCGGAGATGTGCACCGAGATCACGTCCTGCTCTCGGGTCAGCTCCAGGTAGTGCTCGAAGAACTCGGCTTCGGGCGGCGGCTGGGTCTGCGGATGGGAGTCGCTCGATTCGAGCAGCTGATAGAAGTCCCGGGCCTGGATGTCGACGCCGTCACGAAGCCGGTCCTTGCCGAAGATCACCGACAGCGGGACCACCTGGATGTCGTGGCTGCGGGCCAGCTCGGGCGGCAGATCCGAGGTCGAGTCGGTGACCACCGCGACCGCCAGCCTCGGCGTTTCGAGCCGTAGCATGCCTCGTTCCTGGAGACCCCGCATCATCTGGACGACCCGGCCGTCGGTGGCCGGCAGGGCGTCCAGCAGATCGCCCACCGACTCGCAACCCTCGATCACCTCGAGCAGCGTCTGCTGCAGGTTGGAGGACTCCTCTTCTCCCCCGGGCGGCGTCAGGACTCGGAGCTTGGCGCGTCGATCGGGCTGCTCTATCTGCAGCTCCTCGATCGACGTGAGCACCAGGTCCGGCACCGCGAGGTCGATCTCCCGGTCGTCCCCCACCGGCCCGAGAACGACGTGAAAAGGTCCGTCGACCAGCCGGCTCAGCCGGCAGAAGGCCTTGATGCCGCGCGCCCTGCCGGCCTGCGCGGCGACCACGTCACCGGCGTCGAGCGCGATCACGCCGGCCTCGACCTCGAGCCGGCCGGTGACCGCGCAGCGATGCAGCGCGCGCACCAGCTCGAGCAACGGCGTCAGCGACAGGTCGCCGACCAGCGACCTGATCTCGGCGTCGGCCTCGACGCCGACCTCGCGCCCGACCAGCACCAGCCGGATCCGCCGCGCGATCTCGTCGTGAGAGAGACCGCGGACCTGCAGGAACAGCACGTCCTCGGGCACCGCGCCCTCGTCCGAAGCGTTGCCGAGCAGCAGCAGGGTGCGCTTCATCGAGCGATCCCGAACCTGGAACCGGTCCAGAATCGAAGCATCGCCGAAGCCCATCAGCAGGGCAGGAGCCACGATGACGCTGGGGCCCAGGCCACGGGCGAACTTCAAACCCTCGTCCGCCCCCATCGCCGGGACGGACTCGTAACCGCGCTGCGCGAGCCCAAGGGAGAGAGCCCGTCGCCGATCGTCGTCGGGCTCGACGATCAGAACCGCCGGCTTCATGGCGCCTCGCTACGTGGTGGATATCGCGTCGTTTCGATGCCGCGACTCTATCATTCCGCCTTCGGATAGGTCCCGAGCAGGCGCAGCTCCAGCGTCAGTGGCCGGATGCTCTCGAGCGCCTCGACCATCGACGCCGAGTCGGCGTGGGCCTCGACGTCGATGTAGAAACGGTATTTCCATGCCGCGGTGGGAATCGGCCGCGACTCTAGCTTGGTCATCCTGATGTCACGCTTGCCGAGCTCGGTCAGCACCTCGCCGAGGTTACTGGAGCTGTGATCGAGAGCCAGCAGCAGCGACGTCTTGCACACCGCGTCCGCCGGGCAGGGGGTGGCCTCGATCGCCACGTCCACGAAACGGGTGGCGTTCGCGGCTTGCATCTGGATGCCTCGCCGCAGGATCTCGAGACCGAGCATCTCGCCGGCCGACTCGCTGGCGATCGCCGCCAGGCTCCGGTCGCCCGCCTCCACGACCTTGCGGGCGGCGCCCGCGGTATCGAACTCGGGCTCCGGCACTACCTGAGGCAGGCCGAGCAGGAAGTCTTCACACTGTTTCAGGGCCTGCGGATGCGAGATCACCCGCCGCAGGTCTTCGAGGCGGGTGCCGGGCAGCGCCAACAGGCAGTGGTCCACCTGGCTGATCACCTCGGCGTTGATCGTCAACCGGCCCTCCGCCAGCTCGTCGTAGGTCTCGTTGATACTGCCGGCGGTCGAGTTCTCGATCGGCAGCAGGGCGGCGTCAGCGGTCCCGGTGCGCACCGCGTCGGCGGCCTGCTTGATGGTCGCGTGGCCGGTGAGCAGCACGCCGCCGCCACTGTTCGCGTATCGCCGCTGCGCCGTCAGATGGCTGTAGGAGCCCTCGACGCCCTGGTAGGCGATGCGCAAGGGCGCGGTGTCGAGGCCCCGGACGAAGGCGTGCTGCCGAGAGATCGACATCTCCATGATCAACCGGTAGAGGCGCTCGACGACGTGGGCGTCGAGGCCGAGATCGACCGCGGCATGACGGACCCTCTGGAGGACCTGCTCCTCGCGCTGCTGGTCGCGAAACGGAAACGCGGCCTTGATCTTGAAAGTCGCCACTTCGTCGACCAGCTCCATGCGCCGTTTGAGCTGCGCCAGGAGATCCCGATCGATGGCCTCGATCTCTTCGCGAAGGGCCTGAAGATCCGGTGCGGACAACATAAGGTTGAGTATTATGTAGCCGTGAATCCTGGTGTCAATCCATGAGACCTCGGGACGAAGCCGAGCTCAGACCCGAGATGTGCTCCTCATTACCGTTCCGGGCCCTCATCGCCTGCGCCCTGCTGGCCTTTCCCGCCGGCTGCGGGGACGGCGAGGGCGGCGCGAAACGGCCTGGCTTCGACACCCGTCCGACCTATGTCGTCGGCGTCGATCGTGACTTCCCACCCTACGCTTTTGCTGATTCGCAGGGCCGGATCGGTGGTTTCGCCGTCGACCTGACCCGCGCCGTCGCCGACGTCATGGGTTTCGAGATCGAGCTGCGGGCCGGCGACTACGACGAGATCGTGGCCGCGCTCGAACGCGGCGAGATCGACATCATCCCCCACCTCGCACCGTCGGCGGAGTTGGAGGAGCGCTTCGCCTTCACCCTGTCGCACATCGAGGTGGAGGACGCGATCTTCGTGCGTGAGGAAGAGACAGCGCTGTTCACCGAGGCACACATCCACGACCGGCCGACCCTGGTGTGGCAGCCGAGCTCCGTCGAGGAGTACCTCGAGGGCGGCAACATCACCGGCGAGGTGCTCCCCGAGTCCTCGATCGCCGAGACTCTGAGGCGGCTGGCAACCGGCGAGGGCGACTGCGCGCTGGTGCCCCACCTGACCGGGCTGCGCCTGAGCCGGGAGCTGCAGCTCCGCAACCTGCGCATCGCCGGCCCGCCGATCAAGAGCTACTCACGCAGCCTGAGCTTCGCGGTCCGCCTCGAGGATCGCGAGCTGCTCGACCAGCTCGATGAAGGCCTCACCCTGGTCACCACCACCCGCCGCTATCCCGATCTCTACAACCAGTGGTTCGGCGTCCAGGAAGTGTCCGCGTCCATGCGCATGCTGCTCAGGTGGCTGCCCTACATTCTAATCCTCCTCCTGCTGCTGATCGTGGCCGCGATCGCCTGGTCGTGGTCGCTGCGCCAGACCGTGGCGCGACGAACCGCCGCCCTGCGGCAGAGTGAGGAGCGGCTGCAGGGAATCCTCGACAACGCCCCGATGATGATCTACATGCGCGACGCCGAGGGGCGTTACCAGCTGGTCAACAGCCGGTTCGAGGAGCTCGCCGGCTCGCCGCGCGACGAGGTGCGCGAGATCACCGGCAGCCATCTGTTCAAGCCCGCCGAGGCCGCCGAGCTGCGAGCCCACGATCTGCGCGTGCTCGAGACCGGTCTGGTGGACGAATGCGAAGAGGTGCTGGACACCGCAGACGGCCCCCGCACCTTCATGTCGGTGCGGTTTCCGCTGCACCACGCCGACGGTAGCGTCAACGCGGTCTGCGCCATCAACGTCGACGTCACCGAGCAGAAACGCGCCGAGGAGGCCAAACAGAAGCTCGAGGCGCAGATCCAGCAGACCCAGAAGCTGGAGAGCCTGGGGATGCTCGCCGGCGGGGTCGCCCACGACTTCAGCAATCTCCTGATGGGGATCCTTGGCAACACCGGCCTGGCGCTCCAGGAGCTGGCCGCCGACTCCCCCGCGCGCGACCGCGTGCTCGACGTCGAGCGCGCCGGCGAGCGCGCGGCGGAGCTGTGTCAGAAGATGCTGGCCTATTCCGGCAAGGGGCAGTTTTTCGTCGAGCCGCTGGACCTGTCCGCACTGGTGGCCGACATGACCCAGTTGCTGCACGCCTCGATCTCCAGGAAGGCCCGCCTCGAGCAGGACATCGCCGCCGGCCTGCCGGCCTTCGAGGCCGACGCCAGCCAGATCCGCCAGGTGGTGATGAACCTGATCACCAATGCCTCCGAGGCCCTCGGTGAGAAGGGCGGCACCATCACCGTGCGCACCGGCGCCATGAGCTGCGACGAGGCCTATCTCGAGCGCACCTATCTGGCCGAGCGACGCGAAGCCGGCCCCTATGTATTTCTCGAGGTGCGGGACGACGGCCAGGGCATGGACGCGGAGACCCGCGAGCGGATCTTCGATCCGTTCTTCAGCACCAAGTTCACCGGCCGCGGCCTGGGCCTGGCCGCCACCCTGGGGATCGTGCGCGGGCACCGCGGCGCACTCGAAGTCGAGAGTGCGCCAGGTCAGGGAACCGTCTTCCGCGTACTCTTCCCGGCCAGCACCACCGCTCCGATGCAGGAAGTCCAAGAGGCCATGGAGGTTCGATGAGCCGCGACGAAAAAGATCTACGCCGCCGGGAACGCAACCACAGGATTCTGTTCTTCGCGCTCACCGGGCTGCTGATCGCCTTCTCGGTCTGGTGCGTGGTGCTGCTGTGGCGCACCCACGAGTTACGCGCGGACCTCGACGATCAGCTCGCCTGGATCGACGACGTCCGGCGGCTGCGCGCCGAGCTGGACCGATCGAGCGCCGACCGGGTGCCCGAGATCGACGCCCTGCGTCGAGACGCCGAGCGGCTGACCCAGCGCCAGACCCCGCCCGACCTGCAGATCGACGTCCGCAACCTGCGCGGCGCTCTCGACCGGCTGACCCTGGGCCTTTCCGAGGAGGGCTCGGCGGACGCCGTCTGGGAGGCATCCGTGGCCGCCCGCAGCGCGCTGGCGGCGCTCGAGGGAAGGATCCAGAGCCAGGTCACCGATCTCCACGGGCGCCTGGGCAATCACTGGCGAGGCCTCAACCTGCTGATCGTCGCCTCACTGCTGCTCGCCGCCTCGAACCTGGGCCTGCTGCGCCTGGCCCACCTGCGGCGCCAGAGCCTGGAAAAAGCCCACCTCGAGGTACTGCGCCTGTCCACCCAGGATCCGCTGACGCAGATCTGGAACCGCGATGCGATCCTGGGGCTGCTGCGCCGCGAGCTGGTACGCGCCGAGCGCCTGGACTCGCTGCTGGGCGTGATCCTGGTCGACATCGACGGCTTTCAGCAGGTCAACGTTCTCCTGGGGCAGGATCAGGGCGACTTCATCCTGGAGCAGCTCGCCGGACGCCTGGGGTCCTTCGTGCGCCCCTACGACACCATGGGCCGCTTCGGCGGCGACTCCTTCCTGATCGTGCTGCCGATGTGCGACGAGACGGCGACCGGCAACGTCGCCGACCGTTTGCGGGAAGCGATCAACGACCGCGACATGGAGCACGCGCTGGGCCGGATCCGGGTCACCGTCAGCCTGGCCTGGGGCACCGTCATCGCGCCGGAGGACGCGGACGCGGACCTGTTGATCCATCGCCTGCAGGAACGCATCGGCGAGCTCCAGTACGAAGGGCCGGGGCGCATCGCGCAGTTGACGTAGGTTCGGGTCGGGTGGCTACGGGGACCTGAAGAACGTAATCAGTTCCCTTCGCAGTGGCCGTGGACCACGAGGGCCTTGATCTCGATCTTCCCCCGCTTATTGACCGAGCCGGTGACGCTCGCCGGGCAGGGGGGGCCGTACTGGCCCGTCATGATCTCGAACGTGTAGCCGGGGTAGAGATAGCTCGGCCAGCTGTTGACCGTGATGTTGGCCCAGGTGGTGCCGCCCGGGCTGGTGAAACCCCAGTTGGTGGGAACCGAGCCCGCGGTGAGCGGCTTCCACCAGAAAGCCAGGGTTACCTTCTTGACCGCTTCCTCCTGCGGTGGATTGGTGTCACTGGCGGTCATGAAGGGATCGCCCCCGTCGGCGTCGCCGTCTGCGCCGAAAGCGCCCTCGCCGCTGCCCCAACCGCTACCGGTCCAGTAGGCTGCTCTGTCGACCACATCGACCGACGAGCCCGTGTACCAGGGATACTCGCCCACCGCGGGAATCTCGAAGTCGGGCGGGATATCGGTCTGCTGCGGCGTGTTGAAACGCCAGATGAGCGACACCGTCTGACCCTCGTTGACCGTCCAGGTCTCCAGCAGCTCGGAGTGCCTGCCGCTGGCCTCGAGCTCTTGCCTGAACTCGTCCGACAGATCTCCGGGTTCGACTCCGTCCTGGGCCGCCCCGGGCACCGGCCAGAGCGCCAGGGTGACCGCAGCAGTGAGAACGAGCACAGGATGACGCCACACAGTTCTACTTCCAGACATCGGTAAACTCCTCATCTCTGTTGTTGGTGAACGGCGGACACTCCGCGACATGTGCGAGCCCCATACCGTCGAGGCCCCTCGCGCCAAGCTCATCCGCCGAGACAATATGCCTATTATCTCCAAGCATGCCGTTATGCGCAATAGCGCATGATTCAGACGTTGGCGCCCACGCCTAGGGCTGCAGGAACGCATCGGGGAGCTCCAGTACGAGGGGCCGGGGGGCATCGCGCAGTTGACGTAGGGTCGGGAGTGCTAGACTTCGCTATCAGGAGAACCCCTCGTGCCAACCGCAACAGCCATCTCATCCCTGATCGAGCAGGATCCGAGAATTCGAAACGGGCGCCCGTGTCTGGCGGGGACTGGTGTCACCGTTCACCGTGTCGCGCTTTGGTACAACAGCCGAAGAGCGAGCAATCTACAGCTTCAACGTAGGCCACTTCTGTCGGCTTCATGCTGAATTCATGGAGAAGGGCAGGAGCCAGGCCTTCCTTCTTCTTGAGGTAGCTGGTGAAGGGCGTCTCGTGGTCGAGGTTGACCAGGTCCACGTAGCGTCCGAAGATCTCGTCGACCCGGACGAGGGTGCGGATGAGGGAGCCCGGCGGCAGCCCAGAGACCGCGAGGTCCACGTCGGAGTGCTCGTGCATGCGACCCGTCGCGGCCGAGCCAAAGACGTAGACCTCCCGCGCTCCGACGGAACGCAGGAGATCCGCCGCGCAGGAAATCGTCGAGAGTGCTGCCGTTTCGTGGCTCAGCGGGAGGTGGGGCTTCGAGCGCGATCACTTCGACTCGCTGGCCGAGCATCGGGCGCAAGTTGGGTATGGCATCAGCCACCGTTTCATCGACGGTCGTCTCGAACTTGATGGCGTTCATGTGTTCGACTGAGCCCGCTGCCGGCGTCGCGAAGCAACGCGAGGCGTCTCGACCATAGTATACAAATCGCGGAAATCTAGTATAAAAGTAGGAGGATACGCCAACAAGTAACGTAGATTGACAGAGCGCAAACGATTCGCGTACCCTGACGCCGGCTCAGGAACTTCCGATCATGACCGACACCGACACATCCACCCCGTCCCGCCGCGGGCGCTACCGTCACCCGGATTGGCGGAGGGGGCGCGGCAGCCGCTCGAAACGGGTGAGCGACCGGTACAAGGACGTGGCCATGCTGCGTGACTCGATCTTCAAGCGCAAGGCGGGCGCCGCGGACGGGCTGGGAGCGCGGTTCGAGGGCATGCTGCGCGAGGGCGAGGTGCTGCCGGATCACGCGCTGTCGCTGGAGCTCGCCGGGCGTTCGCTGCAAGCGGCGCTCGACGGGCTGACGGCGGCCGAGGACCGGAATTGCGGCGCGGTGGTGGCGTGCAGCCAGCATCGGCGCGAGTGTGATCGGGTGGCGCGCGAAGAGCTCTACCCGAACGTCGTCGACGTGCGCAGGATCATCGACACGGCGTTCGGCAGGAAGCACGGCCGGTGGATCCATGGCTTGGAGGGCAAGACCCGACGCAAGGCCCGACGCCAGCATAGCCAGGTCAGGCGCATGGTGCTGGCGCTCGAGGACCGGCGCCGCGAGCTGCCGGCGCCACGGGCGGCGGGTTTCGTAGCCGATCGCGACGCCTGGCTGGCGCTGGTGAAGCCGCCCTACGACAAGCTGACGACGATGCTCCGGGAGCTGTGGGAGCACGAGGGCGCCGAGACGCGCGCCCGCGAAGAACTGGAAGCGGCTTTCGACGGCTTCGACGACGAGTACCTGCGGGTCCTGCGCTACGCCGAGGCCACCTACGCCTTGGCGGACTACGATGAGTCCACGATCTGGAACCTGCGCTCCTACGTGCAGCGCCGCCGCCTGCGCCGCCACGCGGCCGCCAAGCGCCGGGCGCGGGCCGCCAGGAAGGCGCGGGCGGCGAAGAAACCGGCGCCCTCGACGGGCTCTGCCGTGACGTCCATCGCCCGGTGGCTGGGCTGGGGCCGGACGACCGGCGGCTGACGAAAATCGTCGCCGCCGGCCGCCGCGACGCTGCCGTAGCCCCGCCATTTCGCTGAAAACAGGCCGGCCACCCGGTGGCCGGAAGCCGATCGCGTCCGTTATCCGTGGGCCACCGGGTGGCGCGAGCTCGGCGGCGTCCGTTATCCGTGGGCCACCGGGTGGCTCAGGCCTGATCGCGTCCGTTATCCGTGGGCCACCTGGTGGCCTGAGCGTTTTCGTGTCCAGAATTCCTGGGCCACCGTCTTCGAACGAGGTTGTCGACGCTCGAATCCCGAACATTTCGGGGCCGCCCTCGAAACGCTCCTGTCCAAAGACGTCTCTTCTTCGACGGCGCCAGGAGCTGGGAATCCCCTACTCGACGATCTCGATCAGCTCGACCTCGAACACCAGCATGCCGGCGGGCTTGCCGGGCTGGCCTCGGTAGGCCAGCTTCTGGGGGATCCAGAACAGGCGCTTCTCGCCCTCCACCATCAGCTGCAGGCCCTCTGTCCAGCCCTTGATCACCTGGCGAAGGCCGAAGGTCGAAGGCTTGCCGCGCACCACCGAGCTGTCGAACATCTTGCCGTCGGTCGTCCAGCCCGTATAGTGCACCGTGACCCGGCTGTCGGGGGTGGGATTTCGAGCGCCACTGCCGGGCTCGAGCACTTTGCTGGCCAACCCGGACTTGGTGACCTCCGCGCCGGTCGGCGGCGCCGCGACGTCGGCCGGTGCCTTGGGGGTGAGGATCTCGAGCAGCTCGACGTCGAACACCAGCGTGCCCTGGGGTCCCCGTTTTCCCTTGTAGGCCAGCGAGTCCGGAATCCAGAAGCGGCGCTTCTCGCCCTCCACCATCAGCTGCAGGCCTTCGGTCCAGCCCTTGATCACCCGGTTGAGCTGGAAGGTGCTGGGCTTGTCGCGCGTCACCGAGCTGTCGAACATGTCGCCGTCGGTCGTCCAGCCGGTGTAGTGCACCGAGACCGTGTCGGTTGTGATGGGATGATCGCTGCCGGTACCGGCGACCAGGCGCCTCGAGGCCAGCCCGCTGTCGCTCACCTCGGCGTCCTCGGGCGCCGCCGCCACGTCCTCGGGCGCGGCGGGCGGTTGGGTGACCTCGAGCAGCTCGACGTCGAACACCAGCATGCCGGCCGGCCGGCCTTTCTGGCCCTTGTAGGCCAGCGATTCGGGGATCCAGAAGCGGCGCTTCTCCCCCACCACCATCAGCTGCAAGCCTTCGGTCCAGCCCTTGATCACCTGTTTCAGGCCGAAGGTCGACGGCTTCTTGCGGGTGACCGAGCTGTCGAACATCTTGCCGTCCGTGGTCCACCCCGTGTAGTGCACGGTGACGGTATCCCGAGCTTCGGGCTTGGCGCCGCCCGTACCGACGGTCAGGACCTTGGAGGCGAGACCCGAGTCGGTGACTTCCGCGTCCGCCGGCGGCGCGGCGACGTCGTCAGGCGCGGGGATGGTGGCGAGCGCCTCGCCGGAGGTGATCCAGGCGAGGAAAGGGAGCAGAAACAGAACCGCCAGTTCTCGTTTTTTCATAGTGGCGGGAAGTTATCACGCCCACGTACTCCGATGGTCACGCTTCCGGCTCGACGATCTCGGCGCCCGAGAAGCTCTCGAACGAGTGGCGGAACTCGACCGAGGCCGGCAGCGGGCGCAGACTCAGGCCGGCGAGCTCGCCATCCGTGGCCACGCCGTCGAAGCCGAACGCCGAACCGGTTTCAGAGTCGACCAGGTTGCCGGTCTCAGAGTCGAGCTCCAGGTCCAGCACCCGGCCGTCGAGCCGGCGGTCCCAGGCCCGCTGGGAGATGCCGTCGGAGTGCAGCTGGATGGCGAGCGGCAGGTCGCCGAGCTGATCCTGGATCAGCCGCCGCGACGCCAGCATCGACCACGGATAGCCGCGCGCCTCGCCGTCATGGGCCACGCCGACGACCCACTGCCACTCTGGCGGTTTCTCGGGATCGGAGCGCACCTCGTCGATGGTGTCGAAGCGGAACATGGTATAGCCGTCGGCGGCGGCCGGGTCGGGCTGCAGGACATCGCTCTCGGGGTGAAGCAGCAGCCAGTTCTCGAGCGTCATCTGATCGGCCCTGAGCTCGGGCAAGACCTTGCCCTCGAGCGGACCGGCGGCGCCGCGGCCATTGGCCTGGTACCAGTAACTGCCCGTCTGACGGTCGCGGTAGATCGAGTTGTAGCGCACCGCGCCGACCAGGTCGAAGTCCAGTTGCATGTCGTCGACGACCGGGCGAAATATCTTGCCGGTGCGGCACATAGAGCAATAGGTCACCCAGATCGCCTCGCCGTCGAGCTCGTCCTCCAGGCGGTGGTGGTAGGCGAGCAGCCGCAGCGGATACGCCTTGGCCTGGCCGCCGGAGGCGACCCCCATCACCAGGGTCTCGGGCGGCAACGCCTCACTGGTGCCGCGGGCGAACTCCACCAACTCGAAGGGCTCGAAGACCGCCGGCGCGGAATACTTCACCGTCACTCGGTGGAGCCCCAGCGCCACCAGGCAGATGAGGCCCACCCACAAAAGCGTCTTCCAGGACTTGCGGCTCCTGACCACCGCCACCAGGCCCACCAGAGCCACCAGAAAGCCCAGGACCTCGGTCACCGGAGCGACCTTTCCCAGGCCGTAGGCCCAGCCGATCGAGTCCAGATCCTGGGAGCCGGGCAGTGGCCAGGTGAGGTAGTACCGAACCAGGGTCGGTCCGAGGGCCAGAACCAGGCCGAGAAAGAAGATGGTCTTGCGATAGGCCATGAGCAGAGCTCCAGGTACGATCTGAGGACTTTTTGACGATAGCAGAGGCCCGCCGCGCCCTACCTTCCGTCTGGCCCTGCCTCGCGGCGCCACATCCCGAGAATCAGGGCCGGCGAGCCGAGGCCCGATCGAACAGCGCCTCGAGTGCCGCGGGATCGACGAAAATGGCGTCCAGGGCCTCGCCGGCCGGCACCGGGTCGCGCAGTGGCCGGCCACTCTCGAACAGTCGCGCGCGCTGCTCCATCAAGGCCAGCAGATCGTCGCGGCCGGCTCGCTGGACCGCCTCGACCAGCAGCCGCTGCCCGGCGGCCGCCGCCGGCAGGTCGCCGAGCTCCGCCAGGGCGATCACCGAGACCTCGGCCGCGTCCAGGCCCGGCGCGGCGTCGAGCGCCTCGCGGGCCAGTTTCAGGGCGTACTCACCGTCACGGACCTCGGCCGTCGGCGACGCCGCGAGCAATCGCGCCAGCAACAGCTCCAGCGAACGATCCGGGCCGACCCGTTCGGAGTCTTCCTCGAGCGCGCGCAGCGCCTGAGCGTGGCGACCCAGACGGATCAGCGCCAACGCGTGACGGTGTGCCAGCTCCGGCGTCAGTCCCAACGAACGCGCCTTCTGAAAGCTGGCCAACGCGCCTTCGGTGTCTCCGGAGCCGGCCTGTAGATCGCCGAGACCCCGCAGCGCCGGCCGCGACTCGGGATTGATCGCCAGCGCGGCGTCAAACAGCTCCCGTGCTTCCTCGCGGCGGTCTTCCGCCGCCAGACGGCTGGCGAGCGCGCTGTACAGCCTGGGATTCTCCGGATGGTCCTCGAGCGCGGCACGCAGCTCCTCGATCGATCGATCGACACGCCCCAGCGAGGCGAGGCTCCGCGCCACACCCAGACGTGCCTCGATCGAATCGGGGTCGGCCGCCTTGGCCCTACGGTAGCTCTGGAGCGCGGCCTGGGGTCGGCCGCGGCGCTCCCCTGCCCGCGCCCGCCGCAGATTGCCCTGAAGGCCGACGTCGAGTGTTCGCAGCCGCGAGCCCAGAGGATCGCGCATGCGCGCGTCGTTGGGGCTGGCCTCCGGCTCGGCCAGCGCCAGCAGCGCGGCCGCCTGATCGATCTCGCCGACCCTACGAAACGCGCGGGCCAGGGAATGTCGGACCTGGGCAGATCCGGGCTGCAGCTGCCGCGCCGCCGCCAGGGTCTCGACGGCTCGCTGGTCGTCTCCCCGTGCTTCCATGGCCTCGGCCAGGGCGACCATCGCCCGCACGCACTCCGGGTCGGACGCGAGCGCCTGCTCGAGGTGCTCCACCGCGCGAGGGATCTCGCCATCCGCCAGCTCGAGCTCCGCCAGTCGCACAAGCGTCGGTACGTCGTCGGGCGTGATGGCTAGCGCCGCCTGCAACTCGGATCGCGCCTCGGCCGTGCGGCCGAGGGCCGCGTAGAGCATGCCCAGATAGTAGGCCCAGCGTGGTTCTTCGGGCGCCAGGCGCCGGGCTTCGAGATATGCCGCCTCCGCCCCTTCGCTCAACTGGTAGGTATGGTGCCAGAGACCCAGCTTTCCCATCGGTTCCGCCGCGGGCGCCGACTCGCGCAGGGCACGATCCAGATCAGCCCGAAGACTCTGGTACTGCTCTCGTACCGCCGGGCTCATGACCTCCAGACCGGCGGGCGGCGGCGGCGGAACCGCTTCCTGACGCGCAGGGCAACCCGGCAGCAAGAGCAGGATGACGCCCGCGAAAAGAGAGCTCGGACGGCAGGCGCCCGCCGCGCGTCCCGGGGCCGGTGACTCGGGTTGCTCGATCACCTGCGCCCTTCGCCCCGCACCAGGGTCAGATAGCGATCGACCCCCTCGGGGATCCAGCTCTCGCGGCTGCCGTCGGGCCAATCGACCCGCACCTCGGTGACGGAGGTAGCGTCGCCGAGGCCGAAGTGCAGGCGCGGATCGCCGGCCGAGCAGTAACTGCCGTCGGTGCGCGAGCGCCGGACGAGCGACCGGCCGTCGGGCAGGACCACGGTGGCGCGAGCGCCCAGCACGTCCCAACCCGCGGGATCGCGCAGCAGCCGAAGTCCCAGCCAGTGGCGGCGACCGCCGGCATTGTTGATCAGCAACCGCGCCGGGCCGTTGTTGTTGGTGATCAGCAGATCGAGATCACCGTCGTTGTCGACGTCCCCGGCCGCCGCGCCGCGGCTGACCTCGGAGCGTTCGAAGGCGCTGCCGGCCGCGGCCGACACGTCCTCGAACACGCCGCCGTTGCCGGCGTTGCGAAACAGCTGGTTCGGCTGGTGCAGGGGAAACGGATCACCCGCCGCCACCAGTGTCTCGACGGCGGTCACCGCGCCATTGACCACCAACACGTCGAGCGCGCCATCGTTGTCGAAGTCGAACAGCAGGGTGCCGAAAGCGGTCGACTCCAGGCTCCCGGCTCCCAGCCGCGCGGCCGTCGTCGCATCCTCGAACATCACCCGGCCCTCGACACCGACGTTGCGATACAGGGTGTTGGTCTCGAGCCGCAGGTGGGTCACAAAAAGATCCTCGTCGCCATCACCGTCGAAGTCGCCGGCCGCGATCCCCATGCTGGCCTCGGCCTTTCCCTGGCGGTTGACCGCGGCGCCCGCCAGCAGCGCCTCCTCGGAGAACGCCCCGTCTCCCCGGTTGAGCCACAGCAGGTTGCGGGTCATGTCGTTGCCGACGTAGAGGTCCGGCCAGCCGTCGGCGTCGAAGTCGGCGCTCACCACCCCCAGGCCTCGCTCGCTCTCGCCCTGCACTCCTGTCGCTCTCGAGACGTCCTCGAATCGAGGCCGGCCGCCTTCGCCGCCCAGGTTGCGGAACAACCGGTCACGCCGGGCCTCGTAGGTCAACGGACCACAGTAGTCCCTTAGGCCGGTCGGGGAACGGCACGCGACGTCGCGAGCGAGAGAATAGTCGACGTAGCTGGCGACGTAGAGATCGAGCCAGCCGTCGCGATCGAAGTCCAGGAAGGTAGCGCTGGTCGACCAACCCGGCTCGTCGGTGCCGGTTTCGGCGGTCACGTCCTCGAAGGCGAGGGTGCCTTCGGCGCCGAGGTTGCGCCACAGGCGGTTGGGCCCGAAGTTGGTGACATAGAGGTCGGGCCAGCCGTCGTTGTCGTAGTCCCCCACCGCGACGCCCATGCCGTAGCCGTCGCCGGCGATCCCGGCGGCTGACGAGACATCGGTGAAGGCGATCCCGGCGGGCGAGCCATCGCGATCGTTGCGGTAAAGCCGGTCGCCGAGCCCCACTGGTCGCTCCGGACCGAGGGCTCCGCCCTGGACCAGGAAGACGTCCAGGTCACCGTCGTTGTCGACATCGACCAGGGCGCCGCCCGCCCCCATCATCTCGACGAAGTAGAGCTGGCCCGACATGCCGTTCGAATGAACGAAATCGAGGCCGGACTCGCCGGTGCGATCGACGAAGAGGGCTGCTCGCCCGCCGGCATCGCGTGCCGGCTCCGGCGAACAGCCCAGCAGCGCCGGTAGGCAAAGGAGCCGCAGACAGGGGTGCATGCACGCGTCTCGTGTCCAGAAGAGCCCCAGAAACGCAGAAGCGGGGCCTCGCAGGCCCCGCTTCATCGCTTACCGTGTTGTGTTGCTAGCGAGCTTTAGCTGCGCCGCAGCAGGAAGAAGCCGGCGATGCCGAGACCCAGAGCGAGGATCAGCAGGCCGACGTCCGACACGGTGTCGATCTCGACGGTGGGAGTCGTCAGCGTGCCGACAGGCGCCACAACCGAGTTCACCAGGAACGTCTGGACGCCGCTGAAGATCGAGTAGGTCGGCGTCGGCGCGGTGGTGGTGAAACCGGTGAAGACGATGCCCGGCGAGATGCCGCCGGTGAAGTGGCTGTTGGCGCTGATGTTGTAGTCGCCGGCCACTCCATAGGCGTGCGAGAACGCCATCCGGTAGGCCCGCATCGGACCCGGAGCGCCAGGCGGCGTCGAGATCTGGTCGAAAGGGATACCGGAGCCGCCCGGCCAGTACGGCGCGATGGTAGAGCCATCACCCCAATCGACCGCCGGGGCGATCGTGCCGAAGCCCGAGTCGACGCCCAGGAAGGCGGTCGCGAAGGTAACGCCCGTGGTGTAGAACACACTCGCGGTCATGTCGACCGTCAGCGCGTCCTGGTCGACGTCGTCGAGGGTGACCTTGACGCCAGAGATCCACTGCGCGGAAGCGGAGCCAGCCAGCAGCAGCATCGCCGCAACCATCAGACAAAAAACACCCAGTCTACGCTCAGGCCGTGAAACCATGTTCTGGTCCCCTATGAATCGGTTGATGTATCGTTGCTAGCCGCAGCTTACAAGGGTCATTCGAGCCGTGTCAAGCGCCAGCACGAAGAAATCTGCCCCGATTCAAGCTCGACTTCCCTGCCTCAATTCACCACCGGCAGGGCGGCGATCTGCTGTTTGACGTCCGCCGCCCGCGGGTGCCGCGGGGCGTAGCGGAGGAAAGCGTTGAAATGGGTGCGAGCCCGGCGGGGATCTGCCAGCGGCCCGGCGTAGAGCTCGCCCAGCTCGAGGTGGGAATCCGGCTGCTGCGGCACCGTGCCCAGCACCTCCTCGAACGAGGCGGCGGCCGCCCGGTGATCACCGGCCCGGCGCAGCAGGATGCCGAGGTTGAAGCGCGCTTGCCAGTAGGCCGCGTCGATCGCCAGGGCCCGCTCGTAGGCGCCGCGGGCACCGGGCCTGTCGCCCTGCTCCTCCAGCGCTACCGCCAGGTTGTTCCAGGCCTGGACCAGATCGGGATCGAGCTCGATGGTGCGCCGGGAATGGAACTCCACCGCCTTCCACTGCCTTTGGTCGATGGCGATGGCTGCCAGGTTGTTGTGAGCGTCCGGCATGTTGGGGAACTCGGCCACCAGCTTCTGCAGCTCGGCCTGGGCATCGGCCGCACGGCCGGCGCGATACAACGCGATCGCCGCGTTGTTGCGCGCGCCCGGATGTTTCGGCTCCACCGCGAGCACCTTGTCGTACTCGCGGCGGGCATCCTCGAAGCGCCCGGACTCGGCCAGCAGGCCGCCGAGGCTGACGTGCAGGTCGGCACGGAAACGCCGGCCCAGGCGCAGCGACTCGCGCAGGTGCTGCTCGGCCTCGGCGCGCTGGCCCAGACGAGCCAGCAGGTGGCCGAGCGCGGCGTGCAGCTCCGGATCGTCGGTGTGGCGCTCCAGCCCGGCGCGGAAGCTCTCGACCGCCCCCTCGTGGCGGCCGTCGCGCTCCAGGAGCTGGCCCAGCAGGCTCCAGCCCCCGGCCAGGAACGGATCGCGCTCGAGCGCCAGCCTCAGACGCGCCTCGGCCTCCTCGAGCTTGCCCTCTCGCATCTCCACCAACCGGGCGTAGCTCAGGTTGAGCCAAGCGTGCTCGGGCGATCCGGCGAGCGCGGCCCCGAGCGCCGTCTTCGCCTCGTCGCGGCGTCCGAGGCGGCTGAGCAGGGTCGCCCGGTGGACGGTCACCTCCGGGTTCTTCGGATCCTTGAGCCCGGCGAGCTCGATCAGCTCCAGCGCCTTTTCCAGCTCGCCGCGCTCCATTTCGAGACGAGCGAGGATCAGGTAGAGGCGATGGTACTCCGGGTCGAGCTCCAGACCCCGCTCGACCATCTTCACCGCTTCGTCGACCTCGCCCTGGCCTTCCAGGGCCGTGGCCAGATCGATCAATGCCGCGAGGTTGTCCGGGTCTCGCCGCAGCACGGAGCGCAGCCGCTGGCCGGCCTGTTCGAACAACCGGTCCTGGAGCAACGTCCTGGCCTGCTCCAGCCCGACGTGGAGATCGATCACGTCCTTGGGGTCGGGGCGCTCCGCGTCGGCACCGCGGGTGCCGCTGCCGGTCGCCAGGTAGCCCAGGCTGCGCAGCTTCTCCGCTGCCTCGGTGTCGATCGCCAGTGATGCCTCCAGCTCCGGATCCTCGACCTTCGCCAACAGCTCTTCGAGATCCCGCGCCAGGTCGTGGGCCTGGCCCGGCTGACGCTCGTGGACGTTGCTCAGCTCGCGCGGGTCCTTGCGCAGGTAGTAGAGCTCCGGGGTCGGCGCGTCGATCATTTTCCAGCCGCCACGGCGGATCGACCTGAGCTTCGACCAGCCGTAGGTGTAGAACGGCAGATAGGTCTCGGAGTAGTAGGCCGGGATGTCGGTCGGGCTGTCGGCGTTGAATCGTCCCTCGAGCACCGGCAGCAGGTCGCGGCCCGAGATCTTCTCCTCCGGCTCGAGGCCGAGCAGGGAGAGGACGGTCGGCATCAGGTCCACGTGGCCCACGGTCTGGGGAACGCGCATGCCCGCCGGCTGACCCTGGGGCAGGCGCAGGATCCAGGGCACGTGCAGGGTCGAGTCGTAGGCCAGAATCGCGTGGGTCTGTTCGCCGTGCTCGCCCAGGCTCTCGCCGTGATCGGCGATCACCGTCACGATCGGCTCGTCGGTGGTGAAACGCGGGTGCTCGAGAAGCCTGCCGAGCTGCGCGTCGGCATATGCGATCTCGCCGTCGTAGAGTCGCTCGCGGTAGTCGTCGCGGTACGGCGGCGGCGGCGAATAGGCGGCGTGGGGATCGTAGAAGTGCACCCACAAAAAATAGCGCTCGTCGTCCTCGAGACTCTCGAGCCAAGCGGCAGCGGCGTCCACCACCGCCTCCGCCGGCCGGTCGGCGACCGATCTGGGTCGGCGGTCACGGCCGGTGGACAGATCGTCGTCGTAGACCTCGAAGCCCTGGTTCAGACCGTAGCGGCGATCGAGGACCGCCGCCGACACGAAGGCCGCGGTACGGTAGCCCTCGCCCTGCAGCCGCTCGGCGAGTGTGGTCACGTCGTCAGGCACGTACTGAATACCGTTGTTGCGCACGCCGTGCTCGAACGGGTACAGTCCGGTCAGGATGCTGGTGTGGGACACCAGGGTGATCGGCGCGACGGCCACCGCATGCTCGAAGACGATTCCCTGATCGGCGAGTCGTTGCAGGGTCGGCGTGGACACATCCTCGGAGCCGTAGGGCTCGAGGCGATCCACCCGGGTCGTGTCGAGGGTCACCAGCAAGACGGAGCGCTTCGAGCGCTCCAGCGTCAGCGAGACCAGCTCGCTCGACGGACGTTGAAAGATCACGGTGGCCACCAGGATGGCGGCCACGATCAGGAGCGCGATTGCTGCTATCCGCTTCACCTTGAGGCTCGGTTCGTTCCAGAATTTCGTAGGGATCGGGCGCGTGGCGCCCGGACGCCGTTGACTATCACAGATCTCCAACCATGAAAATCACGCAAGCGGAGAAGACGTCGATGCAAGCACCAAAAAACAAGACCATCGCCAAGACCATCGTCGCTGCTCTCTTCCTGGCAATGCTCACGCTCGCCGCCGGAGCAGCGAGCGCCCAGGAAGACAAGAAACCGGCGGCCCAGCAGGGTCAGACCGAGGCGGCGGCGCGCGACGGCATGACGCGCGTCATCTCGCGCATGTGGTGGAACCAGCCCGAGAAAGTCGCGACGCTGGCGCTCAAGGTCGAGCAGCGCGAGAAGATGGACACCCTCGGCCGCGCCTATCTCGAGTCACAGCGCGGCAGCAACGCTGGCCGGGAGGCCTTCGGTTCCTTCGCCGAGGCGCTCGAAGCCGGCGATTGGGACGCCGCCCGCGAGCGGTCCAAGACGCTGGCCGAGGCCACCTCGGGCCCGGTTCAGGCCCAGGCCAACCTCATGATCGACGCGCTGGCCCTGCTGTCCGCCGATCAGCGCGCCAAACTGGCGGCCGAGCTCCCCGGTCTGCTGTCGGGACCGTGGATGCGCATGCGCGGTATGGGGCGGAACCGTCCCGGCAACCGGCCGGAGTAACGGAGCTCCTCAGCCGGCCGCGGACTCGAGCGCATCGTCGAGCCGCGGCCGCAGATCGGGCCAGGCGAAACGGGCGACTGCCCGCCGGCCACGCGACGGATCGCCGCGCCACAGATCGTCCCGGCGCGCCGCCAGCTCGACGAGGCTGGTAGCCAGCTGCTTGGCCGAGCCGTCGTAGAACATCTCGTCGCGGTCGCCGTCCACGTCCGCGAGGATCTCCGGATAGGCCAGGCGCCGCGGCAGCAGCGGGAAACAACCGGCGGCGACGGCCTCGACCACGCCGACGCCGAAGAACTCGTGGTGCGCCGTCGACACCACCACGTCGGAGTCCAGGAGCGCCTCCTCGTAGTCTCCGCGGCTGGGCAGGTAGCCCCATCGATCGATGTGGCCGGAGAACGACTCCCGCGCCACGGCGAAGATCTCCGGCACCCGGCGGAACCGCTCACCGAGCACGCTGAGCCGGAAGTCCGCTCCCTGCCGCCGCGCCAGCTCGAGGGCCTCGAAGAGAGTCTCGGGGTTCTTGTCGAACTCCCAGCGCGCCGCCCACAGGATGCGCAGCGGCCCTGGCCGGCGCGGGCCGCGCTCCGCCATCGGCGCGATTCCCTGGGGCTGGATTCGGGACCGGCCGCGGATGCCATGGACGGCTGCCAGCGGCTGGTGGTCGGGCATGCGCTTCAGCATTCTCGGCAACGCCTCCAGGAACGCGTCGCGATGGAATGCCGAGTTGAACCACACCTCGCCGGCGGCCAGCGCGGTCGAAAGGTTGGTGAGGCCGAAGTGGAGGTCGCGCTCCTTCTCCACCCGCACCGGGTAGGTCAGCTGGTTCTCGTGGAAGTAGACCACCGCCGGCAGGCGGTGGACGGCACCCGGGGTCAGGCCTTTCAACTCGGCCAGGTTGAGCATGTCGGAGCACAGCAGAACGTCCCAGGTCTCTCCCGCTGCCGATCTCGCAGCGACCTCGGCAGCCAGCGTCACGGCGCCGTGGCGCATGCGCCACTTCCACTTGTAGGGCGGCAGGGTCAGCAGCGTCCAGTGGTGCCGGCTGTCGTCGACCCAGGCGTCGAGGAAGGATCGGTGGCTGCCGCCATAGTACGGCTCGAGGGCGAGGATGCGCATCGTCAGGCTCGATCGGTGGTCGGTCTGTACTCTAACCGAAATCACGTTCCAAGGGTTACCGACCGATCGGTCGAAAATGTTAATTCAATCCGTAAGCTTCGCCTGCGATGATCCGTCTCGAAGGAGGAGAACACCATGAAGACCAAGACCAACGTCCAAGCCGCCGGCATTCCCTGGATCGATTGACAAGCCCGGCATTCGGACGGATTCGTAACGTTTTTCTTAACGTTGTATCCGTCGAACCAAAACAAGATTCCCCTCGAGGAGAACACCATGAAGACCAAGACCAACGTCCAAGCCGCCGGCATTCCCTGGATCGATTGACAGGCCCGGCATTCGGACGGATTCGTAACGTTTTTCTTAACGCTGTATCCGTCGAACACCGCCAAGATCCCTCGAGGAGAAACATTATGAAGACCAAAACCAACGTCCAAGCCGCCGGCATTCCCTGGATCGATTGAGATCCACCCGCACGGCGAGTCGCTTCCCCCCTTTCGCGACACGCCCCCCGACCAGCGCGCTCTCCGCGAGCACCAGGATCAGCTCGGGAAAACGAGAGAAGGCCCGGCGGGTAGCCGCCGGGCCTTCTCTCTCCGCTGAGTATGCGGAATATCTACAAGCTCACTTCCACACGCTTCGAAAGCATGTTGCCCGAAGGCGGGTCGTAGAGCGAAATCAGGAGACGGTGGGGCTGGCGGCGCAGCTTGAGCTGGGTCTCGAAGACCGCCACCTGGCCCGACGCCGAGCTCTCCGTGCCGCGGATGGCAACCGGCACCATCGAGATGTCGGCACGGTCGCCGCCCTCGTCGATGGCCGCCACCCGCATCTCGAGCTCGCCGGCGAGGCCGCCGCTCTCGGCGAGCAGCGTCACGTAGTCGAGCGGAATCTCGACGCGCACCGGCAGCAGGACTTTCTTGAAACCGGCGCCGGTAGGCTCGCCGAACGACACCGCCAGGTTGCTCTCACCGAGCAACGGCAGGTCGAAGAGCTGGGCGCTCTCGACCATCATGGTCAGCTCGCTGTCGCGCGAGAGGTCGGCAAAGCCGTCGCGGGAGCGCACCTTCAGCCCCTTGCGTGCGACCTCGACCTCCACCCGGTGCTGCTCGTCGTTCTCCTGCCACGCCGGGGAGAAGCCCAGCCAGTAATAGGAGCGGGTGTCCTCGACAGCGCGCTCGAGCGCGGTGTGGCTGGCGCCGTCGATGAAAGCGCGACCGCCGGTGGCACGCGCCAGCCGGAAGAGGGTGTCCTCTTCGAGCTGCTCGCGGCTGAAGCTGCGGTCCGCGGCCAGGGCGTTGTCGAGCAGGCTGCCGAGCTCGGCGCTGCCGAAAGACTCGCGATCGAGGCCATTCAGATCCGCGGCGTAGATCGTGTAGCCGAGGCGGTTGGCGGTCTCGGTCAAGCTGTCGAACGGACGGAGCTCGTCGAGGCGCCCCTCGCCGAGAACCGGCTCGAAGGTGCCCGCCACCCAGCTGGGGATCGACGACGGCCAACCACCCGAATAGAGCAGCATCACCTTGCGGCCCGGCGGCCGGGCGAAGGCGCGCAGCGCGGAAGTGGCGGCGTCGGCCACGCGCTCGACCTGGTCGGCGACCTCGAGGGCACGCTGACGCTCGATCTCGTCGAGAGTCAAGAAGCCCCGCCGGGTGCTGGCGAAAGCGGTGGACGCGAAGCGCGTGCCGCGGGCGCCGCGGCCACGGAAACGCTCCACCGAGTCGAACTGTCGCTGCTCGCTCAGGCGCTGCAGGCCGTAGGCGCGGCGCTTGGTCGCGCGGTCGAGAGCCGCGCCGAGGTCCGCCAGGGAGCGGGTCCAGCTGGAGAGCATCACGACCTCGGTGCCGTCGAAGGCGACGATCGCCATGCGGTCGTCCGCGGCCATCAGCGGCAGTTGCTCGGCGAGATCGCCGAGCACGCGGTTGCGGTAGGACGGCACAGCGAAGTAGTCGTCGATGAAGACCAGGTAGCGGGTGCCCACGGCCTCGCCGGGCTCGAGCGCCGGCAGGGCGAAAGCCTCGTCCGACTCGTCGCCGGTGACCGCGCGGCCCGCCCGGACCTCGGTGAAGTACTCGACCGGCACTTCCTCACCGTCGACCAGCAGCCGGAAGTCCTCCGGCCCCAGGTCGGTCACCCGCTGGCCGTTATCGGTGACCACCGCCTCGACGTTGATCACCCGGACGTCGACGATCTCGCCGAAGCTGGGCGCCTGATCAGCCGGCGCGAAAGCGGGGACCGCCAGCAGGCCGGCAACGATGAGGGCGACGGGGGTGTGTCGCGTGTTGATGTTCATACTCGCGCTCTCCTTGAGTGGTATCTCGTGTGCTGTATCTCGTATTTCTTCGTAGTCTGGAAGCCACGGCAGGTTTCGCCCGGTGCGGCTTGTCCCGACGCGGCTTGTCCCGACAGATCAGCAAGAGCCGTACCATGCTCGAACATCACCGGAAATCGCCGACGAACCGGATCTCGACGAAGTGGAGCCCAAGACCGTGTCCTCTCGAGAGGACGACCCGCGCTCCATCGTCAGGTCGCCGACGACGGCCTCTGTGTTAGACTCGCCCCTCATTCTTCGCGCAGAGATCTGAGTCGAGTAACTGGCCGCCGGAACGGCTGCCGAATGACCACAAGGAGAACTGTGATGGCGGGCCTGAGCAAACTCTTCGGTTGGGGACTTGTCGTTGTCCTTCTGCTGAGCGGCGGAGCGATTCTGGCACAGGATTCGGAAGAAGAACCCGAGCCCGAAGGCGGCGAGGTGACTGATGTGATCGTGGTCACCGCGTCGCGCATGGAGCAGCGCCTGCAGGAGGTGCCTGTGGCGATGACCGTGATCAGCGCCGACGAGCTCGCCACCATGCCGGCCGACGACTACGGCGACGTGTTGCGCAACGTGCCGGGCCTCAACGTCACCCAGATCAGCGCCCGCGACATCCAGGTCAACACCCGCAAGGCCTCCGGCAGCCTGTCGACCGACCAGCTCGTGCTGCTCGACGGCCGCACCGTCTATCTCGACTTCTTCGGCTTCGTGATGTGGGATCTGCTGCCGCTCAACTTCAACGAGATCGCCCAGGTCGAGGTCGTCCGCGGCCCGGGCAGCGCGGTGTGGGGCGCCAACGCGCTGGGCGGGGTGATCAACCTGATCACCAAGTCGCCGTGGGAGGCCGTCGGCACCAGCGTTACTCTCGGGGCCGGCGAGCTCTCCACTCTCTATGGCACCCTCACCCACGCCGCCGCCGGCGAGAAGACCGGCTACAAGATCTCCACCAGCTACTACGAGCAGGATGCCTACGACCGGCCCACCGGCATCATCAACGGCACCGAGGTGACCAACCCGCCGGGCACGCCGTATCCGTCGTTCGAGAACGAAGGCACCGAGCAGCCCAAGATCGATCTGCGGCTAGACTACAACCAGACCGACGACACCTCCTGGTCGTTCTCCGCCGGCTACGCCGGCACCGACGGCATCGTGCATTCCGGAATCGGTCCGTTCGACGTCGACTCCAGCTCCAACCTGAGCTACGCCAAAGTGAGCTGGGCGAAGAAGGCCCTTACAGTCAACGCCTTCGCCAACCTGCTCGACGGCGAGGCCAACAACCTGCTGACCAGGGGCCTCGACGGCTCGCCCCTGGTCCTGGGCTTCGAGAGCCAGACCTACAACATCGACTTCGCCAACACCAACATCGTCGGCGAGAGGAACATCATCACCTACGGCGCCACCTTCAAGACCACCGACTTCGACCTGTCGATCGCGCCGCTGGGCGAGGCGCGCGACGAGTTCGGCGTCTTCCTGCAGGACGAGATCATGCTCGGCGACAAGGTGCGCTGGCTGATCGGCGCGCGCTGGGACGACATCGACAGCCTCGACGGCCCCGTGGTCTCGCCGCGCACCAGCCTGATGTTCGCGCCGTCGCCCGACCACAACTTCCGCATCTCCTACAACGAGGCCTTCCGGGCGGCGTCGGTGGTCGAGAACTTCCTTTCGGTCGAAATCGTCAACCAGGTGGTGCTGCCGGCGTTCCCGCCGCTGCTGCCGACGCCGTCGCTGTTCGCCTTCCCCAGCAGAACCGCCGGCAACTCGAACCTCAAGGAAGAGAGTCTCAAGGCCTACGAGATCGGCTACGTCGGCAACTTCGCCGAGGGCAAGGGCACGGTCACCGTCGCCGTCTACAGCAACGAGCTGACCGACGGCATCGACTTCTTCGCCTCGGAGTTCTACAGCTCCTTCGACCCGCCGCCGGGCTGGCCGCTGCCGCCGTTCATCCCGGTGCCGGTGCCGGGCATCGGCGTGATCCTGATCGAGACCGTGCCCGAGGACACCTTCCCAAAGCTGTTCACCTACCGCAACATCGGCGAGCAGACCAACGAGGGCTTCGAGTTCTCGTTCGACTTCCGGCCCAACACCGAGTGGCGGGTGGGCTTCAACTACTCTTACCAGGACGAGCCCGAGCTGTCCGCCGAGATCGAGCCAGGCACGATCAACATCCCGGGCGAGAACCGTTTCAACTTCGCCCTGTCCTACAGCGGCGACAAGTTCTTCTCGGACCTCAACGTCAACTACGTCGACGAGGCCTTCTGGACCGACGTGCTCGACGCGCGCTTCCACGGCACCACCGAGGACTACACCATGACCAACCTGTCGCTGGGCTACCGGTTCAACGACAAGGTCACGCTGTCGGTGATCGGCGTCAACGTCTTCGACGACGACATCCTGCAGCACATCTTCGGCGACGTCATCTCGCGCAAGGTCACCGGCCAGCTGCAGCTCAAATTCTAGGTGCTGCGGAAACCGTAGCGACTCCGGGGCCGGCGCGAGCCGGCTCTTGTCGTATGGAGCCTGTCGGAATATCCGGCCCCGCCCGCCGGTTGTAGGCCAGACGGCACGCCCCCGTGTCGCCTGAACGGAGCGGACACCATGGAGCTTGCAGCCGGAACCAGCGCCACACAGCCCGAGCGAGTGGATCCCACCCTCCGGGCCGAGCGTTCCTCGCCCCGCGACGGCCGCAACCTGGAGCTGCTGCACGAGGTGAGTCGCGAAGTGGCGTCGATCCTCGACCGCGAGCAGTTGCTCCAGCGAGTGGCCGAGCTGATCAAGCAGCTGATCGACTACCAGCTGTTCAGCGTCATGCTGTGGGACGAAGACGAGCAGCGCCTCGAGTCGGTGCTTTCGGTGCGCTGGAACGGCTGCACCAGCAACAAGTTCAGCGTCGACTCGGCCCGGGGGCTGATCGGCGCCGCCGCCGCCCTGCGCCGCCCGATCCGGGTCGCCGACGTGCGCCAGGATCCGCGCTACGTCAACTGCGGCGACGACGCGGTGCGCTCCGAGCTCACCTTGCCGATGCTGATCAAGGACCGGTTGATCGGCGTGCTGGATTTCGAGAGCTACCAGCGCGACGCCTTCTGCGCCGACAACGAGCGCCTGCTGATGACGCTGGCCTCGAACATCGCCGTGGCGCTCGAGAACGCCGCCCTCTACGAGCGGGTCAAGGACGACGAGCGGCGCCTGGCGGCCGACCTCGAGACCGCCCGCGAAATGCAGCGCTTCCTGCTGCCGCGCACCACGCCCTGGCTGCCCGGCCTGCAGACCGCGGTCGCCTACGCCCCCGCCCGCCACCTGGGCGGCGACCTCTTCGACTTCCTGCCCTACGGCGAGGGCCGCACCGCCATCGCCGTAGGTGACGTCGCGGGCAAGGGCACCAGCGCCGCCCTCTACGGCTCGCTGGCGATCGGTCTGCTGCGCGGCTACATGTCCGACAATCGCTGCGACCCGTCCTGCGTGCTCGGCTACCTCAACGAGGAGCTGCGTCTGCTGCAGGCCGAAAAACGTTTCCTGGCCCTGACGTTCGCCATCTACGACCGCGGCCCCAGCACCCTCACCGTCGCCAACTCGGGCCTCCCCTACCCGCTCCTGGTACGCGCCGGCGAGGTGCGCGAGATCGAGATCAGTGGCCTGCCTCTCGGTTCGATGGCCGCCACCGACTACCGCCACATCGAGATCGAGCTCGAGGCCGGCGACGTCGTGGTGTTCGCCAGCGACGGCATCGAGGAATGTCTCGACCCGGACGGCGAGCCCTTCGGCGAGGAGCGCGTCAGGCGCGCCCTCCTCGACCTCCGCCACGGCTCGGCCCAGGAAGTGGCCGACGGCCTGCTCGCTGCTACCGACGGCCACATGTGCGGTAAGTGCGAGGCCTCCGACGACCGCACCGTGGTGGTGCTGCGGGTGGGAGACGCCGCCGGCGTCGCCGGCCCGTGAGCGACGACAGAGCGTCGTTCTCCGGCCATCGCTCTCATCGCGTCTCCCTGGAGATCTACACCTCCGCCCGGAGTCGCTTTCACTAGCAACTACGCGCCGCCGGCCAACATCTCCTCGGCCTTGGCCTTGACGTAGGCCAGGTTCAGGTTGAGGCCGTTGAAGTCGACCACCTTGGTGGCGAACTCCTTCATGCCGTCCTCGTCGCCCTGATGCTGGCACGCCCGGGCCTGCAGGTAGAGCACCAGCGGATTCTGCTGGTTGGCCTTGGCCAGCTCCGCGAGGGCGTCGTCGCCTTGCTCGCGATGCAGCGCCAGCATGCCGGCCAGCTCGTGGACCTGGCGGACCTCGAAGGGGATCTGCCTCTCCTCCACCGCCGTCCGGTACTCGTCCAGCTTGGCGGCGGCGTCGTCCAGGTCGTCACGGTGCAGGGCCACCCGGGCTTCGTTGAACAGGTGGTTGCGGCGAGTGCCACCCTTGACGTCCTCGGAGACGTCGGCCTGCTCGATCATCGACACCGATTCAGCGTACTTCGCCGCCGCGGCCTCGTGGTCGCCATGGTGCAGCAGCACGTTGCCCATCAGGTTGAGGTCGCCCGAGAGCGTGGCCTTGTCGTCGGTGGCGGCAGCGATCTGGTAGCGCGCCTCGAGCGCCTCGAGCGCCTGGTCGGCGGCGCCTTCGTGGAGATGGGAGACGGCGGTCCAGAACAGCGACTGGCGGCGCTGACCGTCGTTGCGCGCCACCTCGTCGAGCTTGGCGAAGGCCGCCCTGGCCTCTTCCGGCTGGCCCAGGAAGATGTGGTTGTTGCCGATGCCGACATAGGACGCGACGAAACTCGAGTCCTTCGACAGCGCCTTCTGGTAGTTCTCGATCGACTCCTGGTAGCGGCCCGTCTTCATCAACAGCTCGGCATAAGAATCGTACGGATTGGGCTCCTCGGGCAGGACCTCGATGTAGCTGCGGAACGCATCTTCGGCCGCTTCGTAGTTCTCGACCGTCCGCTGGGCGTAGCCGAGAGAATTGTAGGGCGGCGAGAACCGTGCCTCGATGTCGATCGCTTTGCTGAAATGCTCGATCGCCTGGTCGAACTCCTGGCGGCCGAAGTGCCAGTTGCCGAGCAGGTTGTGGGCCCGCTCGTCGCTCGGGTAGGCCTCGACCAACCGGGCCAGGTGCTCCTTCTGGGCGTCGGGATCACCGTCGGCCCCGGCCTGGGCCGCCATGATCATCCACTTCTCGCCGTCCGACGCGCCCTCGACGGCAGCCACCGCCCGCGCCAGGGATTCGAAAAAGTCGCTGGCTGTCGGCGAGGTGTTGGCCATCCCGAGATGGGCGACGGCGAAGCCGTCGTCTTCGGCCACGGCCTGCTCGAACAGCTCGCGGGCGTCGGCGGCGCGGAGCTTCTCGGCCAGATCCCGACCCTCGAGATACAGCCGCACCGCTTCCTGGGAGGCGGATGTGACCGGGATCTTGGCGGCCGGCACCTCGGCAGCCGGCTGCTCGGCCGGCTCCGGCGCGCAAGCGGCAAGCCCGAGACCGGTGAGAAGGCAAGCCAAGGCTGTGATCACTTCGAGAATTTTGCGCATGATCCTGATTCCTGTCGTCGGTGGTTGGATTCCGCATCGTAGCAACAAAACTAGATCACCAGCTCCGGCCGGGACGATCGGTCTCGCGGACGGGGCGAATCGCCTGGCTCTCTTGCGGGGAGCTCAACGCCAGGATCTGGCCTCTCGGCGCAGCAGGGTGGGGAGCAGCAGCAGGGTCGCCCAGTAGCAGGCCACCATCGCCGCTGCCAGCAGGATCCCCAGGCTGTGGTTGGGTTTGAGCGCCGACAGCGACAGGACCAGGAAACCCGACGACAGCACCACGGCGTTCCAGCGGATCGCCTTGCCGCTGGTCGCCAGGGCCGTGAGGACGGACTCTTCGTGATCGCTGCCGGCGGCCCGCTGCCGCCGGTAGACATGCGAGAAGTGGATGGCGAAATCGACACCCACGCCGATCGTCAGAGCGGCGAACATGCTGGTGGCGATGCCCAGGGGCAGGCCGCCATGGCCCATGCCTCCGAAAACCATGGCGGTGGCGGCCACCACCGGCGCCAGGACGATCGAGGCCATCCGGAGACCGCGGAACGCGAGCGCCAGGACCAGACCGACCCCAAAAAGCGTCCAGGCGATCGACCTCAGTTGGTTGCCGACGATCGACCGAACCACTTCGATGGCGACGGGGAGGTCGCCACTGAAGCGAAACTCGACCTCCCTGCTCGCCACCAGAGATGCGAGCTCACGGTCGAGGTAGCGGCGCAGCTCCAGGCTCTCCCGGTAGTCGGGGCTGTTGACGAAGATGCGGATGCGGGCCGATCGGCCGTCGTCGGCGAGGACCCGGCCGAGGTCGATCCGCCGGCCGAAGAATCGGATCGTCGACATCATCCTGGCCAGGCTGGCGGCAGGCATCGTCGAGACCCTCCCTCGGTGACCCGCCGTCTTCGCCAGGATCTCGAGCGGAGCGAGGTGGCAGACCAGTCCGCCCACGCGGGGCCCCCGGGAAGCCACCGAGGCAAAGTCTTCCAGCAGCTCCAGACCCGCGGGGCCCTCGAAGAACTTCTCGCGCGGACCTCTCAGAACGACGTCGAAGCGGTAGGTGCCCCAGAAACTGGCGTTGAAGTCCCGCTCGGCCGCCACCAGCTCCGAATCGGGATCGAAGTTGTCGACCCAGGAATCCTGGACGGACAGCTTCAGCAGCCCGGGGACCGACACGGCCAGCAGCAGGAGACCCAGCGACATTCCCGCCCGCTCGTGTCGCGCCAGCCATCTCTCGTGAGTGGGGGCTTTGGACGGCCGCCGACCAGCCGCGACGCGGTTCTTCCGTCGTTCGAACCAGGAGCATGGAAGCAGCACGATCAGCGATGGGATCAAGGTGAAGGTCAGGACCATCGCGATCAGAATTCCCAGGGCGGTGAAGACGCCGAAATGCCGCACCGGCGCCATCGAGGCGGTCAGGAAAGAGAGAAAGCCCGCCGCGGTGGTCAGCGAGGTGAGGACGATCGGCCGCGCCACGTCGTCGAGGGCGGCGAGCGTCGCCCGCCGAAGGTGCTCGCGCTTCTCGGCGCCGTCTTGCCCGGATGCGCTCGACGAGTCCAGGCGTTCCTCGAGCCTCTCCAACAAGTGGATCTCGTCAGCCACAGCCATCGCCATCAACACCACCGGCAAGATGGTCGTGACGAGCGTTACCGGGACCCCGAGCCAGGCCATGGCTCCGAGAGTCCAGACCAGGACCACCAACACCTCGACCAGCGGAATGACGACCCCGGCGACCGTGCCCAGGCCGAGCCACAGGAGCACCGCGATCAGCGCGATCATCAACGGGGTCAACCACGCCAGGTCCCAGAGAATCTGCCGGCCCAGCGTCACTTCCGCCACCACCGGACCGGTGAGGCGAAGATCGAAGTCCGCCCCTCGCTGCCGCGCGATCCATTCTTCCAGATCGGCGACCACCTCCGGCCGACTGTGTGCCTCGCGCAAGGGCACATACAGCGTCGCAGAACGGCCGTCCGCGGCCAGGAACAGGCCATCCGCCAGCGGATGTTCCCGGATTCGCTCGACCAACGCGGCGAGCTCGGAGGGCTCGTCGGGGATGGTGGCCAGATAGGTGCGCGGGATCGGCAGGCCCATCGCGGGGGGAGGCGCAAGCAGGCTGGCCAGCGAACGAACGCCTCCAGCGCGGACTCCGGGCAAGGCATCGACCGAACGGTGGAGGCGCTCGAGCAGACGGAAACCGTCGGGTGACGCGACGGCGGGCCCACCCGGACGCGAGCTGAGCAGCATCAGCACCTGCTCCGGGTCTTCGAAGCTCTCGCGGTCGGTTCGGGAGGCTTCGACGGTCGGGTTGCCGGTAGGATGAATCGCCGCGCCGTCGGTGCGCAGCTCCGATCGCGACAGGCCCAGCCCGAAGAGCAGGGTGAGAGCCAGCAGCGCTCCCAGAAAGCTGGCGGGACGGTTCAGCGCGGTCTCGGCGAGTCTCAACACCTTCCCGCCTTCCACCTGGACTTTCCTGACACGCCACGACTCTATCGGAAGCCCACTCCCTGTGAACCCCACCTGAAAAGGTAGGTCGACCAACCGGCTCCACGGGTAGTAGATCGGCGACCCGACCTCTGTTAACTTGAAGATTAATTCGTTGAGATAGGCCCTCAGGGCGCTCTGCTCGGCTTGGTTTCTCCGAGCGAAAGGGGAAGCTTTGTATTCAATAAAACCTTGCCTTCACACACGAGGGCCTCTGGTGGAAAGGAGAGAATCATGAGAACAGGTACGAGGAACCGGTGGATGCTGCGATTCGCCCTGGCGATCGTGGCCGCGGTATTGCTGACCGGGTGCCTTCCTCCGAAAATCGGCAAGGGCACCGACTGCTGGGAAACAGATCCGGCGAAGACAGCACAGCGTCTGGAGATCCCGGGGAACTTCTTCGGCCCGACCTCCGATCCGGTCGACAAGATCGTCGCTTTCAAGGGGAACCCGCTCACTCCCGCATTCGTCGCCGCGACCTGCGGATGCCCGAACGCGGTGGACCACACGATGGTGTGGGTCGACCGGCATGGAGACGAGACGGACTCGGACAGCGGCCACGCTGTCGAACAGAGGCCCGCTTCGTCGACGAAAATCGACACCTGCATCGAGCGCGAGGTGAAGACCGTTTGGGACGGCGTGAACGCGTCCATCATCGTGGACATCAAGCTGCTCGGGCTCTCGCTCGAGAGCGTCGAGCCCCTGGAAGTCACATACCACGAGACCACGGATCCCGATCCCACCATGACCAGGTACTTCAACGTCAAGGTCACCCACACCCCGGGCCAGACGGGAGGCGAGATGATCTTCACGCCCGAGGATCTCAGATACAGGCTCGCGGAAGGCAAGATGGCGATCAAGGAATTGCCCGTCAAATACGACGTCTTGTTCGAGGAGGTCGCACCCGGAACCTTGTCGTTCACCTATCCGAATCGGACCCTGACCCTGGCCACTCTGGATCCCACGAAAAAGGGCTCGTTTTCCAAGACAAGGTAGGCGGCGGCGAAGAACGACAGGAATCCACCTGGAAACGAACCTCACGGAGGTGAATCATGGAAGAATCTGGAACCAGCCCGGTGGCGTCGGCGTCGAAGAGTGAGCGTGCAGAGGAGATCGTGACGGCTGTGCCGGTGAAGACAGGCGTGGCGACCAAGTACTGGCTGGAGTTGAAGCAATACTTCCCTCTGATGGCCCGGAGCCTGTGGCTGTGGGTCGATGATGAGTGGCGGCACCTCGACGACCCCGACCCCGGAACCCAGGACTCCGTTCAGGATGCTTTCTGCCAGTGTCCCGACCACCTCGAGGTCGCGGTCTGGTACCGGGGCAAAGTGATCGTGGGCCTGGTGGTGCGCTCGAAGTAGCGACGCTTCCCGCACTATTTCATCCCCTGCCGGCGACAGTGGAACCGACGCCACTGACCGGCGCTCGATCCATCCACCACGCCGGAGGGCGACTTGGCCGCCCTCCGGCCTTCTTTCCGCTGGCCTCGTGGCGCAAAATTCCGCGCGCCTCTCCTGCCGGCTAGTGCCCTGTTTGTCCCGACGGCTCGTTCACCGTCAGCTCGAGCGTCGCCATGTAGTCCTCGGGCGCGATGTCGACTGTGGACTTCGGATAGGGCCTGAGGTCCAGGAGCCGCAAGGTGCACCCGAAAGCCTGGGCCTCGCCCGAGCCGTGGGTGTGGAGCGACACCGAGATCTCGTCGTCACTTCGTTCGAGGCGCAGGTCGACCTGCGCGTCGCCGGCCCAGACGCAGGTCACGTCGCTCGGACAGCGGGAATCACCGACGACACCCGAAAAGCGTACCGTCAGATCCTTGCTCGGCAGGGCCGCAGCTTCCCCGACTGCTAGCCGAAACGGCTCGCCGGGAGTGATCTCCGCGATTTCGGAAGCGGTGGAGCCGAGGGCAAAAGCCAACGCGGCGATGATCAGGACGATCGGCAAGCCCCTCATATCGGTTTCCTTTCGAACCGGGCCGCGGCCGTGCTTCGTGCGGCCATCCTCAAGTCCGATCGTAACATGAGCTCACAGAGAGGCTGCCGCCCGGAGGTCCGGCTCGCTTTCCTTCTCACGATCATCGACAGGGAGCCTGAAGCAGCGTTGCGGGCGCCGACCTGGACGCCTTCGGTCGTCTGCGCGACGGCGTCTCGATGAGTGAGGCCGAAGCCGAGATGTCGCATCTCGCCACCCGCCTCGCGGCCGAGTACACCGGCGCGGATCGCCTCGCCGATGGTCTAACGGGCACTCGCTATCTTAGCTGTTGTCAATTGACCAGACAAGTTAACTGTTGACAAGCGTAGGCCCCATGTGGACAATACTCGTATGTTGATGAAAATCCTCTACGCGATCGTCTCTCGAGAGACGACTTTTTCCTCAGCCAACGACTGTCTCGAGGCGGTTCGGTGGCCGAGGCAATGGGAGAGCCGCACGCCGCTCCGCCGGCTGGGTATCCCCCGCTGGCCACGACCTCGCGGCCCCCCGGGCGAGAGCGAACCAACTCCATCCGCGCGACGTCGCGCGGACGAAGCCCCGAAACAACCCAAGAAACATCGGACCTCGAGTCCAGAAAGACCCCTTCCCCATGTCAAGCAAACAAATCAACAACCTCGGCAAGCTGGGCAGCCGCGTCGCGGCGGCCACCAGCGACCCGAGGCGCAATCGTCGAGCGATGGCGGGAGTCATCGCGAGATGCGCCGACGTAGTGCCCGAGGGCACCACGTCGATCACCCTGGAAGAGGCCCAGCATTACCTGGGCCGGCAGCTCGAGCACGAGATCCGCGCCGTGCGCGGGCTGGACGACGACCACGTGGAGACCCTGATCGACTCTCGCGACACGCGGCGGGAACGGGACGACGCATCGGCCGAGACCTACGGCGTGATGCTCAACACCCGCCGCGCGTTCGAGGCGCTCTTCGGCGAGGGCTCAGGCATTCGCCTGTTGGGGCTCGACATCCGGGTCCCCGACGACCCTCGCCGGCTCTACCAGACGGCGGACCGCTGCCGCCGATGGCTGCGCGATCCCGCGCGGCCGTTGCCGGCGGTACAGGTCCCCGGCTGGCGGTTCGAGCGCGAGGAGCTGGCCGCCGGCCTCGACGGCCCGCTGCAGCGCCTGGACCGGGCTCTCGAGGCCCTGCCGGTCGACGAGAAGGAATCGGTGGACACCCTGGTGTCGAAGCTGATTTCGATGCGGCGTCTCGATCAGCTGATCGGCCGTGTCGCGCGGCTGATGGAGTCGCTCTACGACGTCGCCGGCATGGAAGGCGAGTCGGACCGCCTTCGGCTGTCCTCCCACGGCGCGAGCGTTGCGCAGGTTTCGGCGCAGCCGGCCGAGCCCGTGCCGACCGAGCAGGAGGAGGCGGAAGAGTCGGAGCCCGAGGCTGCCGACACCGACGATGCCACGGAAACGGCGGTCGAGACCGCCTGATCCCTTCCACGCCAACCCCGGGGGCGGCCGGCTTTCAGCTGGCCGCCCCTTTCTCGTTCCCGAGAGGAATTTCCGATGCCCACCGAAGAACACAAACGCGAACGGCGGACAAGCAATTCGTCCCGCCAGAGGCGGACAAGCAGTCACTCCTTCATGGTCACCGACCGCAAGCGAGCGGTCAGCGCCCTGGTGGCGGCGCTCACGGCCCAGGGCGCCACCGCCGCCACTGCCCTCGAAGGCCGCCTGCGCGACCTGCTCGAGGAGGGCGAGACCATGCCCGACGTCGAGCTGCTGCTCCAGCTCCTCGCCCGCCTCGCCCGCAAGGCCGAGCGCGATCTCGACGAGGCCGACGCCGAGCGCTGGCTGGCCGGCATGACGTGCAAGCAGCTACGGCGGGAGAGCCAGCAGCAAAGACAAGAGCTCTACGCCGAGGCGATCGTGGTGCGCAAGGCCCTGGTCGAGCTCTACGGCTCGGCTCCCTGCCGCCGTCAGTTCGGCCTCGCCGAGCGCACCCCGCGCGGCGCCGCCGAGCTGGCGACCGAGACGCGCCGCCTGGTCGACCGCCTCGACTCCTCCACCCTGCGCCTGCCGGACCCCGAGCTCCCCGGCCTGCGCCCCGACCCCGCCGGCTGGGTCGAGCGCCTGCGCCCCGGCCTGCTGTGCCTGGAGCGCAGCCTGGCCGAGCTCGAGCACCGCCGCGTCACCGCCCAAGACGAAGTCCAGCGCCGCCGCCGCGCGCTCGAAGCCTGCGACGACACGACCCTGCGCGTCGCCCGCGCCGCCGAGGCCCTGTTCGCCCTGGCCGGCGAAGACGAGTTGGCGCGCCGCCTGCGGCCGAAGACGCGCAAGCGCGCCCGCATCCAGGTCCGGGCCGTCGCCGCCCTTCGCCCACGCGCCTGGGCCGCCTCGGCCCTCGTCTGGCTGGAACGGCTGCCCCGTCGCCTCACCGGCGCCGCGAAAGCACCCGAGCGGCACGAAAGGCGCCAAACCGCGGATTCGTCACTGGCACGAGGCGGTCCACCGGCGAGAATTCCCTGAGCCAGCGCTGGCACGGACCGTTCGAGGCGCCCGAATCCCCTCTGCCAGTGCCGGCACGGGACGCCTGGGGAGCGCCGAAACACCGTGCCAGGACTGACCCGGGCCGTTCCAGAGACCGGAATTCCCGCTGACACCCGCTCGCAGCGCGGCTGCGAAGCCCAAAGTCCCCCGCCGCCGGCGGTCGGAGCCGACCGCGCAGGCCGAAGTGCGCCCGCGCCGATCGTCCGGCGTCGCCTTCGCTGCCGCGGGATCAGCGAGCGCGGGGCCGCGACCGATCCGCGTCGAACGGTAGCTTGCGCGCCGGTCGGTTGACTTCGACCTGGACGGCCAGCACGTGCAGCTGCGCTTTCAGGATCTCGAGGTCGCTCTCCTCCAGATCCACCGGCACCTTCAGCTCGGCAAAGCGGCGGCGTCCGAGCGCAATCGGGATCGCCACGTGCCCGTGGTCCACATCCTCGCCGATCTCCGCATCGGTCGATTGCCCATCGGCTGGCACAATCTCCGCGGCGTCGGTTACCAACGGGCCGGAGGCATCCTTGCGGCGGGCCTGAAACGACTCGAGAAAAACGCCGTCCGCGGCAAGCACGGCAGCATACCGCGCTGATTCCATGAAGATCCGGGCGACGTCGTGGCTCACCTTGCGCCGGATGCCGCAATGAGCGGCCAGCGCTTCACCGAGGTCTCGCGGCACCGCGCCCACGTCTCGATAGCGTTCCACGATGTCGTGGAACAGCTTGGGGTGCAGGAAGGCCTCCCGTCGCAAGCCCTCCTCAGCCGGAGACTCGAGGAGTTGCCTGGCCAGCTCCGTCGGAGTGTAGAGACCACTCCGACGAGACAAGAAACCATAGTGATACATGGCCGCGATGAGGCGACCGGCGGCGCCGCTCTTGGCGCTGGCAAAGCCGAGGGCCTCGGCCATCGCGGCCCTATTCTGCCCTTCCCAGCCCAGCTCGCGGGTCAGGTCGTCGATCACGGCGATGGCTCCCGGGAGATCGACGGCCGGATATGCCCGGCTGCGCTTGCGGGTGGTTTGCTTCACGACGGAGTTCTTCTTTCAATGGAGCCCGAGACATTTCCAGGTTAACAGTGTTTACGATTGTCGCCAAAGAGCCGTTTAGCTGCGGATTTAGGATCTTAACAGTCACATCGGGACTAAATCAAGGCAGCCTCTGGACAGGTTTCATATGTGCTGCTACCCTGTCTCACCAGTTAGCAGAGCAGCTCTTCGGATTTCTGCTCGACTCTTAGATTCGTTGGCCACGCATCGACCTGCCGGCCGCCCAGCATAGCCTGAAACAGGCTAGTCATCGGCTTATGCAAAGATGGCTTGCTTATTCCTAGCTAAAGCTGGTACCCTGTCGGCAAGCTTGCAGGTACTCGATGATGTGGTCTCAGCTCAGGATACGGACGCTCTACCGACTGCTGGCGTCCCGACTGTCGATTTCCGCCGCGGCCCTGTCCCCATTCCAAGGCACCCAGGGCAGTATCGCCCTCCTGCCCCGCCAGGCCCCGAGACGGCGTCAACGCCCTCATAGACCGGGGCTTTCACCCGCTCAGACTCCCACCGAAGAGCCTCCCCCGGCACCGCGGTATCTCATCTCTTCCATCGGCGTCGACCGCTCTGGCAGGCGGTCGACGCCGAATCTGATCTGAGCTCCGGGAGCGCTGGGTTGCCAAAAGCTGGAAGCACCGTGGATCCTCGTGAGCGCGCGAGGAAGATCCTGCGCAAGGTCTACCGCCGGTGGCGTTCCATCTGGGAGCATCGCCCCGATCCACTGGACATGCTGGATCCCGAGATCGCGCTCCGCCACCTGCACGGCTACACCGTCGAGTGGGTTCCCGAAATCCCGGTGGAACGCCGGGGAGTCAAGGACAAAGTCGCCGGGCTCCTCGACCGCAGGGCTCGCAAGATTCTGATCTCGTCCTTCTTCGGCCCCCTCGTCGGCCGGTTCACGCTCGCTCACGAGCTCGGACACCTGGAGATGCACTCGGAGCATGTGCTCTACCGGGATCCGCCACGAGCCTGCCCCACCGGAGAGCGAAACCCACCGGGCCAGGTCGCCACGGACGATCTCTGGTCCAGTGAAGAGCGCGAGGCAGATCAATTCGCGGCGGAATACCTGATGCCGCGGCGTCAGCTGGAGCCCCGCTTCCGCCGGCAGTTCGGAATGGATCGCTTCGACACCAACCTCACCTTCGAGGAGCTTGCGAATCGCCTCCACCTCAGCATCGACGGCCGCGTTCGCGCTTCCGACCTCGAGAAGATGGACCGGCGCACGATCTCCCGGCTCGTCGCCCGGTCGCTGCCCTTCTCTGCCGAAACCGGAGACAGATCCCTCGCCCAGCTCTTCCGAGTGTCGCACGAGGCGATGGCGATCCAGCTCGAAGATCATGACCTGGTCACGATCGGTTCCAGGAAGCCGAGACAGCGCTTCGATGTCTTCGTGTCCTACAACTCGAACGACCTGGAGAGCGTCAGCAACATCGCCGATGGCCTCGAGCGCCGAGAGGTGCTCCCATGGCTGGCGGGTCGCGAGCTGGACCCAGGCGAGGTCTGGCAAAAAACTGTCGCGTCAATGATCAAGTCGATCGACTGCGCCGTCTTCTGCCTCGGGCCACACGGAGTCGAAGGCTGGCAGGAGATGGAGCTCCACGCCCTGAACGAACAGCGGGCGCAGCGCAACCTGCGGGTGATCCCGGTGATTCTCCCCGGGACCGTCGGCGAGCCCGAGCTGCCCCTGTTTCTCAAATCGGTCCAGATCGTCGACTTCCGACGGACCGAGCCGGACCCGTTGGAGCTGCTGATCAAGTCGATCTCAGCGCGGCGCCGCGAGCCCCTTCCGGCCGTCACGGTGTCTTGAGCGCCGATCGGCGATTCAGCCGGTTCAACTCCGTCCGTAGAGTACAATCCAATCGAGGGAATGGCATCTCAGGCCAGCCCCCTCTCGGCCATGACAATCTCCCAACTGTCCCCTATTCATGATCATCGACTACATTGTCTGTCCCGAGCGCATTCGTCAGAAGCTCGAGACGAAGCACCGTGTCGTTGTGCGAGAGGCTCGGGAGGTCTTGCTGGGGCGTCCTCGTATCCGCTTCGCGGAGAAGGGCCATATCGAGGGCGACAACGTCTACGCCGGCTTCGGCCAGACCTTCGACGGCAGATACCTGGCGGTGTTCTTTGTCTACAAACCCGCGACGAAAACTGCCATCGTCATCAGTGCTCGCGACATGGAGCCGAAAGAGAGGCGAACCTATGGGCGAAAATAGACTGAGTAGCGTGTCGCGCGCTGATTCCCTCGAGAAGATGGGCGAGTTCTGGGATCAGCACGACTTCACAGATTTTGACGATGCGACAGCATCGGACGTCGAGTTCACGGTCAGGTGCGGCATTCCATTGGAGCCGGACTTGTTGTCCCGGCTCGAACTGCAGGCGGCGAGGCGAGGCGTCAGCGCCGAGACCCTGGTGAATCTCTGGCTGCAAGAGAAGCTGGCCGAGGCGGTCTGACGCCAGAGTCCTGGAATCGAGCGATTCAGCCCTCCCCTTCTCGGTTCAAACCCGTCTTCATGATCCGCGCGTGACGTCCGCCGGGCACCCGTTCGACGCCGAAGGTGTCGCCGGCGAGTGGACGCAGCCGGGCCGACGCTTCGTCGAGATGGCGCTGGTCCTGCTCGTCGAGGCGCAGCGCGAGGACGCGCAGGTTGTCGCCCAGGTGGCGGCTGTCGCGGGCGCCGACGATGGTGGCGGCGACGCGCGGCCGGTCGAGCACCCAGCGGACGGCGACGCCCGAGAGGCTGACGCCGTGGCGGTCGGCGATGGCGTGCAGGGTGTCGAGCAGTTGCTGATAGGCATCCCAGCCGCCGGCCTCCTCGACGATCAGGCGGTACTTGGCCAGCGAGCGGTTGGCGGGCTCACCCGGCCCGTCGAGGTGTCGGTAGCGTTCGGCGAGGAATCCCCCCGCCAGGGTGCCGTAGCACAGCAGGTGGATGCCGTGCTCGGCGCAAAGGTGAGTCATGCCGTGCTCGGGGCGCCGGTCGAGCAGCGAGTACTGTACCTGGTGGCTGGCGATCTCGATGCCGGCTGCGACGATCTCGCGCAGGCGGGCGACGTCGAAGTTGGTGGCGCCGAGCAGCCGGATCTTGCCGGCGTGGCGCAGGTCGTCGAGCCAGCCGGCGGCGTCGACGCAGCCCGGGATCGAGTAGTCCCACCAGTGCAGCTGCACCAGGTCGAGCCGCTCGACGCCGAGCCGCCGCAGCGAACGATCGACGATCTTCTCGACGTCGCGGCGGCCGAGGGTCGGCAGGTCGGAGAGGTCGGGCACGCACTTGGTGTGGATCTGAACGCCCACCAGCTCCCGGTCGCCGGTACGCCGCCGGTAGCGACGCAGGAAGTCGCCGTAGAGCTCCTCGACGCCGGTGTAGATGTCGGCGCAGTCGAAGGTGGTGAGACCCGCCTCCTGCAGCCGCAGCAGATCCTGGATCACGGCCTCTCGATCGATCGTTGGGCCGTGACCCTCGGAGAGTTGCCAGCCGCCGTTGACGACGCGGGAGATCGAGTACCCCGGCGCCAGCTCGATGCGCGCTACGTCGCTCATCCGAGCGGCACGGCGGTGACGTCGCCGTGGCGGAAGGTGCGCCGGCGCACACGGGTGATGCGGAAGATTGCGCCGCAGTGCGGGTCCGGGCAGGCGATGTCGGTATCGGTGGTCATCCAGTCGGCATCCTCGGTCGGGCGCTGCTTGGCCGGCAGCAGCGGCAGCAGCGCCGCCAGCGGATAGATCGGGAAGCTCTGCCCCGACGGCAGGCGCAAATCCTCGCCCGAGAGCTCGAAGTAGTCCCCCGCCCGGTGGTTGCAGATCATCGGCTTCTCCCCCGCGACCACCTCCACCCGCAGATCCCAGAGGGTGAATTCGTCGGGCGTGTCGGACTGGCTCGCTGCTGACGCCATCGCATCCTCCTTCCCGCCGGCCTGCTATGCTCCCGGCGACCTCCGGATCATGACACGCGATGACGGCTGAAGGAGAGAGTCCCTCGGGACTCACATTGCGAGACAACACGGTCTACGGCGGCACCGCCGGTGCGCTGGCGCCGTTCGCCCTGTTCGTCGCCGGCGTCGCCGCCCTGGCGCTGTCCGGTGCTCCCGCCGAGCGTGGCTTCTGGCCGGTGCTGCTGGCCGCCATCACCCTGGGGCTGGCGCTGGCGAAGGATCGTCATGCCTATTGCGAGACCGTGCTCGAGGGCATGAGCCGGCGGATCGTGCTGCTGATGGTCATGGCCTGGCTGCTGGCCGGGGTGTTCGGCACGCTGATGCGCGCCGCCGGCCTGGTGGACGCGCTGGTGTGGCTGGCGCGCCAGGCCGAGGTCTCGGGAGCGGGCTTCGTGGTGGCGGCCTTCTTCGTCTGCTGCGCGGTGTCGACCGCCACCGGCACCAGCCTGGGCACCCTCATTCTGTGCGCGCCACTGCTCTACCCCGCCGGTGTGGCGCTCGGCGCCCATCCGGCGGTGCTGATCGGCGCCGTGCTCGGTGGCGCCACCTTCGGCGACAACGTGTCGCCGGTCTCCGACACCACCATCGCATCGGCCGCCACCCAGGACGCCGACCTCGGCGGCGTGGTGCGCAGCCGCCTGCGCTACGCCCTGCCGGCGGCGGGCCTGGCGCTGGTCGCCTACCTGGCCCTCGGCGGCGGCGGCGACGACGGCTCGGCTACCGGCGTGCCCGTGCCCGACGGCTCGCCCGCCGGCCTGCCGATGCTGCTCGCGCCGGCGCTGGTCGTCGTGTTGCTGCTGCGCCGCCGGCACCTGATCGAGGGGCTGCTCGCCGGTATCGTCGCGGCCACCGTCCTCGGCCTGGCGCTCGGCCTGCTGGCACCCACCGACCTGCTGTACGTCGACGCCGAGGCCTTCGGCGCCCGCGGCCTGGTCGTCGACGGCGTGGAGCGCGGCCTCGGCGTGTCGGTGTTCACCCTGCTGCTGATGGGCCTGCTCGCCGCGCTCGAGGCCACCGGCGTGCTCGACCGCCTGCTCGCCTCACTCGAGGCGCGCACCAGAACGGCACGCGGAGCCGAGGGGTGGATCTTCACCGCGGTCTCCGTCGCGGCGCTCCTGACCACCCACTCGGTGGTAGCGATCCTCGCCGTCGGGCCGTTCACCCGCCGCGCCGGCGAAAGATTCGGAATCGGCGCCTACCGCCGCTCCAACCTGCTCGACGTCACCGTCTGCACCTACCCCTTCCTGCTGCCCTACTGCATCCCCACCATCCTCGCCGCCAGCCTCACCGCCGGCACCGACCTGCCACGGATCTCGCCCCTTGCCGCCGGGCTCTACAACTTCCACTCGTGGGCGCTGCTGGCGGTGATCGTGGTCGCGATCCTCACCGGCTGGGGCCGGGGCGTTCAGGACTCGCCCGGCGGCGGCGGCCATGCTAGTCTGAGGCCCGGCGCCGCACCTCCGTGACCTGTCAACTCGCCCACCCCGAACCATGCCTCACCTCGACCGGATCAAGATCGCCGGCTTCAAGTCGATCCGTGACCAGGACATCGAGCTTGGAGCTCTCAACGTCCTGATCGGCGCCAATGGTGCCGGCAAGTCCAATTTCATCGGGGTCTTCCGACTGCTCAACGAGATCGTGAAGGACAACCTTCAAGTTTCGCTAGCAAAGGGTGCAGGAGCAGACCAGCTTCTTCACTTCGGCGGCAAGACGACCGAAGAGATCAATCTTCACTTATGGTTCGGTCCGAATGCGTATGCCTGCAAACTGGTCCCGACGAGCAGTGATTCCTTAATCTTCGGCGACGAAACCGTCTTCTTCCAGGGAAGAGGATACTCAACACCTTTCGATCGATTTCTTGGTAGCGGACATAAAGAAACGGCACTGTATGAAACGAACCGATCGACTCCCAGCCACAGAATCGCAAAATATGTGCTTCTGGCCTTCAAGAGTTGGAAGGTCTATCACTTTCACGATACCAGTTCGTCCGCCAAGATCAAGGGCAAAGGGAACGTAGACGACAACCGGATATTGAGGCCAGATGCCGGAAATCTCGCAGCATTTCTCTACCTCCTCCAGGAAACCCAACCGGCCATCCTCCAGAACATCGTCGATACGATCAGAATGGTGACTCCGTTCTTCGATACCTTCAATCTCCAACCTGATCGTTTGAACCCCAGGAAGATCAAGCTCGAGTGGCACGAGAGAGGCTCAGACGGCTATTTCGATGGCCATGCCTTGTCGGACGGCACGCTACGCTTCATCTGCCTGGCGACCCTCTTGATGCAGCCGGAGCTGCCCACAACCATCCTCGTGGACGAACCCGAGCTCGGACTTCATCCCTATGCCGTCACCGTCCTGGCAGAGTTGCTGCGCTCGGCCGCCACACGCACCCAGGTGGTAGTCTCCACCCAGTCGGTGACCCTGGTCAATCAACTGTCGCCCGAGGACATCCTCATCGTCGATCGAGAGGGGGGCGAATCGATCTTCCGCCGCCTCGAGGAGGGCGACCTCGCCGCCTGGATGGAAGACTACGCCCTGGGCGATCTGTGGGAGAAGAACGTCATCGGTGGGAGACCACACCCTTGAAGCGGGTCCATGTCCTGGTGGAGGGACAGACCGAAGAGACCTTTGTCCGCGACGTTCTGGCGCCACATCTCCTCGATTTCGAAGTCGCCTTGATACCGGTGGTCGCCGCCACCAAGCGAGTCTTGTCAGGTCTCAAATTCAAGGGCGGCGTGACCAGCTACGAAAAGCTCAAGAGGGATCTTGAAAGGCTGCTGGGCGACACCGATGCCCGCGCGGTCACCACGATGATCGACTACTACGCTCTGCCGGCGGACTTCCCAGGTGCCACCGACTTGCCGCCCGGAGACTGCTACCAGCGAGTCGAGCACTTGCAAAACGCTCTCCGAGCCGACTTCGACGACCATCGCTTCCTGCCATATCTTTCTCTGCACGAGTTCGAGGCGTTGCTTCTGACTTCACCAGGCGAGATCGAAGCCAACTTTCGAGGCGATGCCATCGCCGAACCGCTCGAGGACGCCGTCCGCAACATGGGCTCGCCGGAAGAGGTCGACGATGGTCCCGAGACTCACCCCGCGGCGCGGATCGTCGGCCTCGTGCCCGAGTATCGAAAGCCTCTCCACGGCCCCGTCATCGCCCGGCGCATCGGCCTCCAGGCGATTCGGCAGGAGTGCCCTCATTTCGATCGCTGGGTCTCGGCTCTCGAGACCATCGCGTGATGGCTACTTCCTCACCGCGCTTACCTGCAGGACGCTGGGATCGGTCGGCGCGCGACCGGTCTCGACCAGGTCGGCGATACCGTTCAGGATCGGGCCGACGCCGTGGACGTGGTGGCGGAAGAAGTAGCCGCCGTCGGTGCGGGCGGCGAGCAGGTCGGCGCCTCCGCCCTGGCCGCGGAACACCGGCGGGCTGAGGAAGATGGTGTAGACCGTGACATCGGAGGCGCGCATGGTGTCGACCAGGTCGGCGATCTGGCGGGGAAAGAAAGAACGGTTCACCGCCAGGCCGCTGTTGGCGGCGCCACCGTAGGTGTTCATCTTACTGAGCCCGGCGGTGAACAGTACCAACGTCTTGTCGCCGTCGATCGTCGCCGACGCCTCGGCCAGCAAGTGCAGGGACGGTACCACTTGCCGGGTGTGCTTTTTCAGCTCGCGGCCGGCGGGCAGGGCACTCAGCAGGCCGGGGTCCTCTGTCGCGGCCCCGACCGGCGACGCTTTGCGCCGCGTCACCTGGCCGAGCGCGCGGGCGAGGGCGTTGCGGTCAGCGGTGAGATCCTGGTGGAACCGCAGGTGTCCCTTGTAGCTGAGCACCGCAACGCGGTCGGACGGCCGCAGCTCGGTCTCGATCCAATGCCGGGCCGCTTCGACGGCGCTGCCGATGTAGAGCCCCCGGGGCGACGGGCGGGTGGCCTGCCGGGACTCGTCGTCGAAGAAGAGGATGAAGTTGCGCGGCACGGCGGGAACGGGCGGCGCCACCCGCGCGGGGCTCGTGGACGCGGCAGGGCGCTCCGGCGCCACCGGTGATTCGGCGATCGCCGCCGCAACGTCCGTCGGCGCGCCGAGGACCGTGTTGCCGAAGACTGTGGTGGCGACCTCCACGCGAGCCAGAATCGGGGCCGGCAGCATCTCGCTGGCCGCTTCGAGCTCCAGGACCGCCGGCGCAGGCTCGAGGACGAACGTCGCCGGCGCGGGCTCGAGTGCCACCACCGGAGCGGACGGCTCGGCCGCCTCCAGGTGGACGACGGCGGCGCCGGCGGCGGCGAGCACCACCAGGGCCGCGACCGCCACAGGCGCCAGGACGCGGGCCAGCCGTCCGCTGTTGCGGAGGCCCTGCCGGTGGCCGGCGGCGAGCACGCCACGGATGCGGCGGCTCAGGCCCTCGCCATCGGTCATGGCATTGCCGATCCAGGCCACGCGGCCCTGTCGGCCGGCCGGATCGGCAGCGACCGCCGAGGCCACCTCGATCAGGTAGCGAGCATATTGACGGCCGTTGCCGTGGGTCCGCACGACGCCCGCGTCGCAGCAGCGCTCGGCCAGCGACGCCAGTCGCCGCGGCAAGGCCCAGGCCAGCGGATGGAACCAGAACAGCACCCGGTTGAGCGCCGCCAGCAGCTGTACGGCGTAGTCGCCGCGGCACACGTGGAGCAGCTCATGGGTGAGGATCGAGCGCCGCTTGGCCTCGTCCCAGCGCTGCCAGGCGAGCGGCAGCAGCACGGTGGGCCGCAGCCAGCCGGTGGCCAGCGGCACGCGGATGCCCGCGTGGAGCACCAGCGACAGTCGGCGGTGGCGCCGGCCCACCGTCTGGCGGGCCATCGTCTGTCGGGCGACGCGCAGCCAGCGATCGTCGGCCAGTGGCTGGGCGTCGGCTCTCAACCGGCGGGTCAGCCACCAGGCGACGAGCAGCCGCGAGCCCATCCAGGCCGCGCCCAGCCCGTAGAGGACGATCAGCACGCCCTGCCAGGTCCAGCCGGTGGAGGCCCGCTCCAGCGTGCCTTCGCCGGCTGCCGGCGGCGCCGGCCACAGCGCCCGAGCGGATCCGTCGCCGGGGCCTTCGAAGACGGCCGCTGCCGGCGACGTTGACGGCGCCAGCGTCGACAGACGCGCGGGCAGGGGCTCCAGCGTCTCGTCGAGAGACTGTTGCAGCGCGGTGAAGCTCGCCGGCGTGCCGACGGGCATGGCCGGCGCCCACAGGCACAGCGCCGGCATCACGAGCATGCCGCAAAGCACGCCGCGCCAGGCCAGGTGCAGCAAGGTCGGATCGGTGACGCGCCACGCCTTGAGCGCCAGGGCGACGGCGGCGGCGAGCAACAGGCTGCGAAAGGAAACGTCCAGCAGAAGTGCCAGAATCTGCGAGCTGACGTCGGTCATGAGTTCTCTCCTTCTCGCTCGTCTCGGTCGATCAGCTCTTCCAAACGCCGGAGCTGGTCCCGGCTCACCACCGAGTCGTCGACCAGCCCGAGCAACAGCTCTTCCACCGAGCCGCCGCAGAAGCGGTCGACGATCTGCCGCACCGCCTGAGCCGCCGCCGCGCGCGGACGCACCAGCGGGCGGTAGACGTAGGTGCGGCCGGCGGTCTCGTGGTCCACGAAACCCTTCTCCTCGAGCCTCCTGAGCACGGTGCGCACCGTCGAGTCCTTGAGCGCCCGGCCTTCGGTCTCGAGCCGGAGCCGGACCTCCTCGGCGGTCGAGCCCTCGCTCGGCCAGATCACTTGCATCACCTCGCGCTCCAGCTCGCTGAGCGTCCTGCGCGGGGTTTCGGTGTCTTCGTGGCTCATCTTGCTCCCAGCTCGACTGCGTTGTCTCTCAGACCTGTCGTTCCAGATCGTGCTACGTCATGTAGCGCTACACAATGTAACATCAAACCTCGAAGCTGTCAAGCACCGCGAACTGGCCTCGACCTCCAGGCTCATCTAAACTTTCGGGGTGGCACGACTGATCCTCGAAAAAAGGTACCCGCTCTCATGACCGTCGCCGTTCTCGCCGAAAAGCCCTCCGTCGCCCGCGACATCGCCCGCGCCCTGGGGGCCGGCAAGCGGGGCGACGGCTACCGCTACGGCAACGGCTACGCCGTGACCTGGGCGATCGGCCACCTGGCGACCCTGGCGCAGCCCCACGAGATCGACCCCGCGTGGCGGGCGTGGCGTCGTGAGCGGCTGCCGATGCTGCCGCGGCAGTGGCCGCTGGTGATCCCCGAGAGGACCCGTGACCAGTTCGAGCTGGTGCGCAAGGTGCTCAATTCGGAGAAGGTCGAGCGGGTCATCTGCGCCACCGACGCCGGCCGCGAGGGCGAGCTCATCTTCCGCTACATCTACGAGGCCGCGGGCTGCGAGAAACCCGTCAGCCGGCTGTGGATCTCGTCACTCACCGCCGAGGCCATCCGCCGCGGCTTCGCCAACCTGCGCGACGGCCGCGAATACGAGCCGCTGGCCGACGCCGCCCGCGGCCGCAGCCGCGCCGACTGGCTGGTGGGCATGAACCTGTCGCGCGCCTGCACCCTGGCCTACGGCCGCCAGACCGACGAGACCCTGACCGTCGGCCGGGTGCAGACCCCGACCCTGGCGATGGTGGTGGAACGCGAGCTCGAGATTCGCGCCTTCGTACCGAAGGAGTACCTGGAGGTGGTCGCCGTCTTCCGCCCGGAGGACGGGACGAAAGGCGCCCCCGCGGACGGCGACGACCTAGCCACCTACGACGGCACCTGGTTCCGCGGCGACAAGCCGATCGCCGAGGCCCGCCGTCTGCCGCCGGACGGCGAGGAGGCGGGAAAGATCGTGGAGCGGGCGAAGACCGGCCGCGCCGAGATCGAGTCGATCCGCGCCGAGCGGAAGAAGCTGCCGCCGCCGCTGCTCTACGATCTCACCGAGCTGCAGCGCCACGCCAACCGTCTGTACGGCTTCAGCGCTCGCAAGACCCTGGATCTGGCCCAGAAGCTCTACGAGCAGCGCAAGCTGCTCAGCTACCCGCGCACCGACAGCCGCCACCTGTCGAAAGACGTCGCCACTACCCTGGGCGAGGTCGTCCAGGCGATCCGCGAGCCCTACGAGGAGCTGCTGGCGCCCGGCACCGGCGAGAAGCCGCTGTCGCGCCGCTACGTGGACGACGCCAAGGTCACCGACCACCACGCCATCATCCCCACCACCACCGCCGCCGCGGGCCTGGCGCTCTCGGGCGACGAGCGCAAGATCTACGACCTGGTGTGCCGGCGCCTGCTCGCCGCCTGGCACGACACCCACGTCTGGTCGGTGACCACCGTGATCACCCGCATCACCACGCCACCGGACGAGCCCACGGAAGAAGAGACCGGCGAGCCGATCGTCGACCGGTACCACGCCCGCGGCTCGATGGTGGTCGAGGTAGGCTGGAAGGTGCTCGACGTCGGCTACGGCAAGAAAGCGCCGGCAAAGGGCAAGGGCGAAAAACCGGGCAGGGGCAAGAGCAAGGCCGGCAGCCCGGCCGCCGCCGACCAGGAGCTACCGCCCGCGCTCGAAGACGGGCAATCTCTGGAGGTGACCGACGCCAGGGCGCTCGAGAAGAAGACCCGGCCGCCGAAGCGGTTCACCGAGGCCACCCTGCTCACCGCCATGGAGACCGCCGGCAAGACACTCGACGACAAAGAGCTGTCCGCCGCCATGAAGGAGTCGGGCCTGGGCACCCCCGCCACCCGGGCGGAGATCATCGAGACCCTGCTGCGCCGGGAGTACATCGAGCGTCAGCGCAAGACGCTGGTGGCCACCGACCGGGGAATCCGCCTGATCGAGGTCGTCCACCCCCTGGTCAAGAGCCCGGCGATGACCGGCGAATGGGAAGCCCGGCTGAAGCAAATCCAGCGCGGCGACGGCGACCTGGAGAGCTTCATGGCCGGGATCGAGGCCTACGTGCGCGAGGTCGTCGAAGGAGTTTTCTCGCAGCCCACCACGCCTTCTGCTTCTGTTCTGACTCCCCCATTTGAAAAAGGGGGGCCGGGGGGGATTTCTCCTTCCGAGGGCGGGCGGGGGCGCCCAGCCCCCCGCGACCGCTCCCCGACTCCCCCCGATCAGCTCGGCGAGCTGCTCGAGAGCGCCTTCGGGCACGACCGGTTCAGGCCCTACCAGGAGGCCGCCTGCCGTGCCGTCACCGAGGGTCACGACGCCCTGCTGGTGATGCCCACCGGTGCCGGCAAATCGCTGTGCTACCAGCTCCCCGGCCTGGCGCGCGCCGGCACCACGCTGGTGATCTCGCCCCTGATCGCGCTGATGGAAGACCAGGTGGCCAAGCTCCAGGAGGTGGGGCTGGCGGCCGAGCGCATCCATTCCGGCCGCACCCGGCTCGACTCCCGGCGGGTGTGCCGCGACTACCTGGACGGCAAGCTCGACTTCCTGTTCATCGCCCCGGAGCGACTCTCCGTACCGGGCTTCCCGGAGATGCTGGCCAAGCGCAAGCCGGTGCTGATCGCGGTCGACGAGGCGCACTGCATCTCCCAGTGGGGGCACGATTTCCGGCCGGACTACCGGATGCTCGGCGGCCGCCTGCCGCTGCTGCGACCGGCGCCCGTGATCTCGCTCACCGCCACCGCCACCCCGGTGGTGCAGGACGACATCGCCGAGCAATTGGCGCTCGCGAAGCCGAAACGCTTCATCCACGGCTTCCGCCGCACCAACATAGCCGTCGAGGTGGCCGAGATGCGGCCCTCGCTGCGCCGCGACGCGGTGCACCAGGTGCTGTCCGACCCGGGCCGGCGGCCGGCCATCGTCTACGCGCCGAGCCGCAAGGAGGCCGACGCCCTGGGCGAGGAGCTGCGCGCCGTCTTCCCGGCCGCCGCCTACCACGCCGGCATGATCGCCGCCAACCGCGACCGCGTGCAGGCCGCCTTCCTGGGCGGCGAGATCGAGGTGATCGTCGCCACCATCGCCTTCGGCATGGGGATCGACAAACCGGACGTGCGCACCGTGATCCACACCGGCCTGCCGGGCACGCTCGAGGGCTACTACCAGGAGATCGGCCGCGCCGCCCGCGACGGCGAGCCGTCGCGCGCCATCCTGCTCTACTCCTACGCCGACCGCCGCACCCACGAGTTCTTTCACGCCCGCGACTACCCCGACATCGACGTCCTGAAGCAGCTCTACGGCGCTCTGACCGAGGAGAAAGTACCCGCGGACCTGCTGGAGCACCGGCTCGACCTGGACGAGGAGACCTTCCAGAAGGCACTCGAGAAGCTGTGGATCCACGGCGGCGCGATCGTCGATCCGGAGGAGAACGTGGCGCGCGGCAAGCCGGGCTGGAAGCGGCCCTACCTGGAGCAGCGCAACAACAAGCTCTTCCAGCTCGAGCAAATCACCCGCTTCGCCCAGAGCCGCGACTGCCGCATGCTGCACCTGGTGCGTCACTTCGGCGACCAGGAGGATTCGGGCGAGCACTGTGGCTGGTGCGACGTGTGCGCCGCCGGCTCCTGCCTGGTGCGCAAGTTCCGTTCGCCGTCCGCGCCGGAGGTCAGCGCCATGGGGCGGATCCTGCAGGCGCTCAGCGAGTGGGACAACCAGGGCACCGGCCAGCTGTTCAAGAAGTCCTGCGAAGGTACCTCGATCGACCGCAACGCCTTCGAGCGCGTGCTCAGCGGCCTGGTGCTGGCCGAGTTGGTGGCCACCCACGACGACTCGTTCCTCAAAGACGGCCGCACCATCCGCTTCCAGCGCGCCGCCCTCACCCCGGCCGCCTCCCGCGTCGGCCTGGGAACGCTGCAAGAGATCATGCTGCCCGAGGAGCCGAAGAAGGCCAAACGCAAGAAGAAGGCGAAGAAACGCACCAAGCGTCGGACCGCCGGCAAGAAGACGCCGCGGCGGCGTCGAACCAGCGAGCCGCCGGCCACCCTACCCGGCAAGGGCGCCGAAATCTACGAGGCTCTCAAGGCCTGGCGCCTCACCGAGGCCAGGCGCCGCCGCATCCCCGCCTTCCGCGTGATGACCAACCGCACCATGGGCGAGATCGCCGCCGGTAGCCCACGCAGCGAAGGCGAGCTGCTCGCCGTCCACGGCGTCGGCCCGACCATCGTCCAGAAATACGCCAAGAAGTTGCTGGCGATCGTCGCGGAAGTCCGATAGGCCAGTGTCCGGATCCCCGAGGACGGCGCGGAGGCGTGTCTGAGCGCAGCGAGTTCAGCGCAGCGCCGCCCGCAGGGGACCGGGCACTGTGGTGCCTCAGCTTCCTCCGTTGGCCGAGCGCCGCCGGGCATTCTACCCGCGTCGAGCCATGAGGATCGCTTACCCCTCGGTGTAGATCTGCAGCTCTTTGAGCTCCTTGATCCGGTCGCGCAGCTCGGCCGCTTCCTCGAACTCCAGGTGTTTGGCCGCCGCCTTCATCTGCTTCTCGGCCCGTTTGATCTGCACGGTGAGCGGCACGTCGGGCTCGGCGATCTCGGAGACGCGGGAGCGGCCGCCGTCGGTCGGGTAGTAGTCGAGCTGACTCATCCGCACCAGCGGGCTGTGGATGTCCTTGAGGATGGTGCGGGGCTCGATGTTGTGCTCGGCGTTGTACTCCTCCTGCCGCTCGCGCCGGCGCAGGGTCTCGCGGATCGAGCGACGGATCGAATCGGTCTCCCGGTCGGCGTAGAAGATCACCCGCCCGCCGACGTTGCGCGCCGCGCGGCCGGCGGTCTGCACCAGCGAGGTCTCGCTGCGCAGGAATCCCTCCTTGTCGGCGTCGAGAATCGCCACCAGCGACACCTCGGGCAGGTCCAGGCCCTCACGCAGCAGGTTGATCCCGACCAGCACGTCGAACTCACCGCGCCGCAGCGCGGTGATGATCTCTATCCGCTCGAGGGTGGCGATGTCCGAGTGCAGGTAGCGTACCCGCACGTCGAGCTCGGTGAAGTACTGGGTCAGCTCCTCGGCCATGCGCTTGGTGAGCGTCGTCACCAGCACCCGCTCGCCACGCTCCGCGATCTCGCGCACCTCGGCCAGCAGGTCGTCCACCTGGCCGCGGGCCGGGCGCACGATGATCTCCGGGTCGATCAGGCCGGTGGGCCGGATCAGCTGCTCCACCACCACGCCCTCGGCCTGTTCGAGCTCCCAGGCCGCCGGCGTCGCCGACACATAGATGCGCTGGCCCATGCGGTTGTCGAACTCTTCGAAGGTCAGCGGCCGGTTGTCGAGCGCGCTCGGCAGGCGGAAACCGAAGTCGACCAGGTTCTGCTTGCGGGCACGGTCGCCGTTGAACATGGCGCGCACCTGGGGCAGGGATTGGTGACTCTCGTCCACCACCAACAGCATGTCGGACGGAAAGTAGTCGAGCAGCGTCGGCGGCGGCTCGCCCGGCAGCCCGCCGGTGAGGTGGCGGGAGTAGTTCTCGATGCCGTGGCAGAAGCCCATCTCGCGCAGCATCTCGAGATCGAAGCGGGTGCGCTGCTCCAGGCGCTGGCGTTCCAGGTACTTCTCATGGCTCTCGAACTCGGTCAGGCGCTCCTCGAGCTCCTGGCCGATGGTCACCACCGCCCGTTCGAGCCGGTCCTTGGGAGTCACGTAGTGGGTCTTGGGGTAGACCGAGATGCGCTCGATCTCGTCTAAGACCTCGCCGCGCAGCACGTCGAAGCGGCTGATGCGCTCGATCTCGTCACCGAAGTACTCGATGCGGATCCCCAGCTCCTCGTAGGCCGGCAGGATCTCCAGCACGTCGCCGCGGGCACGAAAGGCGCCGTGGAAGAGATCGAGCTGGGTACGCTCGTACTGCATCTCCACCAGCCGGCGCAGCGCCTCGTCCATGCCCTGCTCGTCGCCGACCTCGAAGAAAGTCAGCATGCCGTGGAAGGTCTCGGGCGAGCCCAGGCCGTAGATACACGACACCGAGGCCACGATCAACACGTCGCGGCGCTCGAACAACGACTTGGTGGCGCGCAGCCGCAGGCGGTCGATCTCCTCGTTGATCGAGGTTTCCTTCTCGATGTAGGTGTCCGACTGCGGCACATAGGCCTCGGGCTGGTAGTAGTCGTAGTAGGAGACGAAGAACTCCACCGCGTTGTGCGGAAAGAAGCTGCGGAACTCCTGGAACAGCTGCGCCGCCAGGGTCTTGTTGTGCGACAGCACCAGGGTCGGCCGGTTCACCGTCTCCACCACCTTGGCGACGGTGAAGGTCTTGCCCGAGCCGGTCACTCCCAGGAGCACTTGGTGCTGGTCACCGGACTGGATGCCCGTGACCAGCTCCTTGATCGCCTGGGGCTGATCGCCCTGGGGAGAGAACGGGGAGACGAGCTGGAAGTCGGGCATGGCGGGAGGTCCTCGGGCCGCAGACGGTATCACGGCCCGAGATCTCCCTTGCCCCAGGTGCCGCCTTGACACGCCAAGGAGCCTTCCTTACTATCTCGTAAGGAGAGGAGTTTCATCATGAGCATCTCGACACTGACTTCGAAGGGCCAGGTCACTATCCCGAAAGACCTCCGTCGTCGCCTCCGGCTTCGCGCCGGAGACAAGTTGGACTTCCGTGCCGAACAAGACGGCTCGCTCCGCGTCTACCCGGTCGCGAGGACAGTCGCCGAAGTCTTCGGAGCTTTCTCCGACAAGGCTTCCCGGAGGCACTCGACGACGGAGATCCGTGAACGGTTGAAGAGCGCCTTCCGGGAAGGCCGCCTTTGAAGGCTCTGGACACCAACGTCCTCGTCCGTTTCCTGGTCAACGACGACGACGCTCAAGGCAGAAGGGTCAAACGCCTGTTCGAGCAGGCCGAGGAGTCACGGAACCGTTTCCTGATCACCAACGCCGTCGTTCTCGAGATTCTCTGGGTCCTGTCGGCGGTCTACGACTTCACTCGGCAAGAAGTCCTGCAGGCTCTGGAGTTGCTCACCGAGCTGCCCATTCTTGCGTTCGAGAGCCACGACGGCATCCTCGAGTTGATTCGCCTGGGTCGGGACATGAAGGCGGATCTGCCGGACCTCTTGATTGGGCTCTCTGGGCGCACAGCCGGTTGCGGCACGACGCTCACCTTCGACCAGGGTCTCGGGGACACCGGACTCTTCGAGCAGCTCTGACGAGTCGAACCAACTATGGCGGCCCCGCGTCGACAAAACTCAGTAGGGTCTTGTCGCGTCCAGGCCAGGAAGGGGCTCGAAGTGCTTGAGGTTGGTCGTAAAGAGGGGGACCACGAGCCGGGCGGCGACCGAAGCGATCATCGCGTCGTGCAGGGCGATGCCATGGCTCAGGTGGAAGCGGGCCAATTGCCGCATTGCCCAGCGATTGTCGTCCTCCGTCGGGTGCTCGATGGGGAACCGGCGCAGAAAGCGGATCGCCTGGGCGCGTCTCGACTTGTTGGCTGCGCCCTGTACAGTTTCCATCCAGACGACCGGGGTGATGGCGATCCGCTGGCGGCCCCGGCTCTTGAACCAGTCCTTAGCGGGCTCGAAGCCTCGCAGCAGGTCGACGAGGACGGAGGTGTCGACGATGGCGTCGATCACCAGGTATACCCGGGACGGGTGCGGCGGACGCGCTCGACGAAGTCCGCACCGCTCTCGACCTCACCCCCATCCGCCCAGGCGCCGATCTCCGGCGATTCGGCGATCTCCTCCGCGGTGAGTCCCTGGCCCTGGAGATCTTCGTCAGTCAGCTCGAGATCGTCCTCGGCCACCGGTTCCAGCGTCAACACCACCCGCCCGCGAGGCAGTTCCGGCGGCAGATCGACAAGCAGATGCCCATCCTCGGTGATCTCGCCTTCCACACGTAGGGCTGTTTTCATGGTGCGTCTCCTGGGAACAGACTACCACGGGTAGGCAGGGGCGATGTGGGGCTTACCGATCCAGTCGTTGCAGTTCACTGGATAGCCCCATGAAGTGGTGCCGCTCCATCTCGTCGATGAGGTCGAGGCAACGGACCTGGATGGCCGGATCTTCCGTCTGGGCATAGAGGCGGACGACGATCTTGGAGAGGTCCATGGCGACTCCGGCACCGGTGGTCGAGAGGTCGCCCGCGTCTTCACCATAGACCTCGATGCAGACCTCGGCCAACCTGCATACGAGATCCGGCAGCTGAACCGGCGATTGTTCGAGCACCCGCACCACCTCGCTCATTCCAGCACGTGAGGGGTTACCGTCCAAGAACGCCGCGAGGAGATCGCTCTGCTCGGGCGTCGCAAGATTCGCCAGCTCCCTGAACGCCGAGGCGGCCTCGGCACGAACCGATTCGCGCCGGAACGGCACAGGTAGCGCAAATAGTCTTTCCACGACTCGCTCGACTTGCGGTGCTGCTGCAGCAGGGCAGCGACGCGCGGAGATCGCGACTCCAGAATCGGATGCAATCCCAGCAACCGGAGCGGGTCGCCGAGGTCGGGGCAGCGGCCGCCTCGACTCCGACCCCGGATTGCTTCGGGAATGCCACACTGACGATCGTATAATCGACGCATGGAGTACGACCCGCTGCCCGAGTCCGGCCCGTCCACTGACGAAGCTCCCGCTTCTTCCCCGGCGGCATCCGCGGCGCCGGCCGCCAGCCGCCAGCCGCCGCCGACCGACAAGCGTCCGAAGCGCATGCGGCGGCTGCGGGTGCTACTCGCCTATCCGCTGCTCACCGCCGTGGTCGCGACCGCCACCGGCATCGGGGTGGCGGCCTCGATCGACCGGCCGCAGGTGGAGACGATCGACGACTTCGTGCCCAAGCTGGTGACCAGGATCTACGACCGCAGCGCCCTGGAGCTGATCGAGGAGCACAAGACGCGGGGCGCGACGGTCGATCCCGGCGCGCTGCAGGAGCACATGTACCGCAAGTACTCGCGCGAGAACCGGGTGCTGCTGGAAGAGGGCGAGCTGCCGGAGCTGCTGCAGAACGCCATCCTGGCGACCGAGGACGCCAACTTCTTCAACCACGGCGGCATCGACCTCAAGTCGATCGCCCGCGCGGTGGTCAAGAACATCGTCGAAGGGCGCCGGTCCGAGGGTGCCTCGACCATCACCATGCAGCTGGCGCGCGACGTCTTCCAACTGTCCCGCGACAAGAAGTTCAAGCGCAAGTTCGAGGAGGCGCTGCTCGCCGTGGAGCTCGAGAAAAAGTTCTCCAAGCAGCAGATCCTCACCATGTACGCCAACATGGTCAACCTCGGCCACGGCAACTACGGCATGGAGGCGGCGGCCCGCAACTACTTCAACAAGCCGGTGGCCGACCTGACGCTGGCCGAGGCGGCGACGCTGGCCGGCATCCCCCAGCGCCCGAGCGATTACCTGGTGTACCGGCGGCCGGAGCTGGTGGTCAAACGGCGCAACATCGTGCTCGGCAGGATGGCGGCGGTGGGCTTCATCACCGCCGAGGAGATGGAGGCGGCGCGCCAGGAGCCGCTGCTGGTGGTCGAACGGCACAACGACCAGATGCTCGGCCCGTACTTCGCCGAAGAGGTGCGACGGTTCTTGATCAACACCTACGGCGAGACCGAGCTCTACGACCGCGGCCTGCAGGTGTACACCACCATGGATGCGGACATCCAGCGCGCCGCGGAGACCGCGGTGCGCGTGAAGCTCGCCGATCTCGATCACGAGAAAGGCTGGCGCGGCCCCAAGGACCACCTGGAAGACGAGGAACTCGAGAAACTGCGCCTGCCCTCCTGGTCCGACGCCGAGCCGCTGCCCGGCGAGTGGTTCGAGGGTATCGTGCTGTCAGCGGACCGCAAGAAAGCCGAGGTCAAGATCGGTGAAAAGACCCACGAGCTGACCCGCGCGGGCATCGGCTGGACCCGCAAGACCCGTCCCAGCGACCTCCTGAAGCGCGGCGACGTCGCCTGGTTCCGGCTCGAAGCGCCGGCCGAGGCCGAGGCCGAGGAAGAGCAGGCAGCGGAACCCGTGCTGAAGCTCGAGCAGGAGCCCCAGATGGAGGCCGCGGTGCTGGTGCTCGAATCGGCCACCGGCGCGGTGCGGGCGATGGTCGGCGGCTGGAACTTCGAGCGCAACGAGTTCAACCGCGCCACCCAGGCGCGGCGGCAGGTGGGCTCGGCCTTCAAGCCTTTCGTCTTCGGCGCCGCGCTCGAGAACGGCTTCACCGCCTCGGACACGCTGTTCGACGGCCCGGTGGTGTTCCCTGGCGGGCCGTATCAGCCCGACTACAGCCCGCGCAACTTCTATCGCCGGTACGAGGGCATCATCACCCTCAGAAGGGCGCTCGAGGCTTCGATCAACGTCACCTCGGTCAAGCTCCTGGACCTGGTGGGGGTCGAGCAGGTGGTCGACTTTGGCCAGCGCTGCGGCATCCAGTCCGAGCTGCCGCCCTACCCCAGCCTGGCGCTGGGAACCGCCGAGCTCACGCCCCTCGAGCTGGCGGCGGCCTACGCCACCTTCGTCAACCACGGGGTCTACGTTGCGCCCTACACCATCGAGAGGGTGACCTCCCGCAACGACAGGCTGATGCAGGAGCACGCGCCGCAGGCCCACAAGGCGATGGACCCGGCGATCGCCTACGTCATGACCCACATCCTGCGCGGCGTGGCGCTGCGCGGAACCGGCGCCGCCCGCCTGGCCAAGATCGACATGGTGACCGCCGGCAAGACGGGCACTACCGATTCGTTCACCGACGCCTGGTTCGCGGGCTTCACCCCGCGCTACACGATCCTCTCCTGGGTGGGCTACGACAAGAAGCGATTCCTGGGCCGCGGCATGACCGGCGCCCACGCCGCCCTGCCGATCTGGGCGTCAGTGATCCGAGGTGGCCTGGAGGACGGCTGGCTCACCAGCGACGAAGTGTTCTCGGCGCCGCCCGGGATCTCGGAGGTCGAGATCGACCACGCCTCGGGTCTGCTGGCCGGTCCCGGCTCGGAGCGCGTGATCCAGGAGGCATTCGTCGAAGGCACCGAGCCGGAAAGAGCCTTCGACGCCGAAACGGCGCGGGTGATGGCGCTGCCCTGGTACCTCCAGGAGCCCTTCTACCTGCCCAAGGAAGGCGAGCGGATGCCGCGCGAGATCAGTGACTGGTCGGCGGTCAAGGAAGTCTGGCGCAACAAAGACGAGGGCGTCGACCCGTCGTCCTGAGCCGCGTCAGGGCTTGACTCCCACCAGGCCGAAATCGCGACTGCCGAACAGCAGGTCGTCGAGAATGTCGCGCAAGCGGTTGACCTGATCGGCGAGCTTGCGCTGTTCCTCGGCCAGGCGCGCGATGTCGATCTCCGGCAGGCGCTCGCTGTCCGGGAAGGGGTGCAGGTCGATCCGGTGAACGGGCTCGAACCCGGCCTCGCGGAACGTCACCTCCAGGCTCGCGGGGTGGACTGGCCGCTTGTGGGTGGGGTCGACCCAGAAGTTGCGCGCCGACATCACCACCGACAGCGGACTCGGCGTCTCCAGGATCAACACGCCGCCGGGGCGCAAGGCCCGCCACGCCAACCGCACCAGGCGCTCCAGGGAGTCGGCCGGCAGATGCTCGACGACGTGGAACGACACTACACCGCCCAGCGAGCCCTCGTCCTGGCGGGCGAGCGCCTCGAACAGATCGGCCTGCTCGGCCGACAGTCCCATGTCGATACAGCGCGCGACCATCTCGCTCGACGAGTCGATCCCACGCGCGGTGAGGCCGTGGCTCTCGAACAACCGCAGCGCCTCGCCGCGGCCGCAGCCCAGGTCCAGCACCTCGCCCTTGCCTTCGAGGTATGGCAAGTAGGTCGAGATCCGTTCGGTGATCTCCTCCTCCGAGCCGCGGTGGCGCTTCTCGAGCTCGACGTAGCTCTGCTCCCGCTGAGCTTCCCGCAGCGCGATCGGAGTGTCGGTCTCGGCGGCCGCGATGAACGCGCCCAGCCGGTGCCAAAGCTCCTTGGACTCGCGGCGATAACGGTCGAGCTTCTGATCCACCCGAGCGAACAGCGCGTCGTTGTGACGCATGACGTCGTTGAGCCCGATGGCCGTGCGCGCGTCGAGCTTCTCGAGCAGCCTGGCGTGGGCCTCGATGGCGCTCTGGAACTCGGCCGCCTGACGGGTGACGGTCTCGAGCAGGATCAGGTTGTAGGTCCGCTGGCGGTCCCACAGGTCGTTCAGTGGAAACTTGATGATCGGCCGCAAGAAGCGCTTGACCAGGGTGACCAGCCGGCCCCACAGGCCGCGCCGATGGCTGCCGAGCGGGAACTCGCGGTCGGCAGTCCACAGCCAGGCCCAGTGCGACAGATCCCGCGTCGGCTCGCCGACGAAGAGGTCGATCGAGGGCTCGCCGGGATCTTCCCTGGGAACCCGCTCTTCCTCGGGAGCACCGTCCTCGGGGCGGTCGCGGTCTTCGAGATCGTCTATCACGGCGGAGCCTCACACGGCGATTTCAGAGCCGCAACCAGACTCTATCTGACGGCGGCGCCTCCCCTTGGGGAGACGCCTCGTCTCTACTCTTCCTCAGGCACGACCGTGACCGTCAGCTCGGCCACTACCTCGGGGTGGAGGTCGATGGTCACTCGGTGCTCGCCGAGGCTCTTGAGCCCGGTAACGCCGCCCAGGTCAATCCGCCGCCTGTCGACCGAAACGCCCTTCCTTTCGAGCAACTCGCCGATCTCGGCGCTGGTGACCGAGCCGTAAAGGGTCTCTTTCTCGCCGACCCGCTTGGCCACCTTGATGTTGAGCTCGGCGATCGCGGCGGCCACCTCGGCGGCCTCGTCGCGCTTCTTGGTGTGCCGAGCGTCGATCTTCTTGCGCTGCTGCTCGAAGAATGCACGGTTGGCTCGGGTCGCTTCGAGCGCCGAGCCCCTGGGCAGCAGATAGTTTCGGGCGTAGCCGGGCTTCACCTTGACGGTGTCGCCGCGCTGGCCGAGCCGGCGGACGTCTTCCAGCAGGATGATTTCCATCTCTCCGCTCCTAGTCAGCCGTGAACGGGATCAAGGCGAGATGCCGGGCCCGCTGGATCGCCCGCGACAGCATACGCTGATGCCGGGCAGACGTGCCGGAGATGCGGCGCGGCAGGATCTTGGCGCGCTCGAGGATGTACGACTGCAGGAGCTTGACGTCTTTGTAGTCGATGTACTCGATTCCCTCGGCGGTGAACTTGCAGACCTTGCGGCGGCGGTAGAAGACTCTCTTACGAGGCATGACTGGCTCCCTTCTCCTCCGCGGGTTTCTCCTCGGTCTCCCAAGGCATCCTGGGCTGGATCTTGCCGCGGGTGGCGCGCTTCAGATCCTTGTCGGTGCGCACCACAAGGTGACGCAGGACCTTCTCGTCCTGCATCAGCAGGCGCTCGACGTCCGGCCACGGCACGCTGCCGTCGGCGAAGACGTAGACGATGACGTACTTGCCTTCCTTGTAGTTCTGGATCGGATAGGCCAGCTTGCGCTTGCCCCAGTGATCCACGTACTTGATCTCGGCACCGCTGCCGGCGATCAGGTCGGTGTACTTCTTGGTGATGGCCTGGACTTCGTCGTCGGGCTGACGGGGCTCGACGATGAAGGCCAGCTCGTAGGAACGGGTCATTCGGACCTCCCTATGGCCTGTTTTCGGTCCCGCTGCTGTCACGGGACAGAGAGGTGATGCTCCGGTTCGAGCCGGGGCGGTGGGTTGTCTGCCGGGCGACATTCGAAACGTCACCCCGCGAAGTCCGCGTATTGTATGCGCTTCGGCTGAAAAAGCAAGCTGGGCCCGCGGACGGGCTCGTCCGGCCCGCGGCAGGGCTCAGACAGGCACGAAGACGACCTGAAACATTCTGGGCCAGAATTTGCCAGTCAGCCAGAAGGTCTCGGACACCGGATCGTAGGCGATTCCGTTGAGCACATCGACGCGCGACTTCTCGCTCGCCTCGAGCAGGCCGGAGCAATCGATCACGCCGTCGACGACGCCGGTCTCGGGGTCGAGCCGGATGATCCGCTCCTCGCCCCAGACGTTGGCGTAAAGGTCGCCGTCGACCAGCTCGAGCTCGTTGATGTTCTCCACCTTCTTGCCGCCCAGCTGGACCTCCACGGTGACCCGCCAGCGCAGGTCCGACGAGTCGCGCAGCGTCAGGCGATGGGAGCCGTCCGACATCACCAGCAGATTGCCGTCGTAGGCCAGCCCCCAACCCTCGCCGTTGAAACCGTACTCGTCGACCAGCTCGAGCGTCGCCAGGTCGTAGACCAGGGCAATGCCGGCCTTCCAGGTGAGCTGGACCAGACGATCACCGACCATGGCCAGCCCCTCGGCGAAGAGGTTGGGGTCGACGGCGCGCCGGTCGAGTACCTCGCCGCTCATCGGCTCCACCCGGCGCAGGCTCGACTTGCCGTAGAGGCCCGTACTCTCGTACAGCACACCGCCGTCCCACACCAGGCCCTGGGTGAAGGCGCCCGGATCGTGCGGGTAGGTCGCCAGGATCTTGACCGAGAGTCGTTCCACCGTCGTGCTCCGAGCCTCCTTCTCGTCCCCGACCGTGAGATCGCGCGCGCCGTGACCACCCGCCGTCTCGCCACTCGCCGGCGTCAGATCCCCAGCGGTCGCGTCCGGACTCTGCTGACAGGCGGCGAGCCCGAGCAACAATGCAAGGAACCCGAGCCGCGCACGGAAGATCCCGGAGACGAGGGTCAAGTTCTACCACCTTTCGGTCGGGCGCGGTACGGTGCGGACACGTCGATTTCTCCGAATCGCCGTCAGGCCCGCCGTTCGCGCCAGGTGGCGAGCAGCCAGAAGCACCCCATCAGGACCGCCAGCGTGGCCGCGGCCAGCAGCGGGCCGAACGGGCCGGCCCAGTCGTACCCGATCCCCTCCGGGCGCTCCTTCGTGAAGAACGCCACGCCGGCGATGCCAACGCCGAGCAGGCCCTCGCCGCCGACCAGGCCCGAGCCGAAGAGCACGCCCCGCTCACGGCGCTCGTTGACCACCTCCGCGGAGTCGGCGGTCTTCTCGGCGAAGTGGCGCAGCAGGCCGCCGAAGAACACCGGCACCATGGTGGCCACCGGCAGGTAGACGCCGACCGCGAACGGCAGGCTGGGGATGCGCAGCAGCTCGACGACGATGGCCAGCGCCGCGCCGACGCCGACCAGGCCCCAGGGCAGGGAGCTGTCGAGCACGCCCTCGATCACCACTTTCATCAACGTCGCCTGGGGCGCCGGAATCTCCTCGCCGCCGAAACCGAAGGTCTTGCCGATGAGGATCACCGTCGCGCAGACGGCCATGGCGCAGGTCAGGACGCCGATCAGCTCGCCGATCTGCTGGCGCCGGGGCGTGGCGCCCAGCAGGAGACCGGTCTTCAGATCCTGGGAGGTGTCGCCGGCGATCGACGCCGCGATGGCGACCACGCAGCCGACGGGCAAGGCCGCCACCTTGCCCAGGTCGTCGGTCCAGCCAGCGAGCAGGAAGAGCGACGAGGTGGCGAGCAGCGTCGCGATGGTCATGCCGCTGGTCGGGTTCGAGGTCACCCCCACCAGGCCGACGATACGCGACGACACGGTGACGAAGAAGAACGCGAAGATCACCACCAGCACCGCCGCCAGCGCCCGGATCGCGAAGCTCTCGATGGCGAAGGCCTGGGGCACGAAGGCGAGCACCGCCGCGATGGCGACCGCGCCTATTCCCACCGTCTTGAGCGGCAGGTCGCGCTGGGTGCGCGGCTCCTCGTCGGCCACTTCTCCCTGGCGCTCGATCAGGCGTTTCCGGATCTGCCGGCTGCCGATCTTGAAGCTCTCGATCATCGTCGGCAGGCTCTTGATCAGGGTGATCAGCCCGGCCGTGGCCACGGCGCCGGCACCGATGTAGCGCACGTAGTTGTCCCAGATCTCCCCGGGGGTCATGTCGTCGACCAACAGCTCCGTCGCCGGAAAGAGCGGCACGCCGCTGCCTTCGTACAGGTAGGCGATCACCGGGATGATCACCACCCACGAGAGCAGGCCGCCGCCCACCATGATCGCCGCGATGCGCGGTCCGAGGATATAGCCCACGCCCAGCAGCGCCGCCGACATCTCGCTCGACACCTCGCCCTTGCGGATGCCCAGCAACGGCACCGTCACCTTGTGAGGCAGGGCGTGCAGCCAGCCGAAGATCAGCTTGAAAAGGGCGCCGGCGCCCAACCCGAGGAAGACGTTGAGCGCCTTGGCGCCGCCGATCTCGCTCGCCACCAGCACCTCGGCGCAGGCCGTGCCCTCCGGATACGGCAGCCGGCCGTGCTCGCCGGCGATCAGGAAGCGCCGCAGCGGGATCATGAACAGTACGCCCAGCAGGCCGCCGCACAGCGCCAGCAGGGTCATCTGGATCAGGGTCGGATCGAAGCCCCACATGAACAGCGCCGGCAGAGTGAAGATCACACCGCTGGCCACCGAGCTCGACGCCGAGCCCACGGTCTGCGACTGGTTGGCCTCGAGCAACGTCGAGCGCGCCCCGAACAGCGTCATGGCGCGGAACGCGGCGACGGTCAGCACCGCCACCGGAATCGACGTCGAAATGGTCAACCCGACCCGCAGCCCCAGATAGGCGTTCGCCGCGCCGAACAGGATGCCGAAGACGATGCCGAAGAAGACCGCCTTGACGGTGAACTCCGCCGGGCTCTCCGTTGCCGAGACGTAAGGGTCGTACTCCTCCCCTTCCGGAATCGGTTCGTAGGCGCGGTGGCTGAGACCTTTCTTTTCCGCCATGGAGCCTTCCTTCCTGGGTCCATCGATTGCTGTCCGTGTGGGGCCGCGAGCGTATCGTAGCGGATCTGGCTGCGCCGGGAAAGAGGCCGAAAGTACGGCAGCCGCTGTCGTTATGGGTTTCGTAAGCAACTGGCGCCATGATCGCCCAGGTCGCCGCCGGGGCCGATCGGCGCCCTGATGAAACGAACCGGAGAAACGAACCATGCACGCAGCCCGACAAGACGAAGGGACCGAGCGCCCACACCGCCCCGAAGACTTGCGAGAATCCACCCGGGTGGACCTGAAGCAGAGCGTCGACCTGCGCTTCGAGAATCTCGAGAGATTCATCAGCGAGTCCTCGTTGAACATCTCCGCCACGGGCATGTTCATCAAGTCCGACGATCCTCAACCGGCGGGAAGCTGCCTGAGCTTCGCGCTCGCCCTCGACGGTGGCGAAAAGCTGATCCAGGGCTTCGGCGAGGTCGTCTGGTACCGGCGCCAGGACGAAGGCCCTGACCACCCGGCTGGTATGGGCATCCGCTTCCTCCACCTCGACGCGGAGAGCCGCGAGCTGATCCGGTGGACCGTCACGCGACGTTACATCACCGGTGCCGGCCCTCGCGACGTGGACGAAATCCGATCGGAGATTCGGCGCGCCGCCGAGCGGGAGACCGATCCCGAGCCAGCCGAGCAGGCCCACGGAATCTCCGGCGACCGTAACCGGCGGCGGCTTCATGCCTACGCCGGTTGCGCCTCTGTCGACCGCGGCCGCGGTTCGGGGCGGGCGCTGCTGCCGGCGCTGGCGCTCGCCGCCCTGGCGTTCGCCGGCCTGGTTCTCCTACCACCCGCCCCGGTACCGATTGACCCCGCGGTGCCGACCGCGCTAGCGACGGACGAAATCGCAGCCCCCATGATCGAGCAGGCGACAGTGACGCCGCCATCGTCAAGGGCGGAGGTCACGACGCAGACCCCGCTCATCGACCTGGCCCAGGCCTGGGCCCTGTCCTGGTCCGAGCAGCGCATCGACGACTACCTCTCGTTCTATGCCGCCGGCTTTCGTCCTCCCGGCGGCCAGGATCGCGCCGAATGGCGTGCCGGGCGCGAGACTCGGATCCTCAAGCCCCGCGAGATCGAAGTGCGGCTCGCCCATCTGACGGTGGAATTGCTCGCGGCCGACCGGGCCCGCGTCAGCTTCGATCAGTCCTATCGCTCCGACAACTACCAGGACACCGTACGCAAGACGCTCGAACTGGTCCGCGAGGGCGACGATTGGTGGATCTTGGAGGAACGGGTCGTCGGTTGATGCTACCCTTGGCGAGTCCGGGCCGTACTCCCGAAGAGACCCGGACCCGTCGAGGCAATCGCCTCGCGGTTTCCAAGCGATGACCGATGAGGACTTCTCAGAATGAAGCTCGATGAGATGGAAGACGCCGAGCGGCTGGCGCTCGGCACCCTGGTGCGGGTGATGGTGGGAGTCGACGGCGAGTACTCGGCGGCCGAGGCCGCCGGGCTCCAGCAGGCCGCCGCGGATCTGGGCGAGGAGCAGTTCTGGGCGCTGCTGAAGGAGGCCGGCGGCCGGCACGTGGACGACGACGTGGTCGAGGCGCAGGTGAAAACGGTCGACCGCGAGCCGGCGCGCGAAGCGATCTACGGCGTGCTCTTCGGCATCGCCGCCTCGGGCTCGATCGTCCAGCGGGAAGGCCGGCTGCTCGACTGGCTAGCCGAGACCTGGGGCCTCGCTCCCGCCGCCGAGCCCAACGGGGAATAGTCAGCCGCCGCAGCCGGCCAGCCCGGAAGGCGCTGCGCCGATCGGGCTGCCCGGCGGCATCGGCGCCGGACGCCGGGCCGGCGCGGGCCGGCTCTCCGTGCGCTCCAGGAACCGGTCGACGTCGCCCGCCAGAGCGAGCTCATACGGCGTGGCGCTGTCTAGCTCGGCATCCGCCGCCGGAAGCCGCCGCCGCGCTCGACGCAGGATCTGCTCGGCGTGCGCCCGGACCGCGGGAGTGACGTCTGGGTTCGCCGCTAGATCGAGCCAGCGGTGGATCACCACCTGCTTGACCACGTGCTGCAGCGCGGCCAGCCTCGCGTCGCCGGCGGACGGGGCCTGAAACGCCCGCTCGAGCATCGCGGTCAACACCTCCTCGAGCCCGGGCAGCGCGGCGTCTCGGCGGTGAAAGTCGATCAATCGCCCCAACCGCTCCGGCTGCAGCAACTCTCCGACCACCTGGTCCGCCACCGTCGTCGCCGCGCCGAGAGCGTCGAACGCCGGCTCGGTGGCCGACGCGAACATCTCGCGGTTGCGCCCGGCTTCGAAGACCCGGGGCGCCAGCAGCTCGAGCACCGGCTCGGGTAGGTCGAGCCGCTTGGGCGTAAGAACGCTGAGCAGCACCTCCAGGGCCCGGCGCTGCCGCTCGCCGTCGACGATGCGCGTGGCCGCCTGGCCGTCGCCCTTCAGTGCGTAGTCGTACTCCATGCCGCCCAACACCTTGGCCGCCGCCGCCAGCTGGTAGCGATGGTGGAAGTAGACCGTCGCCAGTACCTCCTGGAGCTCCGCCAACGGCCGGCCGGCGGCGATGTTGCCGGCTCCGAAACGGTCCAGGGCGCTGGCGCGGACCGCCAGCACCGTCTCCAGCGCGGCCACCGGATCGTCGCCGTTGTCCCACAGGTTGGCCCGTGGCTCGGCCGCACCCGCCGGGCGGGCGTCGTCATCGGACAGGAAAACCAACCCGGCGGCGATGCCTTCGCGCACGATCCGCTCGAGCTCCACGCCCTCGTCGACGCCGGGCGGAAACTCGGCGTAGGCCCAGCGCACGGCGTGCGCGTCCCAGGCGCCGACGCCGACGCCGTAGGCGCGCGAGAAATTCAGCTCCCCATCCTCGCCGACCGTCACCAGCGGCGCCGGATAGTCCATCACCGAAGCGCGATCAGCGTAGGTGGAGGCAGCGAAGTTGTGGCCCAGACCGAGGGTGTGTCCGACCTCGTGCGCCGACAGCTGACGGATGCGCGCCAGGGCCAGTTCCACCGGGTCGTCGGCGGCACCCGAGCCGGTCTTGCCGGTGCCGGCCAGGCCCTCGAACAGCAAGCGGTCCTGGCGTACCCGCAGCGACCCCAGGTTGACGTGCCCCTTGAGCATCTCGCCGGTGCGCGGATCGACCACGCCGCCGCCGTAGGACCAACCTCGGGTCGACCGGTGCACCCACTGGATGACGTTGTAACGCACGTCCAGGGGATGGGCGTCCTCGGGCAGCAGCTCGACTCGGAATGCGTCGACGAAGCCCGCCGCCTCGAACGCCTCGGCCCACCAGCTGGCGCCCTCGATCAGAGCGGATCGCACCGGCTCCGGAGCGCCGCGATCGACGTGGTAGACGATCGGCTCCTGGACCGTCGAACGGGCGGCCGACGGATTGGTCTTGCGCAGCCGATGGCGGATGATCCAGCCGCGCTGCACCGGCTGGTCGAGCTCGACCGCGTAATCGAGGAAGTCGACGCGCTGGACACCGGTACGCGGATCGAAACCGCGCGGGCGGTAGCCGTCATCGGGCAGGCGGATCAGCGAATGGTGAGCGATCAGCGTGATCGACTCCGGGGTCGGCGCGGTCGCCCGCACGTGCGGTCCTGGCTCGCTGCCGGCGAAGGTCAGGATCGCCTCGAGCTCGACATTGTCGGGGAACACCAGGCAGGCCGCTGGATCGACGGCGCTGCGCTCCTCGTCGAGCTCGAACTCGCCCTGCTCGGTCTCTTTCAGGGTCCGGATCACGCCGTGCGCGTCGCGCACCAGGAACGAGGTGAGATCGACCAGCGCGCGGCCGTCCGGATCGAGCGCCTCGACCTCCCTACCCCACAGTACCGAGGTGGCGAACGACTCCGCCGTCGCCCGCCGCTCGGCCGGATCCTCGGACAGTGCGCGAAAGCGCAGGTTGGGCTGCTCGAACAGCACCCGTGGCCCCAGGCGACGCACCACCACCAGTCGGGCATCGTTGATCTTGCCTCGGTCGAGGCCAACCGGGTTCGACCCCAGGCCGCTCAGCAGCCCTTCGACGTAGATCAAACGCAGAGCCTCGCCACGTTCGCCGCTCGGCGCGGGCACCTCGAGCCAGATCTTGCCAGCCCGGTCGTCAATGTGGACCGTCAGGAATCCCCGACGCGTCTCGAAGCCTTCGGTCTTTTCGGCGATGCTCGGCAGCGGCCCGGTGGCGTCCTGCTCCTGCTGTTTCTTGCCGGACTCAGCCTCCGCCGATGCGCTCAAAGCCAGCAGGAAGGCAGCCAACGGGACCAACATCGAGATACCGGGCCTTGCGCGCATGGGAATCCTCCGAGGCGAAACGGAACGGGTCGGGTCGGACGGGCGGCGAAGTCTACCATCGGCCCGAAACACCGATCCTCGGGACGGGATCGACGGTACAGGATAGAATCCGGGTCGCCCGCGCTCCCATCCGATCCCGCCCCACTCGCGATTCTGAGGAGATCCGACCTTGAAGCTCCGCCGTTCGTACCTGCCGATCCTGTCCATCCTGCTCCTGATCTCGCCCGCGGCGGCACAGGAAGATCCGGAGGCCGCCGCAGAAGCCACCGAGACCTACGTTATCCCGGCCGAGCACGACTCGGCGCGCTCCACGATGCGGACGTTCCTGGAATCGTTCGATCCGGCCCGGCGCGATCCGTCGGACGACCCGCTCGACGTCGCGGCCGCCTGTCTCGACCTGTCGGAGATCCGCCAGGCGATCCGCGGACATCAGGGCCGGGAGCTGGCGCTGCAGCTCAAGGAGGTCCTCGACCGCACCGAGTTCATCGTCGTCGACTCCCTGCCGGATGCCGCCGACGCCCCACCCTACCGGCTCGACGTCTACGACCACGGGCAGGTGGTGATCGCCCCCGACGCCCGCGGCGAATGGCTGTTCGACGCCGAGACGGTGCGGGAGATCCCGCGCCTGCTAGCGGCGGTGCGGGACCGCGCGATCGTCGAGGGAGCCACCAAGGTCGAGAGGCTGCCGTTCGGGCTCTGGCTGCAGTCGAAGATGCCCGAGGCCCTGCGCGGCAGGGCGCTGTGGATCGAGCACTGGCAGTGGCTGTTCCTGGTGCTGCTGCTGGTCGCGGGCCTGATCGTCGACCGGCTGGTGGCCGGCCTGGGCCGATCCGTGGTGGGCAACTACCTGAGCCGGCACCTCGTGAGCATCGAGCCGCCGCGGCTGAAGCGCGCGTTGCGGCCGATGGGCCTGTTCGCCGCCTCGCTGTTCTGGTGGTTCGGCATCTACCGTCTCGCCCTGCCACCCGGCGCACTGGACGTGCTGCGCTACGCCGCCCACTTCGTGGTCGCCGCCGCGTTCGTCTGGGCGGCCTACCGCCTGGTCGACGTGTTCGCGGTGGTGATGGGCAGCCGCGCCCGCGACACCGGCAACAAGTTCGACGACCTGCTGGTGCCGTTGGTGCGCAAGGTCCTCAAGGTGGCGATCGCCGGCTTCGGTCTTCTGTTCATCGCCCAGACCCTCGAGTGGCCGGTCGGCAGCATCCTCGCCGGCCTCGGCATCGGCGGCCTGGCGGTGGCCCTGGCCGCTCAGGACCTGGTCAAGAACCTGTTCGGCTCGCTGCTGGTGATCGCGGATCAGCCCTTCTCGGTCGGCGACTACGTGAAGGTCGGGAGCGTCGACGGCACGGTCGAAGAGCTCGGCTTCCGCAGCACCCGCCTGCGCACGCCGCAGAACTCGCTCGTGACCCTCCCCAACTCGCACCTGATCACCACGTCAGTGGACAACCTGGGAGCCCGCACCTTCCGGCGCTGGAAGACCACGCTGTCGCTCACCTACGACACGCCGCCGGACAAGATCGAGGCCTTCTGCGAGGGCGTGCGCGAGCTCATCCGCCAGCACCCGCACACTCGCAAGGAGGCCTTCTACGTCCACTTCGTGGAGTTCTCGCCCTCGTCACTCGACGTGCTGATGCAGCTCCACTTCGACGTCCCCGACTGGACGACCGAGCTGGAATCGAAACAGCAGCTCGGTCTCGACGTGCTGCGCCTGGCCGAAGAGCTCGGTGTCGAGATGGCCTTTCCCACGCAGACTGTGCACTTGCAAGGCGGAGCGGGGTCGTAACGCGGGCGCCGGCACCGTCCCCTGGTACCGACGCCCCGATTTCGGTACCATCGCGGCGTCGAACCCCACTATCTGAAAAGGAAGTTGCCGATGTCGTTCGAACTCCGCACCTACAGCTTCATCGACAGCATGCAGCCGCAGCTCGCCCAGTACATCGCGAAGGACAACAAGGTCTTCGATCCGAGCGAGTACGACGCGGCCCTGTTCCTCGAGATCCATCCCGCGATGGAGATCCACCGCATGATCGATCTCGCCCTCAAGGCGACCGACGTGCGGCTCGGCGTCGTCATCACCGAGCGGCACTTCGGGCAGCTGGAGGTCCACCATGCCGACCAGGGTGAGGTCCAAGCGGCCGGCAAGGCGATCCTCGACGCGACCGACCTGACCCCCGCCGACCGCGCCGATTGCAAGCTCTCGACCGACATGATCCTGCGCGGCATCGAACGCGACCACGGCATCGCCTTCACCGGCCTCGCCAAGGGCAACATGATCATCTCGGGCGAGTCGGTGCTGATCATGGAGTGCGAACCGGCGGCCTACATGGCCTATATCTGCAACCAGGCACTCAAGGCCGCCAATGTGCACCTCAACCTGGTCACGACCTGGGGAGCGACCGGGCGATTGATCATCGCCGGCCCGGAGGCCGAGATCGACGAGGCCGCGGCCGCGGCCCGCGAGGCGGCGGCCGAACCGGCCAGCTAACCGCCGTCGAGGAGCACCTGCGGCCCGAGCAACTCGACGACGTCGACGTCGAATCGACTCTCGGTTGGATGACGGCCTCAGCCGCCCTGGTAGGTTCGTCGTGCCAGGCGATTGCGGTCGAGCACCGTGATGCTGCGCCCCTTGAGACGGATCAGCCGACTCTTCTGAAACGCCCGCAACTGGCGGATGGCGGTTTCCTGGGCTGTCCCGATCAAAGCCGCCAATTCGTCCCTGGAAAGGCTGAGGCCGATCCGCACGCCAAGACACTCCGAGACGCCGTGTTCGGCGGCCAGATCGGTGAGAAGGTGAGCCATGCGCTCGGAGACGTGAGCCTGCGCCAGCTCCAGGCGTTCCTGGTCAGCCACTCTGAGACTGCTGGCAAGATCCTCGATCACGCGGAGCATCAGTGCCGAATCTTGGCAGATCAACTCGCGAGCCCGCTGGGGCTCGACCGGGTAGACCTCTGCTTCCTCCACCGTCTCGGCGCTGGAAGACATCGGGCCGCTGCTGAAGATCGATTCCAAGGCTAGTGCGTCTCCGCGGGCGGCGATCTTGAAGATGTACTGCTTACCGTCAGGACCGGTCTTGAAGACCTTTGCCTTACCCGAGAGGATGCAATAGACAGCCGCGGGTGTCCCTTCATGAAAGATGATCTGCCTTGCCCGCAAGCGCAGTGGGGACTTGCGTGGGCCAAGGCGAGCCAGCAGTATGGAACCGAGCCGAGCCGGCCCCTCGGCAGTGCAGCCCTCAGACACTCGATGCCGCCCCGTCATCGCCTCCACCTCCGTCTCGAATGCTACAATATATCTGGTCTGTGGAGGAAGAACCTATGTCCCGCTCTCCCTATTGCATGACGATCGTAACGACCTGCGTCCAAGGGACAGGAGACCGTCTTCGAAGCAGTGGCTACCCGATTCGGGCCGCAACCCCAGGCGCCGCCCCCCCCGATGCTCCCGACGATCCTGCTGTGACTCCAGGCCGTGGCCATCGTATCCATAGCCATCGTAGCCATAGCCGCCATCGAGATCCTCGGACGCGGGATCGAGCCCGTTGAGGACGATCCCCACGACATTGCACTCGAAGTGATGCAGCTTTCCGAGGGTCCTCTCGATCACGGCGCGAGGCGTCGCGTGAGCTCTCGCCACCAAGGCCACCCCATCGACGCGGCCGCTCAAGGCGGCTACCTCGAGCCCGGCGCTGACGGGCGGGGTGTCGACGACGATGAAATCGAATCGCGACTTCAGCTCGTCGAGCAACTCCGCCATCTGCTGCGATCCGAGGATCTCCGTCGGATTCGGTGGAATCAGCCCAGCCGGCAGAACCTGGAGCCCCGGTATCCCGCTTTCGGCCAGGATCTCGTCGAGCGGCTTGTGGTGCAGGAAGTAGTCACTGAGACCCGCTTCGGGCTCGATATCGAAACTCCTGTGGAGGATGGGACGAATGAGATCGGCGTCGATCAACAAGACCTTACGGTGACCTCCGGCGAACATCTTGCCGAGACAGATCGATGCTGTGGTCTTTCCTTCGCCCGCGACGGCGCTGGTGATGACCAACGATCTCAGGACATGTTCCTGCCCATAGAAGTCGAGGTTGGTCTTGATGTCGCTATAGGCCCGCCATACGACCACTGATCCATGGTCGAAATCTTTCTCTTTGGGCACGACTCCCAGGATTGGAGACTCCAGATAGACACTCACGTCGTTCTCGCTCTTGAGCGCGCTGTCAAAAAAGTCGACCGCGATGCAGAGCAGGAACCCGAGGAGCAGGGAGCCGAGGACTGCGTTCCTCAGAGCCCGCCTGGGTCGCGGGCTGAGCGGTGTGCTCGGGGCTCGTGCCTGCTCGACCACGCGGATGTTGTTGATGGTGATGTTGCCGCTGAAGTCGGTCTCTTTGAGCCTCTGGAGCACGACGTCGTACATCTGGCGGTTGCTCTCCGCCTCACGCTGGAGGATGCCGTACTGGATGGCTTGCTGTGCCAGCTGGCGCGACTGTCGCTTCAGATCGTCCAGGCTGGCCTGGATGCCCCGCTCGGTCTGCTGGCTGATGCGAAACTCGACCTCGATGCTTCGAATCAGCTTGCTGATCTCAGCTTCCCGCTGGCTCTGCACGTTCTCGATCTGCGACCGGACCTGGATGATTCTCGGGTGCTTGGGTTTGTACTTCCGCGACAAGTCGCCCAGCTCGAGCTGCAATTGCATGAGGCTCGAGTTGAGCTGCTGTAGCCCAGCGTTCCCCCGAATCTGCGGGATCGCTTCCGCCAGCTCCGGCTGAGCCCTGATCCCTCGTGCTTCCCCCAGCAAGGTCTCGAGCTCCGAACGGCTGAGAGCGGCCTCGGTATGCCGCTCGGTGAGCTCGGAGAGCCGTTCCTCGACCAGCGCTTGGCGCTTCTCGAGGGAGACGATGTCCTCCTTTTCCTTGTATTCGAGGAGATCGTTCTCCGACTTGGCGACCTGCGCCTTGAGGATGGCGAGCCGCTCGGACAGGAAGGTGAAGGCGTCCTTGGACGCCGCCCGGCGGTCTTCGAGGTTGCGGTAGATATACATGCGTACGAGGGTGTTCACCTTGTCGGCCACCCCCTCCGGATCGATGTCGTCCATACTGACTTTCACCAGCCGGCTTTTCTCGATCGGTCGGACGGCAATACCTGCCTGGAAAGCTGTGATTGCCGCTTGCTGATCTGTGCTCCCCGGTTCCCCATCGTCTCCGAGCCCCAGTGCCTGAACCGTCATCTTCGCCACCGGGAAGGAACGGATGATCTCGTATTGTGACTGGTAAAACGTCCGCGCATCCCCGCTGTAGACCTTTCCCTGGTCTGACAGGTAGGGAATGTCCGGCTCGATCATCAGGGTCGCGGTGGCCCGATAGACCGGGACCTGGTAGCGACTGTAGATCGCCGTGGTCAGAACCACGACGACGAAGGTAGTGAGGAGGATCCAGCGGCGCCGCTTGAGCAGGTACCAGTAGCGGTGGATCTCGGCCGCCAGATCGAAGTCGCGTGCCGGCTCAGGAGCGATGAAAGGATCTGGCTCTTTCATTCTCTTACCAGAAGCTGACGGGTATGGTGAGGATGTCACCAGGCTGCAGCAGGTCGTCCAGCGCGACACGGACCTTCAGGATCTCGCCTTCCTGTTCCCGGCTGAGGAAGGCTTTTTTCACCACCGCCTTCTTGGTGGCGCCGCCGGCCAGGGTGATGGCTCGCATCACAGTGATGCCTTCCTCGAAGGGAAGGGGGCCCGGGCTGTTGACTTCTCCGAGCACGTGAATGGTCGAATCCTCGGTGAGTACCGGCGGGATGTAGATCACATAGCCATCGGCGAGCGGAACGTCCGCCTCCTGTCGGCCCTCGATGAGGAGATCGTGGAGATCGACGAGGAGAATGGCGGGCTCTTTGCCGTCGGTCTCGGCATGGTCGGCGGGGACACCGTTCGGCCGGGTCATGGCAATGCGTGCCTGGCGATGGCTGGCCGGGTTGCCGAGCTGACCGGAGATACCGTCGGCGCTCGCCAAAAGGCCGAGCAGGCTCAGCGGGCCGTCGAGGTAGTAGATCCCGGGCTTGCCGACGTCGCCGTGAATCTCGACCTTCTGGCTCCTGTGCTCCTTGACCTTGGCGGTGACGATCGCCTCGTAGAGATAGTCCCGCTCGAGGAGCTCGCTGAGAGTCTCTTCGATCTCGGCGATGCTCATCCCGGCGACCCGGAGCTGGCCGAGAAGCGGATAGTCGATGCTGCCGGACGGGTCGACGGTAAAGTCGCCGCAGAGATCCGCGTTGTCGTAGACCTCGACGGTGACGATGTCGGCGGGGCCGACGGAGTAGGCCGGCCGTACCTGAACGGCTTCTTCTCGCCGGGGTTGCCGCTCGGCGATCTGCTCCGGCGGGCGGATTGGTGGTTGCTTCTCGGCTCGAACCGGGAGCAGATAATCGCCCGCCATCCAGCCTCGGAGGCCTTCGGGTAGACGGACCTGTTTCCATGCCCCGCGGTCCGCCAGGATCTCCACCTGGGTAGCCGTCGTCACGCAGTCGATCGGCGTGCCGGAAGGTCCCGGCTCAGGGCGCAGGTTGAGGCAAGGATGAGCGTCGACGACCGCCAGTGCGGGCGGCTCGCCGGCACCTCGAGCCGGAGCTGCTGTATGAATCTCGAGACAGAGGACCAGGAAGAGCACCGCAGGCCTCGGGTATTGACACTCGCCGCGCATTGCCCCTCGAGTCAATAGGTCAGGGTTCCGAAGAGCCCGATTCGGTTGTTGGTGAAGTCGAAGGTCTCCAGGCTCGAGGTTCGCCGGGAGTACTGATAGCTGAAGCCGAGCTTGAGCCAGTCCTGGACCGGGTAGTCCACCGTGAACCTGCCGCTGAAGACTTCGTCCTCGCGATCTTCCTCGGCGAGAAACGACTCCTGCGTCTGGTAGCCGGCTCCCAGGGTGACGGTGAAGCGCTCGGCGAGCTTGTCGGTGAGACTCAGGTCGATACGGCTCGTCTGCACGACCCTGCTCTGGAAGACGAAGGAGAATGAAGGTGAGGTGTCCTGGCCGAACGTCAGATTCATCTGCCGATCGGTGTCGTTCTGGTAGGACAAGCTGCCATCATAGGTCAGCTCGCCGAAGCCGTCCTGCCCGATCGAGGCGGAGCCGCTCAGAAACTCGGTCACCTTGACCTCGGTGCCGATCGTCGCCGTCGAGTCGTCGAAGTCGCTTTGGCCCGGATCCGCGAAATCGATGACCTCGTCACCCAGATCGAACCACACAGCGAACCTCTCCGGGCCTTCCCAGCGGAAGCTGACCATATAGCTCTCGTCGGTATAGTCGCGGTCTGGCCTTTGGGGAGAGACGAGCTCTTCTGAAGTGTAGGAGATGGTGGAGATGATGGAACGCGTGATTGGAATCGCGACCGAGATCTCGACAGTGTCGGTGTCACGGTCAGCTGCCGAGACCCCCTGGCCTTCTTCGAAGTCGGTTTCCTGCTGCTCGAGGGTCGCGGAAATCCTCAACCGGTCGACCGGGATGTAGGAAACGCCAGCTCTCAGAGCGTTGCCTTCGCTGTCCGGGGTACCGGTCTCCTCCTGCAACTCCTGGTCGAAGGAGGTCTGGGTATAGGTGTCGGCCAGGTTGAGTTGGAGACCGTTCGAGAAGTTGAGCTCGATGCCGGCGGTGCCAGTGAAGTTCAGGTCCTCGGTATCGGTGTCCGTTCCCTTGCGGTAATCGCCGCTCAGGCTCAGCAAGAGCTTGTGGTCCCGGTGAGGCAGCGTGACGCCGATCACCGGGCGGAGGCGGAACACGAGATCGCTCTCCGCCGCCCTTCCGGCCTCACTTACCAGCGTCACGTTGTCGTCGTACTCGGCGCTCGCCGTCAGCTCGAAAGTGGGATCGGCCTTCTCGGCCTCGACCCGAACGGCGTGGATAAAAAGGAGAATCAGAACCAACGGGAGCCCGAACCGGGCTCGAGACGGCCTACCTCCTCCCGCCGAGCCTACCCGAGAAGCAGCCGAAGCACGCCGCTTGCCATCGGGGTCCCGATACGCCAACATATAGCTGTCCTCCTGTTTCATGACCAGTCGACCCGGAAGGCATCGGTCAGGACTCGTCCGACCGCTTTGCCCGTCCGCGCTCCATTGCGCTGGGCGCGTCTCCGGTGACTGCCATAACAGCCCGGGCTCATTTTCGCCGGTGCCGCCCCGTGCAACGATGACCCACGTCAGCCCCAGAATTGATCTGGGTCATTGTCTGCTCGACGGTGACGGCACAGCATAGCTGCTAGATGATTAGAATCAGCCTTTGGCTCGCCATTGGCGCAGATCTCGCTCTGACCTTTTCGCTCGCCCTGCCGCTCAGCGCCCAGCCCGTCATCACTGCGGGCTATGATCTCTGGACGACCGCCGGCGAGGAGGGGACCTACTTCGATTTCGGCGAGTCACCGATCCCGGCCGGCGTCTTCGGCCCGGGCTCGAAAACGTTCGCCGACAAGGTCTGGTTCAAGGGTGAAGCCCTGTCGAGCGACCCGCCGGGCCTGCTCGGCGAGACCGACACGATCGTCGAGCGGCTCGAGGATGCCGTCGCAGACGGCCGGCCGATCCGCATCCGGATGAGGGCCCTGAGCCTGAGGAGCACGGAGCCGATCGCGGTGCACGGCGAGGACGGCACGAGTTTCTGGGACGTCAGGGTCTCACTTGCGGAAGAGCAGCCCATCACAGCGATGTGGATCTCCGCCGAAGACGACGTCAAGGGTCATTTCGACGCCGAGTTGGGTCTCGATCTCAGGGTGACCTTCACCCATACCGAAACGGGCAAGTCATTCACCCTGGAGCAGAGCCAGACGCTCCGCACCATGGGTGCCCGTTGGATCTATCTACCGCTGAAGGCCGTGCCAGGAGCCGCCGTCGATTCCTTGAAGCCCTGCTCGGTCAGAGTCGACGGCGACGGCGATGGCACGCACGAGGTCCCCCTCGAAGGATGGTGCAGCCCCTCTCGGTTCATCCCCGTGCGCCCCGATGTGCCGAGCGCGAAGAACGCCCGTGCCGGCGTCGGTGCGGCAAGCTCGAGGGGGTACGTCTTCGCCAGCGCCTCCGACCCGACGACCCGCTACGCTCCTGCCAGCAATTCCGACCCGGGTCCGGTCTCGGTACTCGTCGTTGTCGAAGTGCTGAATCACTACAGCCCCGCCGCGCATTTTCATCGCACCACGATGTGGATCGATGTTCTCGGGCTTTGCCGGCCGCCATTTGGTGACCCGTGTGACGATGGAAATCCATGTACGAGCCCTGGCCGCTGCTCCGCAATCGAATTCGAGCACAACGGCCGCATCGTGCGGACCGTGGATGTCGGCACCTGCACCGGCCAGGAGCCGATCAGCGGAACGACCTGCCGACCGGGGATCTGCCTGGTAGGCCAATGTCAGGAGGGGACTTGCATCGACATCGAGCCCGAGGAGGACGGGACGACCTGCCCGGCCCCGAGGTGTCGACAAGGTGAATGTCAGGCGGGGCGATGTGATGTAACAGGTTTTGCCATGGACGGCACCCCCTGTGGCCGGGACCGTGAGTGCTGGAAGAACCGGGTGTGCCACTGGGGGGTATGCAGACCTCGCACCGTACTGCTTTGCCAAGACCTCGAATGCTGGGTCGACCGCCGCTGCCGGAACGGATATTGTGATGATGGGGCGCAGACAGACTGCCCGGATCTACCGAACATCATCGATCGCGAGTGCCATCAAGGCCTGTGTATTGGAGGGCATCCGGTACCGAGCCCTTCGATTCCAGGGGGCCGGTAGCAGCTGGTAGCTGGAGCACCTGCGTTGAGCATCCGGCCCCCGCCTCAGTTTTTCAGTTTCTCGATGACTCGAGCAATCGCACTCTCGGCTGCCTGATGGCGGGGATCCAGATCTAGACAGTCTTCCCAGGCCGCCACCGCTTCCTGGAACATGCCCCGCCTCTCGTACGCCAGGCCGACTTGATAGCGGTACTCCGCGCTCGCGGGTTCCAGGAACGAGGCCCGCTTCCAGGCCTGCAGCTCCTCCTCGGGCGCCTCCAGAGTACGGTAGATGGCTGCCAGCGAAGCGTGCAACACGGCCGCCTGGGGCCGTCGCTTCAGAGCACTGCGCAAGGTCTCCACGGCTTCCCGAGGGCGCCCAGCCTTGCGGTAGATCTGGCTCAAGGCCAGATAGGGGTCGACCTGGTCCGAATCGTCCGCGAGCAGCGATTTGTAGATCCCGATCGCCTCGTCGAATCTGTCGAGGTCGGAGTAGATCAGGGCTGTCCGTTTTCGCCAGGCGATTTCTTGGCCGAATCGTTCTCGATAGGTTTTGGCCGCCTGAAGGGCCCGAGAGTGACCGCGAGCGGCGTCGACATGCGCCAGCGCGTTGATCAGCGTAGGTTCCAGGGAGAACGTCGTTGCCAACTCCTCCAGGGCCGCCTGAGTCTCTCCCTTTGCTAAGAGGTAGTGAGCGAGAACCTTTCGGGTACCCGGCCGCAGGGGTACGACTCGCTTCAGCTCGGTGGGATTCTCGGTAAGCTCCCAGATCTCGTCCAGAACCAGATCGAGGCGGTCTTCCCTGAGCTCCAGGGATCTCTCGAGATGCTCGTACCCCTGCTCTCGCTCTCCCCGTCTCAGGTAGATTCTTCCCAGGCGATAGCGCGCCAGGGCGTTGACCGGGGCGTAGTAGATGGCCTGCTCGAAAGCCTGCACCGCGTCGTCGACACGGCCCAGGCGCTCGAGGACCCGGCCTTTCCGGAAGTGGTAGCGGCCTGCCACCGGACAGGCCTGAACGGCCTTCTCATAGTAGTGCAACGAGAGACCGAGGAGAGACTCACGAGCCTCCGGGCTCTCGGCCTCCAGGCCGGCTCGAGCGGACGAGACCTCCCCCAGCCGCAACAGGAGGTCGGCATTGCCCGGATCGAATCGGATCGCATTCTCGAGCGCCGCTGCTGCGGAAGCGTGGTCCCTGCCCTCCCGGAGCTTCAGCGCCTCTCGCTCATAAACGCTCGCGGCATAGGACGACACGACGGCTGCTGCAGACAACCCGGCGAGGGCCAGCAGTCCTCCGCCGACCGCCCATCTCGCGGCTTTGCCCAGCCGCAGATCGCCTCGGCCGAGCGTGACTCCGCGGCGGCTGACACTGCCTGCGAGCAGAGCGAGGGCCGCACAGATCGTGAACAGCAAAGCGTTGGCGGGAATGTAAAAATTGAACTCGACGGCGCTGTGGACCAGGAGCCCGAAACAGCTGGTCAGCGCGCCAAAACCGATCACCCGCAAATGCCTATCCTTCTGGCCCAGGAGCTTCCTGATGGCCGTGCCGAAGAGCCCTGCGATACAGATCGACGCGACCAGAAACCCTGGTAGACCGATCTCTGCCGTAACCTCCAGATAGTCGTTGTGGGCGTGGTCGACGAAGTGGCCCGCCGTGAGCTCCGTCTGGTAGCGCCCGTAGGCGTGGGCGTAGGTCCCCGGACCCGTACCGAGCCAGGGACTGTCGGAGATCATGCTCAGGGTCCCGAGCCAGATCTCTTTTCGCAAATCGCCGGTGGGCCACGAGCTCCTCAGCTCCTGGAGCCGTTCCAGGAAAGGGGAGACACCGAGCCACGCCGTCAGGAGCACCACCAGCAGGACCAGAGCGCCCGCTACCCAGAGCTGCCGGCGCTCTTCGCGGCACAGCGCTTGCAACAGCAGGAAGAAGCCCAGGCTCACGATCAGGCCGAGGGCCCCTCCCCGGGACAACGAGAATACGACGGCCACTGCGAGATAGGCGCTGAGAAAAAGCAGCAGCGCTCTCCTGGCGCCCCGGTATGCCAGGGCGAGACCCGCTCCGAGCCAGACGACCATCGCGAGGTAACCGGCAAAGTGATTGGGGTTGACGAATGTGAGAGAGAGGCCGTGCGCCCCTCGCGAGAAGTTCCAGAGACCGGGCAGCTGCTGGTCCGCAAGCAGCAGGGCCGCGACCGCATAAGCGCTACCAAAGAGGACGATGGCCCATACCAAACCGGTGAGCTTGCGCCGGCGATCGAAGGTGTTCATGACCACAAAGAAGATCAACCCATAGTTGATCCAGCGAAAGAGCTGGATGCGGCTGGCGTGGGAATAGACGGAGAACCAGGCCGAGAGACCGACGATCAGTAACAACAAGAGCAGCGGCAGGTCGAAGGGGGTCCGGTAGTACGCGAGCCGCCCCCGGGAAATGCCGGGCAGCAGCCAGACCAGGGCGATGACGATCGAAGTCGCGTGAAGGACCGTGATGGATCTGGTCTCGACGGTCCCGTACGCCAGAGGAGTGAAGATCACCATGGAAACGAGGAGAGCTCGGACCACCCTCGCCGCTGCGTCTCGCACCTCCGCGCTTCCTGATCCTGCGCTTCCGGGAATCATCACTGGTCTTCTCCTGACAGCACCCGGGCATGAAGATATTCTAGATCGGGCGATCTGAACACTGGCTGTCCGGTCGCGACACGTCGTCTCCCACGAGGAAACTTGTCGACGCCAAAGAGCCCGCGGCCGAAGCAGCGTCTACAACCGATCGGCGATGGCCGGTGTCACCCGAGCGGCGACCCAGCGCCCGAGGGCGTAGGTGACGAAGGCCCACGAGACGCCAACGACGAATGCCAGGATCACCCCCCCCCACGGCGGATCGCCGAGCTTCGCGAGCTCCGGCACCAGGCGGAAGAGGTCGTCGCCGCGCAACGCCTCGATCCCCGACCAGGCCGGCAGCCGGGTGACGACGATCGAGCCGATCTCGTAGGCGTCGCCGGTGAGCGACAGGAAGGGTGCCAGGGCGAAAGGCAGGGCGAAGCCGTAGCCGAAACCGGTGAACCGACGCAGTGCCCAGACGCCCGGAAAGATGGTCAACACGTACGGGCCCAGATCCGTCGCCAGATAAACGAGATCGCTGCCGCCGGTATCGAATCCGGCCAACCGCCCCGCGTAGTCACCTTCGGCGACGACGAAGGGGAAGAGCCGCGCCAGCAGGGCTCCGCCGTAGAGCGGCGAGATCTCGAGCCGGCTGACCTCGCCGCCGGCGAGCCAGCAGGCGGCGGCGTGGAGTAGCTCATGCACCGGTACGTAGACCCACCAGCCGGCGAGCAGACCCGCGACCACCAGCGCCAGCCCGCGCGCCCCGGGCGCCAGACTGTGCTCCAGGCCGTCCAGGACGTCCGTGACCGGCGCGGCAAAGAAGGTGCGAAGGGCTCTCACCTCACTCGCCTGCGACCTCGGCGGCCTCGGCGGCGTCTTCCTCGCCCTCGACGTCTTCCTCGCCCTCGAACCTGCCGCCGCGCCAGATCGCCGGCCCGACCTTCAGCGTTCTACCGTCGGGCAGCAGGAACTGTCCTTCCAACTCGAGCTCCGGCGTCCCCTTGACCTTCACCTCTACGTCGCCGCTGGTGAGCTGCTGGCGACCCTCCAGGATCGGTAGGTGGAATCTCAGTAGATCGGGCCGCCGAATGTCGCGCCTCGGCTCACCGCCTGCCTGCGTCTTGTACAGCTCGTAGCGATAGAAGTCGCCGGCCTTGACCCGCGCCGAGAATTCGCCATTGAGGGCGGTGATTTGAACGTAGTTGCTGTCGATCAGCGACAACTCGGTGATCTCGCCGTTGGTATTCTCGATCGAGAACCGCATCAACCAACCGCGGCCGGTTCGTCGCTGCAGACTGACGCCGAACTCCAGCTCCGGCGAGGCCGGGCTGGGGTCGAGTGCGTTCAGCAGGTTTTCCAGCGTCAGCGACAGCTTCTCCTCCTCGCTCGGCAACCGGTAGTAGACCTGACCGAGGTGGTTGGGCACCTCCCAGGCGTCCACCAGCCTGGTCAGCTCCTCGATGTCGGAGGTGGCGGCACGCACCACCCGCACTCCCTCCCCGCTCTTGAGCTCCCACTTGCCGACCCGGGTGGCCCGCTCGGCGCCCACGGCGTAGACCCTGCGATTAACCCCCTCGAGGCTGAAGCCCGGCCGCAGCTTGAGGTCGCGATTCCACAGCATCTCCTGCAGCGACAGCCGAGTGGTGCGGGCCTTGACGGCGCCCTTGACGCCCAGATGCGTCGCCGTACCCAGCTCGATGACGCCGATCATGTATGGTGTCCCCCAGTGCTCGATCTTCTGCAGCTTGATCTCGAGCTCCACGAAGTCCCAGGCCTTGCCGTCTTCGGTCTCGTCGACGCGCTGGCCGTACAAAAACGGCACCACGAAGTCGACCGCCCTGGCGACCTGCTCGACTCCTGGTTCGTCGAGCCAGTCGCGCTTGAGCGAGGTGGAGAGAAAGAGGTTGCGATCGAGCTCCTTGCGTAACCGGGTGAGGAACTCGGCGTAGCTCTCGAACGAGTCGACCGCCGAAAGATCGAAGTGCAGGCCGGCCGGCACGCCGCCACGATCCTCGATGTCGAAACGTAGCTGCCGGAGCGACTCCACCACCCGGTCGGCGAGCGCGGCCGGGTCCTCGCCGCTCGTCCACTCGCCGGCGACGGCCAGGGTCGCGGGCATCGACGGCGGCGGAGTCGGTGCTTCGATCGGAATCAGCGGGCCGCCGGGCTTGAACGGTTCCAGACGGGCGGCGTGAAAGAAGACCTCCCCGACCCCGGCGTCCGTCAGGCGCGCCAGGTCGCTGGCCTCGAGCGGCACTGATCGGGTACCGAGCCAGAGAGCCGAGCCGCGCGCCTTCTCGCGCGGTTGCCAGGCTTCGGGGCAAGCGCCGAGCAGCAGGGCACAAACGAGTAGGACGAAGAGGCGCGAGCCGCGGAGCCCCCCGATCCAGGTCGTGCTTCGTCGCCAGACCATGCTGCGTCTTGGTGTTTGCCTCATCTCGAAGCCACGAGCCCGTTCCAGCTCCTGGCCACCTCTAGTCCGAGCCCGCTTCCTCGGTGGCGGACTGCTGCTTCATACCGTCTTCGGCCAAGGGAATTGTAATCGTGACGCGGAGCCCACCGCCAGCTCGATTCGAAGCCTCGATGTGGCCGCCATGCTCCTCGACGATCTGCCGGGTGATCGCCAGCCCCAGGCCGGTGCCGGAGTCGTAGGTCGAGAAATAGGGCTCGAAGATGCGTCGCAGCAGATCTTCCTCGACCCCGGGACCCGAGTCGACCACCCGGATTCGCGCCGACTCGCCTTCGGCGTCGATCGTGAGATCGACCCCTCCTCGGCCTTCGCTCGCGCGCAACGCGTTCTCGAGCACGTTGCGCACCGCCCGGCCGAGCAGCTTGGGATCGAACCGGGCCTGGACCTCGGAGCTCTCGCTGGCGAATCCGATCGCAGAGCCGTTGCCCGCGGCGGCATGGTAGCCGTCCACCAGCTCGCGTAGAGCCGTGACCAGGTCGCCCGGCACCAGCTCGGCCTGCGGGATGCGACTGTAGATCGAGAAGTCCGACGCGATGTCGGTCAGCTCGTCGACCTGCTTGAGGATGTTGGTCGTGCAGCGTTCGAAGACGTCGTCGAAGCGCTCACGATCGGCACGATAAACCTGACGCATGTGGTCCGCCGACAGCCTGATCGGCGTCAGCGGGTTCTTGATTTCGTGCGCGATGATCCGCGCCATCTCGGCCCAGGCTTCGAGACGTTGTCCGCGCAGGACTTCGGTGGCGTCGTCGACCACCAGCAACGCCGCTGGGTCTTCGGGCCCCGGAATCGGCACCCAGGTCAAGGTCCACTCTCGCTCCTCTCCCGCCTCGTCACGCAGAGCGAGGGTTGCCTGGGCGGAGGCTGCGCGCCCGTCGCTCAGGAAGTCGAGCACCGGGGCGAGGCGTACCTCATCCGCGAGCGCCTGCTCGATCTCGGCGCCGATCTCGGTGCCGAGCAGATCGGCCGCCACGCGATTTTGCAACAGCACACGCCGATCGTGATCGAGAGACACCACGCCGGAGGTGATGTTCTCGACCATGCGCTCGACGACCTGCTTCTCGAGTACCAGCTTGCGCCGGCTCTCCGCGACCCGGCGTGCCATGTCGTCGATGGCGTCGGCCAGGGCCTCGAGCTCGTGTTCCCGCGGAGTGACCTCGAGGAACGGCGCGCCGGCGGCGATTCGTCGAGTGCCGCCGATCAACTCCATTATCGGATTGGTGAAGCCGCGCGCCAGGCGGCTGCCGACCGCTACCAGCAGCAACACCAGGGCCGAGGTCACCAGCACAGCCCTGCGGCGCAACGCCGCCAGCTCGCGAGCGACGTCCCGCTCTTGCTCCAGCACCGGCACCGACAGGAACAGGTCGATGCCTTCGAGATTCAGCGGTGCATAGAGCTCCAGGTACTCCGGCTCGCCACGATTCTGGCGAAAGCCCATCTTGTAGTCGCTGAGAGCAAGCCGCGAGTAGATCTCTCCCGGAATCCGTCTGGGCAGCAGGCCGGCGGTGAAGAGCTCCTGTTGACTGGAGGCAAAGAACCGGCTCCCCCAGTAGACGTTGACCGGATGCTCGACGACGCTCGCGATCCCCTCCAGCAGCTCGCGATTCACTTTCGTGTGGAGGTCGAAACCGAGCTCCAGGCCCTGCAGGTAGCTGACGAGCATCAGACGCCCGGAGGCGAGGGCACTCTGCGCCTGTGTCCGCTGCTCCTGCCGCTGCCGATCCGCGAAGCTCTGCATCAGGACCAGGTTGAGCGCTACCAGCGGCACCAGGAGCAGCAGCGCATAGACCAGAATCATCCTCTTGGAATAAGAACGGACCGTCCGCTCGAACAGATCCTTCAGCGCCTTTCTGGGAAGCGCCAGGCCCAGGGCCACCAGGGCGATGGCGGTGATCCAAGCGAGAGATCCCAGTGCATGGATCCCGACCCGCTCCAGGCCCGCACGCGGCGTGAGACGGGGCAGGTAGAGAATCTCAACACCGTCCGCGGCATCGCGGCGCCAGACCCAGGCACGGCCGATAGGTGTCTCCATCGAATCGACATCCGAGCTCGCGTCGAGAAGCGACAGATCGACCGGCGGTGACTCCTCCCAGGGGCTGCTGATCGCGCGCCCGGTCGAGTCGTACAGACCGTAGTGCACCCCCCGCGGCAGCCCGTCCAAAACGCGATCGTGCACGCCGCCGCGCAGCAGCGCCTCGTCCAGCTCGCCGATCTCGTCGACCTCGAGACGAAACCCGGGCCGGGGTAGGAACCAGAAGCTCACCGATCCCCACACGATCCCGTCAAGCCGAATCGCCACCCTGCCGAAGATCAGCGATTCGTTCCAGGCCGGCACAGGCGGCACGTTCCACTGATCCGGAGGCAGCTCGAGCTTCAAATCGTCGTTCAACGACAGGCCGAAGGAAAACGTCGATCGCTCTCCCCGGCTGGTTTCAACGGCCAGGGCGGACAGGGCGTCGCGCCGCGGCAGTGGCGAATCCCGCCACAGCACGAAAGCCAGATCCCGCGAATCGACCGAACCGGCGAGCGGCGCTCGCAGCCGATCGATATCGAGGTTTTCGAAGTGGTCGAAGATCTCCACATGCAGATCGTTCAGCTCCTCCGAGCTCGGCGGCTCCAGCAGGGGCAGGAAGTCCTCGGCCAGCGACTCACGAAATACCTCGCGATAGGCGATCTCCCAACTGACGCTGCCCGCCAGGGAAGCGAGGACCAGCAACCCGGCGAGAGCCGCCGGCCGCTCGGAAAGCTCGAGACCCGCGAGCCAACGGACGATCGCGGCGCCGGCGAACGCGAGCAGCGGCACCGCCAACCAAGGCAGATCGCACGCCGCTCCGCCAGCCATCAACAGCAGCGCTGCCCACCAGGCCCAGCGGTCGCCCGGCGATACACCGCCCCTCGGGGCCGCGAGCGTCAACAAGCCGAGGGCCGCCAGGCACCAGACCAGACACAGCGCGAATGAATCGGCACTGCCCACGAAGCTCCCTGCCAGGTCCTCAGGACCGGTCCAACGCTGATAGGAATAAGCGGCCACCGCCAGTCCGACCAAAAAAGAGCCGCCCAGAAGCTCGTTGGCGCCCAGCCGGGCGCGGAACCGTCTCGGTCGCATCAGCCCCCAGGTGGCGAGCCCCATCGCCAGGGCGAGTGCCACTGTCAGAGGGCGTTGAAACTGCGCCGCCACACCCAGCGCGACGGTTCCTGCCACGGTCAGCAGAGGAAGGCCCGGGGGATGCGGGCCGAACCTGCCAGACCCCTCGGGCAGTAGTCGATCGCCAGCGGTGCGCAGCAGCGCCAGCGCCAGCAGGGTCAGGCCGAGCAGACCGACCCCGAGCCGGTAAAGAAGCCGAGCCGGGGCGCGCGGCCGGTCTCCGTCCGCATTCGACCGCGATAGGAAGATCGAAGGGAGGCCGTCGCCAAAATCCAGGCGCCACGTACCAGCTATCTCCGGCGCGTCATGAGGCCCGACCGTCCACCGCAACTGCTCGCCACCAAGCCTGGCCGCGATCTCGAAGGGTAGACGATCGGTCGGCAGGCTTCGGCCGGCTACCACCCACCATGGCCGCCGGTCGGCGGATAGCGGTTCCACAGCGAACAAGGTCACCGCTGTGTAGCCCCGCTGGTAGGCGAATCCGGATTCGGGCGACGCCGACCAGGAGAAATCGTGCAGAAGTCCCTGCCCTGCCCAGGCCTCAGTCCGGCCCTCGGGTGAGATCAACAACAACGTAGTCCCAGCCTCGGCCGCCGCGGCAAAGGCTTCCAGCGTCCCGAACTCGGCGCGGTGGTCGCTGCTTCGATCGGGCGGCTGCTCGAAACTCCCGGCTGTCTGCTGAGCAGCGGCTCGCAGGTCGCCCCATAACTCCAGATAATTGGAGCGGACAGCGGTGCTCCACTTCTCGTCCGACAGCTCTACCGGTCGCCCAGCCAGGATCGACGCGAAGATCAGTCCGCCCGCGAGGGTCAGGGCCGCGCTCACGAAGACCCGCTCCTGCCTCGGCGGCCGGGCGGCAATCCATAACAGGATCAGTGCCGCCAGAGCCGCCAGTGCCGCCTGGATGGGCAGCAGGAGCGCGACGACGCTGGCCAGTAGGACCGCGGTTTCGAAAGCCGGCCGAACCCGTCCGGCCAGAAGCCTGCCGCGCATGGCAATGGACTCCTGGACCACCTAGCGATCGAGCATGGGAACGTCGAGACGGTGACGCCGGGCAAAGTCGATCGCCCGATCGTAGCCGGCGTCGGCGTGGCGCACGACACCGGTTCCGGGATCGCCGGTGAGGACGCGCTCGAGCCTCTCGGCGGCCTCCGGCGTGCCGTCAGCCACCACCACCATGCCGGCGTGCAGCGAGTACCCGATGCCGACGCCGCCGCCGTGATGGACCGACACCCAGGTAGCACCGTTCACGGCGTTGAGCAGGGCGTTCAGAATCGGCCAGTCGCCGATCGCGTCGGAGCCGTCGCGCATGCCCTCGGTCTCGCGGTTGGGAGAAGCGACCGAGCCACAATCCAGATGATCGCGGCCGATGACGATCGGCGCCTTGACCCGGCCGGACGCCACCAGCTCGTTGAACACCCGGCCTGCCCGCGCCCGCTCACCATAACCCAACCAACAGATGCGCGCCGGCAAGCCTTGAAAGGCCACCTGCTCACGAGCCAGGCGAATCCAACGACACAGCGCCTCGTCTTCGGGGAAGGTCTCGAGGATCGCCTCGTCGGTGGCTGCCAGGTCGGCCTCGTCGCCGGACAGCACGGCCCAGCGGAACGGCCCCTTACCGTCGCAGAACAGCGGCCGAATGAACAGCGGCACGAAGCCGCCGATCTCGAAGGCGTCTTCCACCCCGGTCTCGAGCGCCTGGCCGCGCAGGTTGTTGCCATAGTCGAAGGTCACCGCGCCGCGACGCTTCAGCTCCAGCATGGCGCGTACATGAGCCGCCATCGAGGACATCGAGCGCTCGATGTAGCACTCCGGGTCCGCCGCCCGCATCTCCAGAGCTTCGCCGAATTCGATGCCATGAGGCACATAGCCGACGAGAGCGTCATGTGCCGAGGTCTGGTCGGTCAGGGCGTCGGGGGTGATCTCTCGAGCCACCAGGTACTCGAGCAGGTCGACGGCATTGGCCTCGACGCCGACCGACAGCGCCTCCCGCGCTTCTCGGGCAGCCAGCGCACGCTCGACCGCCGAAGGCAGGTCTGCCGCCACCATGTCGAGGTAGCGGGTCTCCAGGCGCCGATCGATCCTGCTGCGGTCGATCTCGGCCACTAGACAGGCGCCGCCGTTCATGGTCACCGCCAGGGGTTGCGCGCCGCCCATGCCGCCGAGGCCCGCGGTGACGGTAAGCGTACCAGCGAGGCTGCCGCCGAAGTGTTGGCGGGCGCACTCGGCGAGGGTTTCGTAGGTCCCCTGGAGAATGCCCTGTGTACCAATGTAGATCCACGACCCCGCAGTCATCTGGCCGTACATCGTCAATCCCAACCCCTCGAGGCGGCGGAACTCGTCGGCCGTCGCCCACCGCGGCACCAGCAGGGAGTTTGCGATCAGCACTCGCGGTGCGCCGGCGTGGGTACGGAAAACGGCGATCGGCTTGCCCGATTGGACCAGCAGGGTCTCGTCGTTCCCGAGCCGACGCAGCGCGTCCACGATCGCGTCGAAGCATTGCCAGTCACGCGCCGCCTTGCCCGTGCCGCCGTAGACCACCAGCTCACCGGGGCGCTCGGCGACCTCCGGGTCGAGGTTGTTCATCAGCATGCGCAGCGCCGCCTCCTGCTGCCAGCCGCGGCAACTGATCTCGAGACCGCGCGGCGCGCGCACGACCCGTTCGCCGGTGGTCGAGGCATCGACCTTGGGATCTAGCGTTTGAGTAGTCATCGTGAATCTCCAGTGGCGGTGCTTCGCGGCACCCTACAACCCGAGCCGGTTCATCTTCATCGCCAGGCCGTTGCGCGATAGTCCGAGCTGACGCGCGGCCGCCGACTTGTTGCCGTTCGAACGGTGCAAGGCCTCACGGATGGCGGCTCGCTCACAATCCGACACCAGCCTCTCGAGATTCAGCTCGGCGGTGGTCTCCGGCCGCAGGCCCTTGATCTTTCCCAATCGTACCTCCTCGGGCAACATCGAATCGTCGATCGGTTGGCCCGAGGGGCACAGATAGACCAGGCGTCGCACGATGTTCTCGAGCTCCGGTAGGTTGCCCGGGTAGTCGTAGACCGCCAGCGCCTCCATGGCTTTGACCGTGATGCCCTGAATACGCTTCGATGTCTGATGGCAGCAGCGGTTGACCGCGGCCTGGATCAACAACGGCAGATCCTCGCGGCGCTCCCGCAGTGCCGGGACGTCGACCGCGTACTGCGACAACCGGTAGGCGAGATCGATCCGAAACCGGTCACGCGCCACCTGGATCTCGAGCGGGCCGCGGCTGGCGGCGATCAGGCGCACGTCGACGCGGGTCGACTTCAGGCTCTCGGTCGGCTCGACCTCGCCGGAGCGGATGAATCGCACCATCCGGTCCTGAAGGTGGAGCGGCATTTGCTCGACGTCTTCGAGATAGAGGGTGCCACCGTCAGCCAGCAGCAACTTTCCCTCGCGCATCAACGGCGCGCTCTTTCCGGGAATCTCCGCTCCGAACAGATCGGCCTCGATCTGATTGGGCTTGGCGCCGCCGCAGGAGGCTGTGACGAAAGCCTCGTCCCGGCGCGAGCTGGAGAGGTGCAACGAATGCGCCAACAGCTCCTTCGAGACTCCGGGCTCGCCGCGCAGCAGAATGTGCACCGGTGGGTCGATCGCCGCTCGCAACCGGGAGAGAGTCTGCTTCATTGCCTGTGACTCGCCGGCGATCAGGCCCGGGGCCAGAGTCAAACCTGCCTGTTCGCGGCGCCCGAACAGGATCGGCTCGAACTGTCCCACGTGGTGGACCAGGCCGAGAATCAGCTGATCACCGAGGGTGCGCAAGGCCGACAACGGCGACCACTCCCGGGGGCGGAAGCGCGGCAGAGCCATGACCAACAGATAAGGACGATCGAGAGCATTGAAGGTGCGACATGCGAGCCACGCCGCCTCTCCCGCCAACTCGCCCTCGGGAATGGCCACGACCTCTGACGGGTCCGGTGACTGCTCCCGCCCCTTGGCCTGCTGCAGGATCTCGTCGCCCGAGCCCAGCCAGCGCTCGTCGGTCGCCACCACGAACTTGATGCCACGCTTCTCGGCTTCGCCCTGGAACAGGAAGAGCACGCCGCCCCCGAAATCACTCAGCAGCGCGATCACCAGCGATTCCAGAGTCGTGGAACTGGAAGAGTCGGCGAGAACCCATTGAGAGATCCCGGCCAGGTGGTCGAGCATTCGGGGGGCGTCCATCATCGGCTCGGCCGGCGGCTCGTCTTCGCCCGAGCCATCGTCTCCGCTCTGCCGCTCCTGGACCACGTTCTCGAGCACCAGCGCGATCGAGCCGAGGCGGATCTCGCGCACTTCCTCGAGCTTGGCCTGGCGCACGCGCTGGCCCTCGATCACCACTCCTTTGCGGCTGCCGAGATCTTCGATCCAAACCTCGTCGGCACCCGAGCGCAGGCGCGCGTGTTCCCGCCCGACGCCGGCATAGGGCAGACGGATATCGCACTCCTCCCCGCTGCCGATCAGCATCTCGCTGCGATCGACGGCGAAGCGCTGCACACCGTTCTGAGCATAGGCGACCAACCGGTACATAACGATCGAATCCTATCGCACACGCCGGAGATCCTTTGCGTCGACGCGGCGATCCTGTTCGCCGACATTCTGCTGCCGCTCGAGGCCATGGGAGCCGAGCTGCGCTTCGTCGAGGGCACCGGCCCGACCTTCCCGGATCCGGTGCGCCGCGCCGGGGACGTCGAACGTCTGCTGGATCCGGACGTCGACGACACTCTCGGCAGGGCCTCCTGAAACGGAAAAGGGCACGGCAGCTCAGCCGCGCCCTCCTTCATGCTCGGGAAGGGAGTAGAACCCTACCCCTTCACCTACGAGCCCCAGTTGAAGTTGTAGCCGAGCTTGGCGTACCAGAACGTACCGTTGAAACCGAACGGCGAGAACTGGCTGTAGAGATTGCCGACACCAGAGCGCGCGCCGGGATTCTCGTCCGGGGTCTCGTCGAGCACGTTCTGCCCGCCGAGGGTGAGCGTCAAACCGTTGTCCATCGAATACGCGGCCTCGAGGTCCAAGAGTGACTTGCCGCTGTAGACATTCCCATCCTCGGAGTCATACCAGTCGTCGTAGTAGCTCACCCGACCCAGAACGCGCAGGCCGTTGTCCCACTTGTGGTTGGCGCTCAGGTTGAAGCGCGTTTCCGGCAGGGCCTCCTGGAGCTCGCGGATGCGGGTGGCGTCCAGCGTGGCCGTGTTGAACTTCGTGACCTCGGTCTCGGTGAGATTGAACAGGAAACTGAAGGTGGTGTTGCCGTTCATCGCCGGGGGCACGTAGGTGGCGACCAGGTCGAAGCCCGAGGTCTCGGTGTCGAAGTCATTGGTGAAGAAGCGGAAGTTCGCCAGATTGCCGGCGCTGGTGATGCCCTCGGCGATCAGATCGTCGACTTCCTCCGGCGTGAGGGAGAAGAGCTGCGTCACGGCCAGACGATCCTCGAGATCGATCTGGAAGTAGTCGACGGTGAGGGTGAACGGGCCGTTCTGGAACACCGCGCCCACCGCAATGTTAGTCGACTCCTCGGCCGTCAGCGGCTCGCCGCCACGCAGCTTCGCGACCTCGGATGACGACGGGATGGTGCCGTTGTTGACCAGGTCCATCAGCACCAGGTCGAACTCGGTGGAGACGTTGAAGGCGTTCGACTGGCCCGGCGTCGGCGCCCGGAAACCGGTGGAGACGCTGCCTCGGAGCTGCCACATATCGCTGAGCTTGACGCGACCGGCGAGCTTACCGTTGGTGGTGGTGCCGAAGTCTTCGAAATCCTCGAAGCGAATGGCGGCGCCGATCGTCCACTTGTCGTCGGCGCTGGTGCGCTCGAGGTCGCCGTAGACGGCGTAGTTACTGCGGCTCCAGTTGCCGGCCGCGATCGGACCGAAGCCCGGAAAACCGTTGGACGCGGCACTGAAGCCCTGGTCCGCCAGCGGGCCGATCTCGTAGGACTCGAGCTGACCGATGCCGATGGTGAATTTCTCGTCGCGCCATTCGACGCCGGCCGCGATGTTCGTCTGGTCGTTGATCGCGTAAGAGACGTCGAAGTTGAAGTTGATCTCTTCCTGCTTGTAGAGACCCGGATCGAAGGACGTCGGGGTGGCTGGCCCGAGCGACGCGTTGACCGTGTTGAAGATAAAGAAATCGACTTCGCTGGACCCGCTGCTGACGCTCGCGTCCCAGTTGAGCCCGCCGCCCGTCGTGCCTCTCAGGCCGAGGAGGAGCGCCGTGTCCTGGACGTCACCGCCGAAGTTCGGGGTGAAGCCACCCGGGAACAGCTCCTGGAACGAGAAACAGTTGGGATCAGCGAAGACCTGGGCGAGGGCCCCCGGGTCCGGGACGTTGTTGTTGACCGCGACCGTGGGGCAATTGCCCGAGCCGTTGAGGTCGCCGATCAAGAGCGAATCGCCGCCGTCGGCGCTGAACACCGCACCACGGGTGTTGGGGTTACGAAAGTAGAACCCGCCAGTGACCGTCTTGCTGACGTAGTTGGCGTGACCGTAGAACTGCTGGCCGCTGTCGAACACGTGGCCGAAGTTGGCCCACAGCTTGAGGTCGTCCTCGATCTCTGGCGATCCCCAGATCTGGGCGGGGTCCCTGACGTCCGTGTTCCCCGCGGCGATCAGCCCGGCGGCGTCGTCACGCTGCACGCTGCGATCCGTCGGATCGGTCGAGCCGAACTCGCCGCTGAAGTTGAAGAAGCCGTTCTCGCCCATCGGCAGGCCGAAGTTGACGGCCACCGACCCGGTGTCGCCACCGCCCTCGGTATAGCCGCCGGCGCGCACCTCGACGCTGCCGCCCGAGCTGGCGTCCTTGAGCAGGAAGTTCATCACGCCGGCGATGGCGTCGGAGCCGTACTGCGCCGACGCGCCGTCACGCAGTACCTCGACCTGGCGCAGGGCGATCGCCGGGATCGCCGAGATGTCCGGCCCTTGAGCGCCGTCTGCGACGCCATTGCCCAGCCAGTAGATGACCGCCGCACGGTGGCGGCGTTTGCCGTTGACCAGCACCAGGGTGTGGTCCGGCGCCATGTTGCGGAGGCTGGCCGGGCGCACCACCGTGGCCGCGTCTG
>JAAELT010000630.1 GCA_024226315.1 bacterium | reverse complement strand
GTGAGTTGGGAAGGAGAATTGGTGGAGAGAGTAGGGGAGAGAGTTTGTCCCGTTTCGGTGGGAGAAAGGGTAGGAGACAAAGTGGTGTCGGAAGGAGAGGAAGAAGGTGAGAGAGTGGATATCGAAGGAGATTGAGTCTTATCGGTAGGAGACAAGGTATATCCGGGAGTCGTAGGAGAATTAGTGGGAGAAAGGGTGTTTCTCGTCGGAGAAGGAGTCGGTTCCTCGGTAAGAGAGGAAGGAGAGGAAGTCAGAGAAGATGGAGGAAGAGTATAGCCGGGCTCCGTTGGGGAGAGAGAAGGAGAATAACTTTTGTCGGAAGGAGAAAGAGTAGGAGACAAAGAAGGAGAGTCGGTGAGACCGGTAGGATGGAGAGTATAACCGGTGACGCTCGGAGAACGAGTGGGGAGGGTAGGAGAAGTGGTGCTCCCCGTCGGGCTTCCAGTCGGTGACGAGGTGCTTCGCGTTGGAGAATTGCTCGGTTCTTTGGTACTCTCCGTTGGAGAAAGGGTTTGCGAGGAAGGAGGATGGGTAT
>JAAELT010000629.1 GCA_024226315.1 bacterium | reverse complement strand
GCCCTGGGCCGGCTGCCGGAGGCCGTCCAGCCGATGCGGGCGGGGTTGGAGGCTCGAATCGTCGAGGAGAACTGGGAGGAGGCCGCGCTCAACGCCGGCAACCTCAGCGAGCTGACGCTGACCCTGGGCGAGGTGGCGGCGGCCGTCCGGGCCGGCGAAGAGAGCGTCGAGCTGGCCGACCGGAGCGGCGATGCCTTCCAGCGAATGGGCAATCGGACGACCCTGGCCGACGCCCTGCACCAGGCGGGCCGCTGGGAGGAGAGCGCGGTGGCCTTCCGCGAGGCCGAGGCGATGCAGGCGGAACTGCAGGCGCAGTACCCGCGGCTCTACTCGCTCCAGGGCTACCGGTACTGCGATCTGCTGCTGGCGGCGGCGGAGCCGGAGGACGGTTCGGGGCTCGGGGGGAGGTCAGACGAAGTGGTGGTGCAGTACCGCGAGGCGTGCGAGGAGGTCCGGGAGCGGGCGAGCTACGCCATCGAGATCGCGAAGCAGAACAACTGGCGCCTCGATATCGCCCTCGACCACCTCAGCCTCGGCCGCGCCTGGCTCGGCCTGGCCCTGACGTCGACGGCGGGCTTCACCGAGGCCGCGGAGCACCTGGACCGGGCCGTCGACGGCCTGCGGCAGGCTGCCAGCGAGCATCACATTCCCCGCGGCCTCCTGGCCCGCGCCGCCCAGCGCCGCCTGCGCGCCGCCCGCGCCGGTGGTGACGCCACGGCCGACCTCGCCGCCGCCGCGGCCGACCTGGGCGAGGCCGGGGAGATCGCCGAGCGCGGCCACATGCGCCTGTTCGAGGCCGACGTCCACCTGGAGCAGACGCGCCTCCGCCAACAGACCGGCGAGGCGGACGCCGCCCGCCGCCACCTCGGGCGGGCGCGCGAGCTGGTGACGGCTTGCAGGTACGGCCGGCGGGAGGGGGAGGTGGCGTGGCTGGAGGGCCGGTTGCGGAACCTGTAACCTTGGTGCCCGCCGCTGCCTCACGAGCCAGGACAGGTCGGCGGCGTCGTGGCAGATCCGGTGTACGATGGCCAGATGACCCGCGAAGAGCTACTCGAACGCCTGCGAGGCCCCGAGACGGGTGACTTCGAGGTCAAGGCGGCGCAGGGCGGCGTTCCCGACGACGCCTACAAGACAGTGTCGGCGTTCGCCAACACCTCCGGGGGGTGGCTGGTCTTCGGCGTCCGCGAGGTCGAGGGCGGGTTCGAGATCATCGGGCTCGACGACCCCGATCGCCTCCAGAACGACTTCCTGACGGTCTGCCGCTCCGACGGCAAGCTCAGCCGCCCGGTCGACGTCGCTGTCGAGCACCTCGAAGTGGACGGTGCCCGGGTCCTGGCCTTCCGGATCGAGGCCCTGCCGCGTTTCGACAAGCCGCTGAAAGTCCGCGTCAAGAAGCAGTGGCACACCTATATCCGTGTGGGCTCCGGCGATCACCGTTGCACCGAGGTGGAGGAGTCGCGCTTTCTTCGCGATGCCTCCTACGAGACTTTCGACGCGACGATCTGCAAGGGCGCCCGGATCGAGGATCTGGATCCCGAGGCGGTGAAGTGGCTGCGCGATGCCGTCGCTCAGCGGCACGAGCGCTATCGCGGCGGCGGCGACGACATCGCCGAGTTCCTGTCGGCGGCCAGCGTCGCTCATGAAGAAGGCCTGACGTTCGCGGCGGTCCTGCTATTCGGCAAGGAGGCGTTGATCAGCCGCTACAAGCCCGTGGGGCTGGTCGACTTCCGGCTGATCTGGACAGACCTCGACGAGGCACCGCCAGGCTACCGGTGGGATGATCGAATCTTCAGCGACCGTCACCTGGTCGATGCCCTGAAGACGCTTCAGGAACGTTTTGAACGCCTCTGCCCGCGGCCTTTCGAGCTGGCGCCCAACGGTTTCCAGCACCGGGCGGAGTCGACCGATTTCCTGGCGGTCCGTGAGGCCCTCGTCAACCTGCTGGCGCACCAGGACTACACCGACCAGCACCGGCTCGCGCGCATCCTCTGGTACCGGGACCGGGTGATCTTCGAGAATCCTGGCGACTCTCTCGTCGACCCCGAAGAGATGGCGCGTGGTGGCAGCAGCTGGCGCAATCCGAAGCTCGTGCAGCTTTTGCGTCAGGCCGGCGTCGCCGAGCAGGCGGGAGAAGGAATCCGCAACATCTTTCGCACCTGGGAACGGGCGGGCCGGCCGCGTCCGGTGATCGAGAACGATCCCGGGCACAAGCTCTACCGGCTCATCTTGCCGTGGCCGGACCAGGGGCGTCCGAACGGGTCCAGAAAGCCCGGCGAGGCACCTGAAGCCACGCTTCCCGTCGACCAGGCACGCGAGGCAGAGGGGCCGCGCGTCTCGATCGCCAGGCTGCCCGCGACCGGCGAACATTTCGTCGCCCGCGAGGCCGAGCTCGCCCGCCTCGACGCCGCATGGGACGCTCCGGCCACCCACGTCATCAGCCTCGTCGCCATGGGCGGCGGCGGAAAATCAGCGCTGGTCAACCACTGGCTCGACGCCGTTGCCGCCGACGGTTGGCGCGGCGCCGAGCGGGTGCTGGGGTGGTCGTTCTACAGCCAGGGCACGGAGTCGGCGGGGGCGTCGAGCGAGGCGTTCACCGAGTACGCTCTGGAGTGGCTGGGCTACGACGGCGAGGCGATCCTGTCGCCGTGGAAGAAAGGTGAGATGATCGCGCGCCTGGTGCGCGCGCGCCGCACGCTTCTGGTGCTCGACGGCCTGGAGCCTATGCAGCACCCGCCGGGCGCCCAGACCGGGCGCGTCAAGGACCCGGCATTGCAAGCCCTGTTGAAAGAGTTGGCGGCCCAGAACCCGGGTCTGTGCGTGATCACGACGCGTCTGGGAGTGGCCGACGTCGCCGGGCGCGCCGGGGCGGCGTCGGTGGATCTCGACCGGCTGCCGCCGGCGGCGGGGGCGGACCTGCTGCGCCGGCTGGGGGTCGAGGGCTCACAAACCGAGCTCGAAGAGGCGTCGGCAGAGTATGATGGCCACGCCTTGGCCTTGGCGCTGCTGGGCGCCTACCTGCGTGACGTGTGTGGTGGAGACGTTAGGCGGCGGCAGGAAGTCGCCCTTCTCGGCGACGAGATTGAACAGGGCGGTCACGCGCGACGTGTACTGACCTCCTACGAGGCGTGGTTCGAGGGACCCGAGCTACAGATCCTGCGTCTGATGGGTCTTTTCGATCGTTCCGCTGATCCTGGGGCGATCGAGGCCTTACGGCGCGAGCCTCAGATTCCGGGCTTGACCGACAATCTCGGCGGCGAAGCCCGCTGGCGTCAGGCCCTGGCTCGCCTGCGCCTCGCGCGTTTGCTCGCCCCGGCCGACGCCGCCGGCGGCCTGGACGCCCACCCCCTGGTGCGCGAGCACTTCGGAGAGCGCCTGCGCGACGAGGATCCGGAGGCCTGGCGGGCGGGACACGATCGGCTCTACGAGCACTACCGGCAGGCGGCGGACGAGCTGCCCGAGACGCTCGATGCCATGATGCCGCTGTACGCGGCGGTCGTCCACGGTTGCCGGGCGGGGCGAGTGCGGGAGGCGATGGACGAGGTGTACAAGCGTCGGATCCTGCGCGGCGCGGAGCACTTCAGCTGGAAGAAGCTCGGGGCCTTTGGCGCCGAACTGACGGCGCTTGCGGGCTTCTTCGAGCGGCCCTGGGACCGGCCCGACCCCCGGCTCGACGCGGAGGGCCAGGCGTGGATCCTGAACGCGACCGGCTTCATCCTGCGCGCCCTGGGCCGGCTGCCGGAAGCTGTCCAGCCAATGCGAGCGAGTACGGATCTGGACATCGACCGGGAGGACTGGAGAGAGGCAGCCCGATCCGCCGGCAATCTCAGCGAGCTGACGCTGACCCTGGGCGAAGTAGCGGCGGCAGTACGGGCCGGCAAGGAGAGTGTCGAGCTGGCCGACCGGAGCGGCGAGGCGTTCCGGCGACAGACTGAGCGAGTGATTCTTGCTGACGCACTGCACCAGGCGGGTCGCCGGAAAATGAGCGCGGCGGCCTTCCGCGAGGCCGAGGCGATGCAGGCGGAGCAGCAGCCGCAATACCGGCGGCTCTACTCGCTCCAAGGCTACCGGTACTGCGATCTGCTGCTGGCGGCGGCGGAGCCGGAGGACGGTTCGGGGCTCGGGGGGAAGCCGGAGGCGGTGGCGCGGGTTCGCAAGGCGTACGAGGAGGTCCGGGAGCGGGCAACATATGCCATCGAGATCGCGAAGCAGAACAACTGGCTCCTCGACATCGCCCTCGACCACCTCAGCCTCGGCCGTGCCCATCTCGGCCTGGCCCTGACGTCGACGGCGGGCTTCGCCGAGGGCGCGGAGCACCTGGACCGGGCCGTCGACGGCCTGCGTCAGGCAGGCCGGGACGACTACATCCCCCGCGGCCTCTTGGCCCGCGCCGCCCTGCGCCGCCTGCGCGCCGCCCGCGCCGATGGTGACGCCGCGGACGACCTCGCCGCCGCTACGGCCGACCTGCGCGAGGCCGGGGAGATCGCCGAGCGCGGCCACATGCGCCTGCACCAGGCCGACGTCCACCTGGAGCAGACGCGCCTCCGCCTGCAGGCCGGCGAGGCGGACGCCGCCCGCCGCCACCTCGAGCGGGCGCGCGAGCTGGTGACGGCTTGCGGGTACGGCCGGCGGGAGCGGGAGGTGGCGTGGCTGGCGTCGGCTCTGGAGGCGGGGGAGGACGAGACTCCCTCCGTCGACGAGTAGCCGCTGTCACGCGCCGTCGCCCCTAGCGGGGCTTGAGGTTTGTTTGGCGGCCGTGACCTGGGGTTTCACCCCAGGCTACATGCCGCCGCTCCTCCGGAGCGGACGACCGGGCTCAGAGGGTGCCGTCATCGTCGGCCATTCTCGGGAAGAATACCCGAGCCCGCCGGGCGTCCAGCCGGCAACTTGCCTCCGACGACGCCCTCGTCACCGTACTCGCGCCGTTGATGATCCATGCCCCGGAGGGGCATCGGCATGTAGCCCGGGGCGCCAGCCCCGGGTCACGCGCCTACCCCAATTCCCAAGCCCCGTCAGGGGCGGTGGCGGCGGCGGACGGCTCGGCTGGTACACTCCCACGCGGAGGGAACCCGCCCGATGACGTCCGAGCCGCCGAAGGTCTTCATCAGCTACAGCCACGCCGACGAGGCGTGGAAAGATCTGCTGGTCAAGCAGCTGAAGGTCCTCGAGCTGGAGGATGTGCTCGAAGTCTGGGACGATCGCCGGATCGCCGCTGGCGACGACTGGCTGCCGGCGATCGAGGAGGAGATGGCGCGGGCGCGGGTGGCGCTGTTCCTGGTCTCGGCGGATTTTCTGACCTCGGAGTTCATTCGCAAGAAAGAAGTGCCGGAGCTGATGGAACGGCGATCCGGGGGCCTGCGGGTGATCCCGGTGATTGTGGACTCCTGCCCCTGGAGACGTGTGGCGTGGTTGGCGGCGATGCAGTGCCGGCCGAAGGACGGCAAGGCTCTGGCGCTAATGGCCGATGCGGTGGCGAATGCCGCCCTGGCGGAGCTGGCGGAAGAGATCGCCGACCTACTCGACGGCGAGCCGGCGACGCCATCGCCGATCACCCCGGCGACAGAGCCGCGCGTCTCGATCGCCAAGCTCCCCGCCACCGGCGAGCACTTCGTCGCCCGCGAGGCCGAGCTCGCCCGCCTCGACACCGCGTGGGACGACGAGGCCACCAACGTCATCAGCTTCGTCGCCATGGGCGGCGCGGGCAAGTCGGCGCTGGTCAACCACTGGCTCGACGCGGTCGCCGCCGACGGCTGGCGCGGCGCCGAGCGGGTGCTGGGGTGGTCGTTCTACAGCCAGGGCACCGAGTCGGCGGGGGCGTCGAGCGAGGCGTTCACGGAGGCGGCGCTCGAGTGGCTGGGCTACGACGGCGAGCCGATCCTGTCGCCGTGGAAGAAGGGCGAGGTGGTCGCGCGCCTGGTCCGCGAGCGGCGCACGCTGCTGCTGCTCGACGGCCTGGAGCCCTTGCAGCATCCGCCCGGTGAGCAGACGGGGCGTCTGAAGGACCCGGCGTTGCAGGCCCTGGTGAAGGAGCTGGCGGCCCAGAACCCGGGGCTGTGCGTGATCAGCACCCGCCTGGAAGTGGCCGACGTCGCCGGCCGTGTCGGGGCGGCGGCGGTGGATCTCGATCGGCTGCCGCCGGCGGCGGGGGCGGAGCTGCTGCGTCAGCTCGGGGTCGAGGGATCAAAGCGTGAGCTGAGGAAGGCGTCGGAGGAGTTCGGTGGCCACGCCCTGGCCCTGGCGCTGCTCGGCACCTACCTGCGCGACGTCTGCGACGGTGACGTTCGGCGCCGGAGCGAGGTCGCTTTGCTGGACCAAGGCATCGAGCAGGGCGGCCACGCCCGGCGGGTGATGAAATCCTACGAGGCCTGGCTCGGCGAGGGACCGGAGCTGCGGGTGCTGCGCCTGATGGGCCTCTTCGACCGCCCTGCCGACGCCGACGCCATCGCCGCCCTACGCGCCGATCCGCCGATCCCGGGCCTGACCGACGGCCTCGGTGACGAGACCCGCTGGCGCCAGGTCCTGGCCCGCCTGCGCCAGGCGCGCCTGCTCGCCCCGGCCGAAGTCGCCGGCGGCCTGGACGCCCACCCCCTGGTGCGCGAGCACTTCGGCGAGCGCCTGCGCGACGAGGATCCAGAGGCCTGGCGGGCGGGGCACGAGCGGCTCTACGAGCACTACAAGCAGGCGACGGACGAGCTGCCCGAGACCCTCGAGGCCATGATGCCGCTCTACGCGGCGGTCGTCCACGGCTGCCGGGCGGGGCGGGTGCAGGAATCTTTCGATGACGTGTACCGAGCCCGTATCCATCGCCGTGACGAGTTCTTCAGCTTGATGAAG
>JAAELT010000628.1 GCA_024226315.1 bacterium | reverse complement strand
GGAAGCACCTTGATCGTCGCCCTGGGCAGCGGGCAGGCCTGCTCGCACAGACCGCAGCCGGTGCACGCGTCGCTCGACACCACGGGCACGAACATGGCGTGCTTGCTGAGCCTCCGCGGCCGGGTTTCGATCTCGATCGCCTCGCCCTGCAACGGACAGGCGCGAAAACAGATCTCGCACCGCAGCCCCCGGTAGGAGAGACAATTCTCCTGGTCGACGATCACCGCCACGCCCATGGCGGCCTCGCCGACGTCGGTGAGGGCCGGATCCAGGGCGCCGGTGGGGCAGGCCGCGACGCAGGGGACGTCCGGACACAGGTAGCAGGGGACGTCGCGGGGCAAGAAGTAGGGAGTCCCGAGGGGCGGCGGGTCACCGACCGCGGCCAGGCGCAGCGTGCCGTAGGGGCAGTCGACGACGCACTGCCCGCACTTGATACAGCGGGAGAGGAAGTCGTCTTCCGCCAGCGCACCGGGGGGGCGGAGCACGAAGGGGGCCGCCTTCGCCTGCTGCTTCAGGACGTAGGCCCACAGCGCACCGCCGCCCGCCGCGGCGCCGGCACCCCGGGCCGCACCGGCGAGCAGCTCACGGCGTGAGCGATTCTTGCCCATCGGACCCTCAGGCTTTGTAGACCTTGACCGCGCACTTCTTGAAGTCCGTCTCCTTCGACATCGGGCAGGTGGCGTCCAGGGTCACCTTGTTGATGAACACCGACTCGTCGAAGAACGGCACGAAGGTGTATCCCCTGGGGGGTCGATTCCGCCCCTGGGTCTCCACCACCGCCTTGACCCGGCCCCGCCGGGACTCGACGAACACCAGATCGTTGCGTTTGACGGCGCGCTTCTTCGCGTCCTCGGGGTGCATGAAGATCTGCGCCGCGGGCACCGCCCGATGGAGCTCGGGAACCCGCCGGGTCATGGTTCCGGTGTGCCAGTGCTCGAGCACCCGGCCGGTCGAGAGCCACAGGTCGTAGGTGGAATCCGGGGGCTCGGGAGGCGCGGCGTAGGGGCGGAAGAAGATCTTCGCCTTGCCCGCCAGGGAAGTCTTCTCGCCCTTGGTGACGCCGGCGAGATCGCCGCGCGGCAGGGCCGTCAGGGCCGGGCCGTAGAACTCGAAGCCGGCACCCCTGGTGACGTAGGAGTCGTACTTCTCGTTGAACCGCCACTCGGTCTCCTTGCCGTCGACCACCGGC
>JAAELT010000627.1 GCA_024226315.1 bacterium | reverse complement strand
GGGCTCGGCGTGGGCATCGCCGACCAGACGAAGGAACTGCACAGCCTCGCCCGGGAAGGGTTCGTGGTCATCGGCGTGGACAACGTCGGCCACGGCGTGCGCCGCTGCGTCGATTTCGAGACGCGCTTCAGCCGAGACAACCCCGAGTTCGAAGCGAACATCCTCGACGCCGTGGAGGAGACTATTGACGAGGTCCCGCGCATCATCAATGCCGCCATCGACACAGGTCTGACGGACGGCTCTCGCCTCGGGGTTTGCGGCATCTCGATGGGCGGCTTCATCGCCTATGGTGCGCCGCTCGCTGACCGGCGCATCGAGGCCGCGACGCCCATTCTGGGCTCGCCGCGCTGGAAGCTCGACCGCGCTTCGAGCCCGCATCGCCATGTCGACCGCTTTTACCCCGTTGCGCTCCTCGCCCAGAACGCCGGACGCGACGCGAACGTACCCGCTGCCGATGCACGGGCGCTACACGCCGCCCTCCAGCCGAGTTACGCCGATGCTCCCGATCGTCTCGCCTACGTGGAGTTCGAAGACGCCGAGCATTTCATGCCCGAGGGGCAGTGGGATCGGCTCTGGCACAACGTGGTCCGCTGGCTCATCCGGTTCGTGGGTTGACTGCCGGCAGAGGACCTGGCCCTTGGCGCGTCCGCGGCCAAGTCGGAGCTGTGTGATCACCGCGCCCGAGCGCCGGGAGCGGTCCGGCAGCAACTGGCCGCTCCTGCGGTGCCCCCGTTTCGTTTCTCCCCGCTCCTGAGCCTGCGAAGACCGAAGAGGGATGTGAAGGGCTTCCTGGTGAGGATCCGATTCCGGATCCCCTTGAAAGGAGG
>JAAELT010000626.1 GCA_024226315.1 bacterium | reverse complement strand
CGGCGCCCTTCGTTCCGCTCGCCCGCTCGATCGCGGCGAGAACGTGCGGTGGCAGGTGGGATCCGTACTGCCGCTGCCAGTCCGGGTCGAGGTAATCGCGATTGGAGATCTTTCGCCGGCAGCGTGGGCTTCCGCACGAGCACTCCATCTCGAACTCCTGGGCGACTTCACAGGTCGAGTAGTCGTAGGTGACCTCGGAGCCGGCCTCGATGTCCCGTCTCGCGACCAGAGTCGTGCTGCCATCCCACCAGAGATTGGGGTCGCAGGAGTGGTTCATTTCGCGCGATAGGCCCTCGGGGAGTGAATACCGATCGACCCCGCACTGGAATCCGTACCAGTCGAAGGCCTGGCGGCGTTCATCGCTCCACGACTCGACCTTGGCCCAGGTATACATCGGCTCGTCGAGAGCCCAGACCACCTCGCCGGCCTCGATCCTCCGCGTCGCGACGAGCGAGACTCCGTGTATCGATCCGTCATGGTTGGCGACGATCGCGGGATGGAGCATGCGAATTCTCCTCGAAGCCCGAGGCTAGCATGGCGCGGATTCAGCGGATCAGGAGTCGAAGCCTATTCCGAGTGCTTCCAGGAGTTTCAGCCAGGGTCCCCAGCGACCCTCGTTACGGTCGGCGCGGGCCATGGCGCGCTGGGTGATTCCGACGCCGAGGGCGCGGATGGGCTCGGGCGGCCAGGGCAGGGCGCGCTTGCGGACAAAGCGCATTTGAAGCTCCGGCGCGCTCGGACGATCGAGCAGGTCGAGCGCGACCCTGGCGCCGTAGCGGCTCGCCACGACACCGAGGCCGGTGTACCCGACCGCCCACGACACTCGGCCTCGGTGGGCCGTGCCGACGTCCATGCAAAAGCGTGTGGTCGACGCGATCGGGCCACCCCAGCTGTGCGTCCAGCGCAAACCCTCGAGCTGCGGGAAGGTCGCGAAGAAGCGCCGCGAGAGGCCCTCGAAGCTGGCCGCGCGCTGCTCCATCGAGGCGTCGATCCGGTTTCCGTAGTGGTAGATCGCGTCGTAGCCGCCCCACAGGATCCGGTTGTCCTCGGTCAGTCGATAGTAGTGGAACTGATTGGCACCGTCGCCGAGGCCCTGCCGGTTCTTCCAGCCGACGCTTCCCAGCTGGCTCTCCGACAGCGGCTCGGTCATCAGCACGTAGTCCCAGATCGGGATCGTCGCTCGCCGCATCCGCGCGACCGGACTGCGGAACGCGTTGGTGGCGAGGACGACTTTCTGCGCCCTGACGCGGCCGCCGGGGCAGCGGATCTCGACGGCACCGCCCGCTCGAGCGAGCCCCTGCATCGGGGTCCGCTCGTAGAGGCGAACCCCCAGCCCGAGGACGGCGTCACGCAGCCCCCACGCCAGCCGGGCCGGGTCGACGATGCCGCCCACCTTGTGCCAGACGCCGGCAT
>JAAELT010000625.1 GCA_024226315.1 bacterium | reverse complement strand
ACCACCGATTTTGGCCGATTTTCGGCAATTTTCCCTAAGTATACACTTAGATTTTTGGCAAAAATCGATCGATTTTGGGGTTTTATTTTTATTTTATTTATGGTGAAATAGGGGTCTGATTAACACCCGATTGTTTCAAAAGGCTTCTTATAGCTTTGTCTTACTATTTCAGGAGGTTTTAGAATTTTTTCAAAACCACCGATTTTGGCCGATTTTCGGCAATTTTCCCTTAGTATACACTTAGCTTTTTGGCAAAAATTGGTCGATTTTGGGGTTTTATTTTTATTTTATTTTTGGTGAAAGAGGGGTCTGATTAACCCCCCGATTGGATCAAAGGGCTTCTTATAGCTTTGTCTTACTATTCCAGGACGCTTTGGATTTTTTTCAAAACCACCGATTTTGGCCGATTTTTGGCAATTTTCCCTTAGTATACACTTAACTTTTTGGCAAAAATGGGTCGATTTTGGGGTTTTATTTTTATTTTATTAATGGTGAAATAGGGGTCCGATTAAACCCCCAATTGGATCAAAAAGCTTCTAATAGCCTTGTCTTACTATTTCAGGACGTTTTGGTGATT
>JAAELT010000624.1 GCA_024226315.1 bacterium | reverse complement strand
GGACTCTGTTGCGCCGGTCCGCAGCTCGCGGCCGTCGACGACCAGCTCGGCCCCTTCCTCGACGCCACGCTCGATGTAGCTCTCCACTCTCGCCCGGTGCTCGCGTGTGATCAGCGGTCCCATCTCGTTGCCTGAATCCATACCGTCACCGATCTCGAGTGCGCGGACTTTCGACGCCAGCCGCTCGACCAGCGCATCCCCGATCTCGCCGACGGCGACCGCCACCGAGATCGCCATGCAGCGCTCGCCGGCGCTGCCGTAGGCGGCTCCGATCAAGGCGTCGACCGCCTGATCCAGGTCGGCGTCGGGCATGATCACGGCGTGGTTCTTGGCGCCGCCCAGCGCCTGAACCCGTTTGCCGTGGGCGCAGCCGGCCTGATACACGTGCTCCGCCACGGCCGTGGAGCCGACGAAGCTGATCGCCGCCACGTCGGGGTGCTCGAGCAGCCGATCGACTGCCTCGCGATCGCCGTTGACGACGTTGAACACACCGTCCGGGACACCGGC
>JAAELT010000623.1 GCA_024226315.1 bacterium | reverse complement strand
CCGCAAGCTCGAAGGACATCAAAACTATGTCTATAGCGTCGCCTTCAGCCCGGATGGCAAGACCCTCGTCTCTGGCTCCTTAGACAAAACCGTCAGACTCTGGGTGGTCGCCTCCGGCCGCTGCCTCGTGATCCTCGGCCACCTCCCCGAAGGCTGGGTCGCCTACACCCCCGAAGGGCGCTACAAGCTCGGTGGCGAGATCGCCGGCGGCTTCTGGCACTCGATCAACCTCTGCCGCTTCGAGCCCGGCGAGCTCGACCCCTACCTGCCCGAGCCCCTCCGCATGCCCGACGACGAGCCGTTCATCACCGGCTGATCGAGCGACTCGGCTTCAGGCGGCGCCTTCGGTCATGTGATCCCGCAGCCAGTCCGCCAGTTGCTCTTCATCCAGCCGGCCATCGGCCAGCGTGAGTACGACCTCGACCACCTCCGGTTCCGGCGCGTCGAGCTCCCAGCCATTGAGCCCCAGGAAGACGTACATCGCCATGAAGGCGACCCTCTTGTTGCCGTCGTTGTAGCCGTGGTTGGTGGCGAGACCGTAGCCGTAGGCCGCGGCCAGAGCCGCGAGGTCGCTGTCCGGCTGGTAGGCCCATCGGTTGCGTGGCCGAGCCAGCGCGGACTCGAGGGCGTTCTCGTCGCGCACGCCCGGCATGCCGCCATGCTGCCGAAGCTGATCGAAGTGGATGGCGTCGGTTTCCCTTCGCCTGAGCCAGATGGGCTCGCCCATCAGGCGTCCTACTTCGCCAACTCGCGCAACGCCTGACGGTACTTGCGAGCGCCGCGCTGGTAGACCTTCATGGCGGCGCCGAAATGCGGATCATAGGGCGTCAGCAGGATGCCCTCGTCCGTCTCGATCGCGAAGACGGGATCACCCGCCTGGAGATGGAGCTTCTCCGCCATCGCCTTCGGCAGGGTGGCGCTGATCGAACCTCCGGCGCGGCGCAGTTTGATCTCGTTGACCATGATCTCGACCTCAGCTCTAATTGTAGCACTTTCGTGCTACGACGATCAATCCTGCGTCGCCGCGACCTACATCCCGAACTGTCCCCGCGCCTCCTCCATCACCGAGTCGTCGACCACCGCGTGGCCGTTGGTCTTGGCGTAGTGCTCGATGCCCTGTCTCGCCATGGGACGCACGAACTCGGGGATGTTCTCGAGCCGCGCCAGCGCCTCGGGCGTCCAGCCGATCTCCTCGTCTTTGCCCGCCTCCATCTCGCCGAGCATGCCGGCGAATGGACAGCCGCCGGCCTCGGCGGCTTCGCCTTCGGCAGAGACGCCGGCAGCAGCGGCCTCTTTGGGTCCGATCTTGACTCCCAGGGACTGCACCATCTGCGTCTCGTGGGGGTTGGTGAGCATTGCGATCTGGTGGTCGCAAGAGGGGCAGGCGAAGACGGCGGCGATCGAGCCGCCTTCATCAGGCGCGTTGGCGCTCTGGATCTTCATCCGCTCGTCGCAACTGATGCAGAGGAACTTCATGGGTCGCTCTCCAGGGATGTCAGGATTCGGTGGGCGGCGGCGGCGATCGCTTGGACGGTGGCGCCGCCGGGTGCCGCGTCGCCGCCGGCGAGCGCCGGGTCGAAGGGGATCGACCCCAGGCTGGGTGCGGATAGCTCGACGGTAGGCTCGGGAAACAGCGGACGCACCTCGCCGCAGCCGTGGCAATGATAACCCGCCATGTTCTCCACCACGCTGCCGAAGGAGACGATGCCGATGCCCTCGCGTGGTAGGTCTTCATTGCCTAAGCCGGCGTCGCGGCGATCGAGTAGAGATCGTACTCCTCGGCGCTCTCGAAGCCGAGCTCTTCGAGCAGCGCCGACGGCAGCTCGTCTTCCGACAGCCTGGGCAGGCACAGCGGCAGCTCGGTGCTGCCCGCCAGGTGGCGCAGCAGAAGGCGCAGGAACAGTCCGCGGCGCTCGGACTCGCGGGCCGCCAGCGCCGGGATCTCCACCGTGGAGCCGTCGTCGGACATGCGGTAGAGCAGAAAGGCCTCGATCCGCTCGGGGGTGGCGATCGCCTTGCCGGCGAGCTCGTCTTTGCGGTTGAGCAGGGTCTCGCGCCGGCGCTGCCAGGCGACGTCGTCGGGGATCCGCAGCAGATCGTGATCTTCGAGCTCGTCGACGGTGACCGGGACCACCAGCTCCGCGGGCACCGGCTCCACCGGCGCGGGTTGGCGCAGGTAGTCGGTGAACAGCGCCTCCAGCCGATAGCCGGCGGCGGTGATGAAATCCGTGGCGCCGGGTATCGAGAGGGAAATCTCGGCCACCAGGCGCTCCGGGCCGAGCACGGCGAGCTTCTGGCTGAGCGACAGCAGCAGGTGGCCACCGTGGCCCTGCCGCTGGTGGTCGGGACGTACCCCCACCCGTAGCACCGCCACTTCCTTCGCGCGCTTGGTGCCGATCAAGACGGCGACCGGCCCCTGGTCGGTCGAGGCGACCAGCGAGTTCGACGGCCAGACATCGAGGGTCTTCATCTCCTCGCGGTAACGATCGACCGTCATCCGCGAAGTGTCCGGGAAGTGGACGTCCCAGCACTCGTTGACCGCGCGCACCAGGTAGGGGATGTCGTCGGGGCGGCAGAAACGGTAGGAGGGCATCGAACGGGGCGGCCGACCTACGCCGAGTCGGGCGACTCCCCCAGCTCACCACGTTTACGCGCCAGCTCGGTCATCACTCCGACCTCGTTGAGCGCCGCCTGGCCGTCCTGGAAGCCACGGTTGTCGGGCTCCGTCGCTCGTTCCGCCTCGGGGACGGGGCACGGTGTCTCTAGCGCCTCAGAAGGCGCGACTTCCTCCGGCGCCGGCTCGGCCTCGGCCGGCCGCGCCCCGGTCGGTTTCGCCTCCTGCTTCGCGTCGTCGTCGTGGGCTTTCATCTCCGGCGAAGCGCCGCCATGGGCGCCGACCATCTGCTTCATCTGCTCGAGGCCGTGGGCGATACCGTCTTCCACCAGCTGGAGGTCGACGTCCGTACGCTGGCGCTCGGCGGCGACCTCCTCGATACGCTTCTGGGTGCGGTCGCGCATGAAGCCGGCGGGCACCCGCAGCACACGCTCGATCGCCCGCTCGCTCCAGTCGAGCCGCGAGAGCAGCGGCTTGCCCTTGCGGTCGCGGGCGAGAATCTCGAGGTCCTGATCTTCCATCGGTTCTTCCTTCACGGGCTCCGGGTTCTCGACCACGGCGCGGCGCTTGTCCGCCGCCGACATCCCCTCGTCGCCCTCGGCCGGCCGGTAGAGCACCCCGGTCTCCTCTTCGACGAAGCGCCTGGCGAGCTCCATGGTGACGGTGTCGAGGCGCTTGGAGCGCACTGATTTCTCGATCCGGGCCTTGGCGCGCCGCCTCTGGTAGTTGTCGCCGAGGCTGCGCAGGGCCTTGCGCGCGTCCTGGGTCCAGCGCAGCTTGCGGCCGTCGTAGGTGGTCTCCTCCTCGGCGCCGCCCTCGGCCTCGGCGATCTCGTCGAGCATCTCGGGCGTGAGAGAATCGAACTCCTTGCCGCCGCAGGAGGCGCAGGTCTCGGGCTCGGTCACCAGCGCCACGGTGGCGCACTGACGGCAGACGAATGACGGCTGGCGACGGGCGCGCTCGAACGCCAGCGCCTCCGCCAGCTCGTTGGTCTTCTTCTGCGAGGCGCCGGGCATGAAACGCTCCATGGCCTCGGTCACCAGGTCGGACGTCACCACGCTGTGCCCCTTCTCGAGCGCCAGGCGCAGGACCGCGGTGCGGGCGATGCCCTTGACCTGCTCGGGCACGCGGGTCATGCGCCCCTCGGCCTCGGGGGTCCAGTGGATCGATTCCTCAGCCTTGAGGTCGAGCTCGGGAACCTCCTGGCGGTTGGTCAGCAGCACGTCGCAGGGGGCCAGCCGCAGCAGGTTCTCGGTGTTCGAGCCGACGCCGCCATCCGCGTCGTCGGTGTGCACGCCGACGCGGCCGATGATCATGAGATACGGCTCGATCTCGCGCGCCCGGTCGAGGACCTTCTGGAAGGCCTTGCCGTCGAGCAACGTCTTGGTGACCTCGACCCCTTCGTCTTTGGCGATCGACGCGCCCATGTTGAGGTGCGACTGGTAGATGTCGGCGAGGCCGGTGTCGATGATCTCCTCGTGCAGCTGGTTCTGCTCCTCGAAGCGGAAGACCTTCGCCGCCTCGTCGGTCAGCACCTCGACGATGCCCTTGAACACCGCGTAGTGCAGGTAGGGATCGTAGACCGAGACCAGCTCGATCTTCTTGCCCATCTGCTTGGCCAGCTCGATGCCGGTCGCGAGCGCGCCGAAGGACTCGGGGCTGCCGTCGACGCCTACAAGGATGGTGTCGCGCTCCGCCTCGTCCTTGCCCGGCAGGTGCTTCACCACCCACAGGTCGCGGTCGATGGAGCGCGACAGGCGCTGGCACACCGAGCCAATCTGCGAGTCGCGGGTGCGGCCGATGCCGAGGGCGCCGAGCACCACCAGGTCGTAGCCGGAGGCCTCGATGTCTCGCGCGAGCTCTGTCGAGTGCTTGCCGTCGACCATCTTGGGCTCGAACTCGAGATCCTCGGCCCGGCAGAGCTTCTCCATGTCCTTCAAGTAACAGTCGGAGATCAGCTCGAGGCCCATGGAGATGAGGTTGTCGTGGATCTTGCGCTGGCGGTGGAGCTCGGGCTCTTCGAGGTACTCCTCGGGCAGGGTGAACTCCATCTGCTTGAAGCGATAATCGTGCATCCTGGCGGCGTAGACGTGGCAGCCGACGAGCTTGGAGGAGAACGCCTTGCCGAGCGCGACCGAGGTCGCAACAGCCCGGTTCGAGTGGTCGGAGTTGTCGACGGGAACGTAGATGGTCTCGTACATGGGGATCTCCGGGAGGTGCCTGCCGGCGAGATGGAGGGATTCGGCCCTGGCTTCGCCTCAGGCGCGGAGTTGGATTCTATCGTGCGAGACGCCCTGTAGGGGCGCCTGGCCACGCCCTCTCGCGTGCGCAGCCCGTGTGACCTAGCTGTTCTTCTTGCCCTTGCGGCGCCGAACCAGGGCGATGAACAGCAGCTCGAGGCCCAGGACGGTGGCCCCGGCGCGCACCATCGGGCCGACGGGTGAAGGTCTCTCGGACGGCTCGACGTAGACCTGGTACCAGGAAGACAGGCCGCGCTTGTTGCCGCGCTCGCGGTTGAAGCCGTCCCACACCGAAAAGGCGATGGGCAGGAAGCTGTCTTCGTCGAACGACAGCCCGCCGCGGCTCTTGCGCTTGCGCTTGAAGATCACCGACCACTCGCCCTGGTCGTAGCCGGCCACGACCTCGACGTCCTCACCGCCCTCGGCGGGGGACATCGCCGCGCTGCCGCGGCCTTGGTAGCGGACCGTCTTCGACGGCTTGGCCAGGTCGACGAACCACAGGTCGACCGGGTTCTGGGCGTCGCCGAACAGGAAGTAGGGCTGGCGCACGCCCTCGGGCTTTTGGAGCGGGAACTGCAGGGCGAAAGCGTCGGAGAACTCGGTGTCCAACGTGCCGGAGAGCGGAGCCTCCTCGGCACCGTCTTCCTCGCCCCAGAAATCGTCGCCATCGGCGTCTTCCTCCGCGGCCTCTTCGCCCCAGAAGTCGCCGCCGCCCTCGTCCGCCGCCTCTTCCTCCTCGGCGCCCCAGAAGTCGCCGCCCTCGTCGTCCTCCGTGGCCTCCTCGCCCCAGAAGTCGCCGCCCTCGTCGGTGTCTCCGGAGGCCGCGCCCGCCTGGCCGATCTCGGCCAGGTGCTCGTCCCACTTCGGCGCGATCAGATCGGGGCCATTGGTGCCGCCGGTCTCGGCGCGCATATCGTTCCACGTCAAGCGGAAGGCGATCTCGCTCTCACTGTGGACCGCCTGGGCGGTGACCGCCACTGCCGAGGGGTAGAAGTTGCGGCCGGGCTCGACGATCTGGCCGAAGAGCGGAAAGGTCGCCGGCGGCGCCTCGGCGAACAGCTCGGCGTTCTCGAGATCGATCTCGTCGCCGAAGGGCACCGAGCGCAGGACGTTGGCGTACGGTGTCTCGCCCTCTTCCATGGGGCCGCCCGCGAGCGACAACATGTAGTCGACGATCGCCCACATGCGCTGCTGGCTCTCCTCCGGCGTGGCTCCCAGGTTGTCGTGGAAGCCGGGCATCGGCGTGCCGTAGAAGCCGGTCGACATGGAACGGAAGATGTCGCGCCGGGTGCCGCCGCCGCGGAAAGTCCAAGGCATGGTGAGGTCGGCAACCTTGATGTTGTTGCCCCAGTCATCCACCAGGGTCGGCGCCGAGGGGCCGTCGCCGCGGCCGAGCTCGCCGTGACAGCGGGCGCAGCCGGTCTCCTCGTAGACCTGGCGGCCGGTGGTCCGTGCCGCCTCGGGGTCGTAGGGCGGCGGATCGGGGATGGTGATGGTCTCCGGGTTCTGCCGCTCCGGATCCTCGAACCAGTCGGAGAACGACTTGATGTACCCGACCACGGCGGCGACCTCGGCGTCCGAAAGGTAGGCCGCGGTGAACGCCGGCATCGAGGTGCCGTAGAGGCCGCGGCGGATGGCGTCGGTGAGATCCTGATCGGTGGGGATGTTGCCGGTGGTGGTCATCCGGATCTTGTACTTGCCGCTGGTGAAGTCCCGCGGCAGCGGCTTGAGCCGCGACGCCGCCACGCCGTTGCCGTCACCCTCCTCGCCGTGGCAGTGGGCACACCACTTGGTGTACACCTGCTGGCCGAGCTCGTCCGTGGCGTCCTGGGCCTGGGCGGCGACAGGAAGCACCAGCAGCACCAACGCGACACGGAGGTAGGAGGTCCCGCACATCAGTGCATCTCCACCGCGCGCGGCTTGTAGTCGGTGAAGTCGTAGAGGAAGATGATCACGTCCCACATCTCCTCCTCGGTCAGGAAGCTCTCCCAGGCGGGCATGGCACTCTGCCATGGGCCGCCCTCCTCGGGCAGGCCCGGCGCGCCCTTCGAGATCCGCCAGAACAAGAAGGCCTCGCGAAACATGGCGATCGTGCCCGGGTCCTGGAAATTCGTCGGGATGGGGTTCAGCGCGTGGGCGTACATGCCGGCGCCGCCCATCAGGTCACCGTGGCAGTAGAAGCAGTTCTGGAAGTAGATCTTCCGGCCGTTCTCGAGCCGCTGCTCGAACTCTTCCGGGCTGGTTTCCTCGAGCTCCCGGTAGGGATTGTCGGCGGTGCCCAGCGCCAGCTCGCTGCCGTGCACGGTGATCGAGTCCGGCGGCGCCGGATGCACGGTGCGGGCGAAGAACGGCGCGTTGGGGATGGCGGTCATGCCGGCGTAGATCTGATAGGCCACCGCGGCCGGGATCAGCAGCACGGTAGCGGCCAGCAGCAGCCGGTATCTGGGCTCGGTCACGAAGGCCTCGATCGGCCCCCAGAACTCCGCGATCCGGTCCTTGTCGGTGAGCACGTAGGCGATGAGCGACAGCACCACGATGCCCATGTAGATCTTGATCACCGAGGCCGGCACCGGCACCACGAAACCGTACCTCATGGCCACCCACATGCCCAGCAGCCAGGCGACCGCCCAGGCCAGCATGCCGGCCTTGCGCCAGCGCGCCGCGAGCATCACCGCCACGACGGCGAGAATGATCCACCAATTCATCCTTGTTCGCCTCTTTGTTCGGTCAGGAACTGCACCATGGACTCCAGCTCGGTCATGGTCACCTGATCGAGACCGTCGTCCCCTTCGTGGTAGTAAAGCTTGGAGAGCAGCTGATCGGCGCTCAAACGGTCGCCGATGCCCTTCAGGCTCGGACTCTTCGGATCCTCGGGCTGCTCGGCGTCGTGGCACCGGCCGCAGCCGTACGCGTCGAGCACCGTGCCGCCGGCGGCAGCAGCAGCACCGTCGGCAGCCGCCTCGTCGCCGCCCACGTCGCCGCCGGTGTAGGCGGTCCTGGTGTCCATGGTCACCGTCGCCTCGCCGCCCAGGGTCTGGAGGTAGGCGATGACCGACAGGATCTCGGGATCGGTGAGGCCGATCGGCGGTTTGTTGATCTCCGGCATGCCGGGGTTGAAACCCTCGACGATGTAGGCGCCGGGGTCGTACAGCGACTCCGCCAGGTAGTCGACGGCGGTGAGGCCCGCCTTGCGGGTGGCGGCCACGCTGCTGATGTTGTTGAGATCGGGATAACGCGAGGTGTTGGCGTGGCAGGTGAAGCAGATGCCCTTGCCCTCGTAGATACCCCTGCCGATGGCGACCATCTCCTCGGTGGTGACGTCCTCGGCGATCTCGATCACCTCGGGAGGATGGACCTCTTTTTGCGGTACCGATTGACCGACCATCATGTAGAAGCCGGTCAACAGCACCGTCAGCACGGCGAGCTGCAATGTAATCGGAATCTTCATCACGTGTTCAGGGTCGGTGCCAATTTCTTCTTCTTCGGCTCCCAGGCCTTCTTCTCCGACAGCGACGTGATCCAGAAGATGAAGCCGATGAGCAGGAAGAAGACCAGCACGGTGAACGAGACCACCTGGGTGGCGAAGCCCAGGGTGGGAGTGTAGGCGTCCGGCGAGGTATCGCGGATCACGCCGTAGACGTGCCAGTGCTGCCTGAGCCCCGAGCGCACGTAGCCCATCAGCCCCATCAGCCAGGTGAAGGTCACCGCCAGCATGATCAGCAGATACTGCGAGATCGGGCGGATCTTTCCCCAACTGGTCTCGGCGGTCTTCGCCCCGCGCAACAGGAAGATGTCGACGACCGTCACCAGCACCAGGGCCAGCAACACCGCTCCCACCTGGGGCACCGAGAAGGCGATCCGGGTCTTGGCGTCGACGAAGTAGCCGTAGATACCGTAAAAGATCACCGTAGAGGCGGAGGCGGCGAAGATCAAGAACTGTACGAAGTTCGCCTTGCCCGCCCAGGAGACGGTGGGGATGCGGTTGGCGCGGCGGTAGAGCACGAAGCTCGGGAAGGTGGTCAGGATCAGGATGTTGACCGCCGTGTTCTTGGCCGACATCACGCCCAGGTAGCCGAGCATCGGGTGCGACGAGCCGCCCATGGCCTGGATCTCGTCGGTGGTGGCGATGATCGAGCGCGGCGTCGCCCAGATGGCGAAGCAGATGGTGATCACCACCAGCATCGGCCAGATGAACGCCCGGAAGCGCTCCGCGCCCTTGATCCGTCCCATGCCCAGCCACAGGTACCAGTTGGCGAACAGGAACAGGTTGCCGATCAGCACCGCCTGGATCATGAACAGCCAGGAGAAGGCGCCGCCCATCATGGTCAGGCCCATGGTCTGGGAGAAGGCGTAGATCTCGGACGCCAGCCAGTAGCCGGCGAAGGGCAGCGGCAGCAGGCCGCAGATGGCCACGAAGTTACCGATGTAGCCCATCCAGTCGTAGTGGGCGCGCTCTTCGTCGCTCTTTGCCTGCAGGAATTTGAAGGCCGCGTAGGCGGCGGCGATCGAGCCGCCGTAGGCGATGTTGGCGATCATCCGGTGGATGTTGATCGGCATCCAGGTGAAGTTGTTTACCGCGTCCCAGGTGGAGAGCAGCGCCCCGCTCTCGGCGACCCCCGCGGGCGTCGACATGAAGGTCAGCCAGGCGTTGGCGATGACCATGAGCGCAGTGCCCACGACGTTGAGCATGAGCCCCAGGAAGAGGTGCACCCGCGGCGAGAACTTGCCCCAGCCGTAGTAATAGCTGTAGAGGAAGCCGGCCTCGGCGAAGAACAGCAGCACGTAGGGCAGGAAGGTCGGCGAGAACACCGACATCAGGTAGTTGGTGAACTT
>JAAELT010000622.1 GCA_024226315.1 bacterium | reverse complement strand
TCCAGTCATTGAAACAACAGCTGCTCCAGTTGTAGAAACCACTGCTGCTCCCGTCATTGAAACAACAGCCGCTCCAGTCGTAGAAACCACTGCTGCTCCAGTCATTGAAACAACAGCTGCTCCAGTCGTAGAAACCACTGCTGCTCCAGTCATTGAAACAACAGCTGCTCCGGTCGTAGAAACAACAGTCGCTCCAGTCATTGAAACAACAGCTGCTCCAGTTGTAGAAACCACTGCTGCTCCCGTCATTGAAACAACAGCCGCTCCAGTCATTGAAACAACAGCCGCTCCAGTCGTAGAAACCACTGCTGCGCCAGTCATTGAAACAACAGCTGCTCCAGTCGTAGAAACCACAGCTGCTCCAGTTGTAGAAACAACAGCTGCTCCAGTCGTAGAAACAACTGCTGCTCCAGTCGTAGAGACAACAGCTGCTCCAGTCATAGGAACTACCGCTGCTCCAGTCGTAGAAACAACCGCTGCTCCAGTCGTAGAAACCACTGCTGCTCCAGTCATTGAATCAACCGCTGCTCCAGTTGTAG
>JAAELT010000621.1 GCA_024226315.1 bacterium | reverse complement strand
TGGCTCGGTAGTCGGCGGCCCAGTCGGGATCCTGCTGCCGCTGGCGAGCTTCAGCGAGCTGCCTCTCATGAGGTCCGACTCGGATGCTGCGACCACGTGCGGCCTGGGTGCACTCCGCTCGCAACGGACAATCGGCGCAGGCACCGGCAAAGTTCGCGATCCCTGAGCCGTTGGCCGTGCGGCGGACCGGCGCGGTGAGCCCCGCGGGGCAAGTCACGGTGTCTGTGTCGAGGTCGATCTCGAAGCGACTCTTCGGGAACAGACCGTCGCGATTGTTCGGAGGCTGGGTCTTGCAGCCCGAGTCGATGCCTTCCTGCTCGAGATGGTCGAGAAATTCGCCGGTGCCGTAGGCCGCATCGCCGTAGACTTTCGGACGTTCCGACTCGGGCTCCTCCACCGAGCTGGGCTCCGGCTCGCAGCCGGCAGGGGCATCGCCAGCCTCAGAGGACGCGACCTCGCTATCTAGATCGTCGATGAGGTCGGCTGCGACGCTGGCGTCCCCCGCGTTGCCTGCCGTAACCGCGGTCTGAGTGATGATCTCGCTGTCGGGATCCAAAGACACATGACCCTTGTAGCCAT
>JAAELT010000620.1 GCA_024226315.1 bacterium | reverse complement strand
GCCTGACACTCAGGTCGAGGTTTCCGCGAACGTGGAAACGGCGACCTGATTCTCAGGTGAGGTTTTCCGCGTTTGCCGCAACGCCGGCTGAGAGTCATGGGACGTTTCCGCGGCCGCGGAGCCGCCGGCTGGCGCTCAGGTGGGATCCTCGCGGTCGCAAGAGGTGCGGATGGGCGCCACGGGCCGCTCTCGCGGCGGTGGCGTTTCGGGAGGGATGAGAGGAGGCAAAAAAAAGCCCGGGCGGCCTGGTGGCCGCCCGGGCGACGCGTGAGCGTCAGGAATCGGACTACGGCTGAGTTTCCTCGGCCGCCTCGGAGGACGAGGGAGTGGCCTCCTCCGCCTCCGAGCCGTCGGGCGACGGCTCGGCCTGATCGGCCTCATCAGCCGCTTCGGCCTGATCGGCCTCGTCCAGCTCGGCCGCCTGGCGACGGGTCACCCGGCGACGCGAGGTGCGGATCCGGTCGGCGAGATCGCGCTCGCCGGCCATGCGGAAGGCGCCTTCCACGGTCTGGGCCGCCCACGGGAAGACCGCGTCGAACTCCGTGGTGGCCATCCGCTTCACGATCACCGTCTTGCTCGCGGCCTTGCGCGCCCGGGCGAGCTCACCGCCCACCCGCACGATGTCCCCGAGACCGGTCTCGAGGCTGTCGGCCATGCTGCCGAAGTCGATCGCGACTCCGGCCGCCTTCGCCGACGGCACCTCGATCTCGGGCTCCTTGAGGAACTTGACCGTCAGATCGACCTGATCCGAGAGATCCTTCTGGTCCTGGGGAGTGAACCCCTCGATCGCGGCCAGCTCGAAGCTGCGATCCGGACCGTAGAGACCTGCCAGGATGCGGCGTACCGCCACCTGCTCGTCGTACAGGCCGAGGGTGAGCTCCTCGCTCTCCCTCCTCAGATCGGAGATCCGGATCAGCTTGCGGACGTGAGCGTCCTCCGCCTTCACCAGCCTCTCCTGTACCGACGCCAGACGGCCGTCGACGTCCTGGAACAGAGCCCGGTAAGTGGAGCCGGGCTCGATGACGAACGCCACCGACGCGGGACGGTTGCCGTCCAGCTTGTCGGCGACCCCGTCGGCGAACGTGTCGAGCGAGGCCCGCGCCTCCTCGACGGATTGGATTCGGATGCGTGATCCGATGCTTCTCATTGCTCTATCTCCTTTCAGTGGTTGGTTTTTCTGCGACCGGCCCGGGGCATGTCTCACCTCCTTTCGCCCGGGCCGATTCGGGTTATGGTTGCGGCTCCTTCGAGGCCTCTCGATACTCGAGACCTGTGGAGCCAATGAGCAACCCCCTACTATACTATACCCGTTCCAGAGCAAGTTAGGACAAATGACGGTAATTTTCTTCCCAATTAGGTTACTCTAATGCCCGATGACCCGAGCGCGCCCGGGCGGAGCATCGAGGGCGTCCTGGCCGCCGCGGGTGAGGCGCAGGAGGTCGCGAAGCTCTTCGCCGCCGACCCGGAAGCGCTGGAGGTCTTGAAATGCCTCTACCTGGAGCTCACCCGCCGGGAGATGCGCGGGCGGACTCAGATGTCGGAGAAGCAGCTCGCGGCGTCGATCCGGCGGGTCCGGCGAGGGGCCGCGAGCCGGGTGTCCTGATGGCCAGAAACGCTACGCTGGTGCGAAGGATTCTTCCATTTCGCGCAGGCGACGTTCGGGGTCGCCCGCGAGCAGGTGAAGGCAGCTAACCAGTGCGGCGCTCGGCCGGCTCGCTCCGGAACGGATCTTGGATAGATATCCTTGCGACAGTCCCAGGAGTTGCTCGAGGCGGCGCTGGGTGACCTGCCGAGCAGCAAGTCTCTCGAGGTCCGTGACTGCAAGCTGCCGCAAGCGCCTTTGATACTCGCGCTCAAGCGCCGCGTCCACGGCCGAAGCCGTCGCGCGGTCGATCCACTCCGTGCCACAAGAGTTGCAGGTGGGGATCTCCAGGTCGCCCGGCAGCGGCAGCACCGGCATGTTCCTGTAATGGGCCGTTCTTCCGGGTCGGGCGACCGGCGAGACTTCGCCCTTACCGCAAGTCGGGCAGCGGATCGGCCAGGCAATCGGTTCGCGTGGCCTTGCCTCGGTAGTGCGTCCGTCGCTATCGCTCATGGTTCGAGGGTACCTCGTCGGGTCTTCAGCGGGCGTTCCTCAGCGGCCAGCGACCGAATCTCAGTCAGAGACCAGTGCGGCCGCAGCTTCATGACAGCAATCGTAGGTTGGACTCAGTCCAATGTCAAGATCCGGTCTCGGCCCTCCCGCCCTATGACGTTCGGGGTCGGCTTCGTGCTGGGCCTGCTGGCCGTCGCCCTGGTGGCCGGCCATCAGGCCGACCGCTCGGGGAGCCGGTGAGGGTTAGACGCGCTCGATGATGGTGGCGATGCCCATACCGCCGCCGATGCACAGGGTCACCAGGCCGGTCTGGAGGTCGCGGCGCTCGAGCTCGTCGAGCAGGGTGCCCATCAGGGCGGCGCCGGTGGCGCCCAGGGGATGGCCGAGGGCGATGGCGCCGCCGTTGACGTTGACCCGCTCGTGGTCGAGCCCCAGGTTGCGCATGGTCTGGAGCGGCACGGTGGCGAAGGCCTCGTTGATCTCCCAGAGGTCGATGTCGGCGGCGCTCATGCCCGCCTTCTGAAGCGCCCTCTCCGACGCCGGGGTGGGCGCGGTGAGCATGATCAGCGGCTCGGCGCCGGCGGTGGCCATGGCCTTGACGCGCGCCCGCGGTCTCAGCCCGTGGGCGCGGGCGTAGTCGCCGGAGGCCACCAACACGGCGGCGGCGCCGTCGACGATGCCGGAGGAGTTGCCGGCGGTGTGGACGTGATCGATCCGTCCGCCCGCTTCCGGGTAGCGCTCGAGCGCGATCTGGTCCATGGTCTTGCCGTTGCCGTTGGGTACCGTGGCCCCCAGCTTGACGAACACCGGGTCGAGCTCGCCGAGCGCTTCCGCCGTCGTGCCGGGGCGCGGGTGCTCGTCGCGTGCGAGCGTCACCTCGCCGGTCGCGGGATCGATGACCTCGAACAGGCTGTTGTCGAAGTAGCCCGCCTCCTGGGCTGCCCCCGCGCGTCGTTGGGATTCGGCGGCGAAACGGTCGACGTCCCCACGGCTGAAGCCCTCGAGGGTGGCGATCAGGTCGGCGCTGATGCCCTGGGGCACCTGGAAGACCTTGTCGCGCAGATGCAGGTTGTGGCCGTCGAGGCCGCCGCGGTCGGTGCCCATGGGCACGCGCGACATACTCTCCACGCCGCCGCCGATGGCCATCTGCTGCTGGCCGCTCATGACTCCCGCTGCGGCGAAGTTGATCGCCTGGCAACCCGAGCCGCAGAAACGGTTGAGGGTCACGCCGGTCACCTCCTGCGGCCAGCCGGCGGCGAGCACGCTGTTGCGGGCGATGTTGGCACCCTGCTCTTCCGCCTGGCTGACGCAGCCGACGACGACGTCCTCGACGTCGCCTTTCTCGATGCCGGTACGCGAGCCGAGCTGGTTCAGGGTCTGGGCCAGGAGCTCCTGTGGATGGATGCCCGAGAGGGCTCCCTTGTCTTTCTTGCCGCGGCCGCGCGGCGTGCGCACGGCGTCGATGATCCAGGCTTCAGGCATGGTGATATCTCCAATGGTTGACGGCTAGGCCGCCGGGATGTTCATCTCTCTTCGCTTCGGCCTTAGAAGGCACTGTGGGGGCCGTCATCGGCTGGGAGCGTTCGAGCTCCGGAGGATCTTATCTTGCCGAATCTACTCGTTAGCCTCTGCGGTCTCCGCTCAGAGTGATGAACACCCCGGCTCGGTGATTTCTTCCGGCGGGTTCTGGCTCCCCTCTCCCTCTGGGAGAGGGGCTGGGGGGCGCCCGGCCAGGGTGAGGGTTCTCAGGATTCCGCCAAGAGCTCCTCGATCAACCCCGGGACAGCGGCTCGTGGTAGAAACCCGTTGTGAGCGAGATACCCGACTTCAAGTCCCGCCCCGAGCTGGGAGTCGTCCTCACCGGCGGCGGCGCCCGTGGCGCCTACCAGGTGGGAGTGCTGCGCGGCATCGGCAGGCATCTGCCGGACCTGCGGTTCCAGATCATCACCGGCGCCTCGGCGGGCGCCATCAACGCCATCTACCTGGCCGCCCACCAGGGCTCTCTCGAAGAAGCCACCGAGGACCTCTGCCGCATCTGGGAGAACATCCGTTTCGAGGACGTCTTCAAGGTCGATTTCTGGTGCCTGGCGAAGAGCTTCCTGAAGTGGATGTTCAAGCTGGGTGGCAACCTGTCCCAGGTACAGGGCCTGCTCGACACCGGCCCGCTGCGGGAGCTGCTGCTGCGCGGGCTCGGCACCTCGGGCGAGATCCCCGGCATCGCGCGCAACCTGGCGACAGACAGGCTCGAGGCGATTGCCCTGATGACCGTCAACTACGGCACCGGCCAGACCGTGAGCTGGGTGGAAGGGCGCGAGATCGAAACCTGGGAACGGCCGTCGCGCCGCAGCCGCACGACCCGGCTGACGGTGGAGCACGTCATGGCGTCCTCGGCGCTGCCTTTGATGTTCCCCGCGATCCGGCTCGACGACGGTTGGTACGGCGACGGCAGCATCCGCATGGCCGCGCCCCTGTCGCCGGCCCTGCACCTGGGCGCGGACCGCATCCTCGCCGTATCTACTCAGTATCCGCGGTCGCAGGCCGAGGCCAACCGTCCGAGCTTCACCTCCTATCCGCCGCCGGCGCAGATCGCCGGCAACCTGCTGAACGCCATCTTCCTCGACGTGCTCGACCAGGACGTTCAGCGCCTGGAGCGGCTCAACGGCCTGTTGCGCAAGCTCCCGCCTGACGAGCGCGACGGCCTCGAACCGGTCGACATCGTGGTGATGCGGCCGTCGGAGGACCTCGGCAAGCTCTCCGCCGATTTCGAGCCGCGCCTGCCTCGGAGCTTCCGCTTCATGACTCGCAATCTGGGAGCCGGCAAGACCGAGAGCCCGGACTCGCTCAGCCTGGTCATGTTCCAGCCCGACTACGTACAGAAGCTGATCGAGGTCGGCGAGCGCGACGCCGAGAGCCGACTGGATGAGATTCGCGCCCTGGCCAAGGTACAGGCGGCCACGGGCCAGTGACGAGCGGGCTGCGCGCGCTCGAGGTTCCTGCTACAATGCACCGCGTCGGGCTCTTTCCGCCGAGATCCCGGGCACCACAGCGATGATGGAGAGCCCCATGAAACCGGGAAAATTCCACCCTCTCCTCCTGCTCGCGGTCTTCGTGATCGCCCAGGGGTTCGTGTTCGTGGCCGAAGCACAGGCGCAGCGCGGCGCGCGCACACGCGGACCGTCGCCGCGCGCGTCCTCCGGCTCGTACCACGCCGGGGCCACCAGCCATCGCGTTCCGCACCGCCGCGGCCCAGCCACGCGCTCCGGACGTTCGCTGGTGTCACCGGGTTTCGGCAGCGCGGCCAACGCTCGCCGCGGCTTCTACAACAACCCCAACGCCGGCAGGCGCGGCGGGCATCATGGCGGCCACCACGGCGGGCATCATGCCGTGCCGGTCTACGTCTATCCGGTCTACACCGAGCCCTACTACCCGACCGGGCCGGTCGTCTACACCGAGCCGGTCTACGCCGAGCCGGCGCCCGCTCCGGCCCCTGCGCCCGCGCCGCCGCCCGTCTACATCATCCAGCCCCAGCCCGTCGCCGCGCCGGCTCCGGTGCCGCCACCGGCACCCGTCGCGCCGCCCGCGCCTCGGTCGACGGAGCCCGGCGACGTCCAGTTCTCGATCCTGCCGGCCGACGCCGACGTCTACTTCGATGACGACTACCTGGGAACCGGCGCCGAGCTGGCGAGGCTGGATGCCCAGCAGTTCTCACCGGGCGTGCACGTGATCGAGGTGACTCACCCCGACTACCGGTCGCAGCGTCTGGTGTTCGGCGTCAGCTCCGGCGAGCCGTCTCACGTGCTGATCGATCTCTCGATAGACCGGGTCGGCCGGCGCTCGCGCATCAAATAGCCGCGCTTTCGCTCGCTCCTGGATCGGCCTCGCGCGCCCGGCGGCACTGTCCCATTTTCACCGGATCAGGTCCACTAGCTGCTCGAAGGCGTATGGCGTGGTAGCACGGCCCGCCGCCATCGCCGGAGTGCAGTTCGATCCCTGCGCCCGGGTCAGCGTCTCGTGAGGCGTGATCAGGTTGTGGACGAACATGTGGAAGCTCACCGCGGCGACGTGGTGGACGGACTTCTTCGAGTGGCCGTTCGTTAGCCTGGTGAACCGGCGCATCTTCTGACGGATCTTCTGGTTGTGGCTCTCGCTGTAGGACGTGCCGCCCTTCGATCGGTCCGGAGTGCCCTGGACAATCCTGGTGCGCGTGGCGACGACTCGGGCGGGGTTGTACGCCACGCGGGTCTCGGTCGTGCTTGAGTAGATCTTCTCCAAAACCAGGTAGTCGACGTCCATGCCCCAGATCCGCTCCACGGCCTCGATGTACGGCTCGTGGCCGTCTGTCGTGAGCTGGATCTTGTGGTTGACCCGGGAAGCCAGGTCGCTCAAGAAGGCGTGCGCGGCAGCCTCATCGCGACGACCGACGAACCAGCACGGCACCAGCTTGGTGTCGACGCAGAGTGCGGTGTGGGTCCAGATGTCGCCGTGATCGGGCGTGTTCTCCTCGCCCTTCCTCCGCGCCGTCTTGGCTTTTTTCTGGCAGAACGACCAGATTTCGTCGGCGGAGAACACGCGGCACGGGAGATCCTGGAAGAGCGCGTCTTGGTAGTCGCCGCACGCTTCGCCGAGTTTGAGCTGCAAGCTGTTGACGGTGTTCTTGCTGCATCCGACGATCCGCGACGTCGTGCGGATACCGTTGCCCTCTGACAGGCATTTGGCGATCTGGGCTTGTTTCTCTCGCTTCAAGATGTTCGGCATGTCGTGCTCCCTTTCAACACGACCATTGTACTAGACCGCTCAAGCAAAAGCAAGTGAAAAGTCAGGCTCAAGTGAAGAAACTTGCTTGGGATTTCGGCCTGGTGGTAGGGTGGGAAAGTGGAGGCGGGGGGTTTCGAACCCCGATCGGCCCGGCCCTAAACCGGGCGCCTAGGCCACTAGGAACCGCCCCCGCAGAAAGGCCGAGGGATTGGACCCCGGCTGAGATCAACGGGAATGTTGGTCTACCACGAGCCGTCTCTGAGTGCCGACCAAGCTTCTACAGAGACGGCTCTTCGCTTTTTACGCCAGCCGCGCCGGTAGGCCCGTTGCCGCGAACGCGGGCGGCTGCGACCCTCCTCATTCGCTGCCCTCCTTTTCTTCTTCCTTTGGCGGCCCAGTTAGCCATGGCGAAGGGATGTCCTCGATGACGATTTCAAGGGGGACCTCGGCCTGTTTAACGAATCTCTTCATACCTTTGTCGCGCTTCGATATGACGAAATGGTAGATGCCGCTTCCGGCATAGAGTCCGCCAGGAAGCCTCAGCACTGGCCGGCTGTTGCGATGATCTTCGAGAGACAGCGAGACGTTAGCGTCCGACAAAATCTTGCCGGTGGGGCTTAGAAGGCGCAGTCGCACCTCAGTCGTTTCGGGAATGTCCGGTTTGCTGCGAGTCCAGAATGTAACCAGCTGCATCTGTAAAGGGAAGGCGAAACCTTCGGCCACAAGCTCCTCAGTGGTCCGTCCTGCGCGACTAGCTTCCTGGTCAAGATCGGCCTGCCGAATCGTGACCTTCTCGATCACGTCGATAAGGCTTACCTTCTTCGACTCCTCGTCGATCAAGTTCATACGGCAGAGCACCGACCATATGTTCTTAGCCACGACTAAGCACCACCGGCTTCGGCGTCGCCGTTTCCGCAGAGCCCGTCGCGGGCTCCGTTAGCGTCGGCCTTTGGGTGAGCGCCCGAACCGCGGCGGCACTTTCGGGGGGGTCGCTGGCGCGAACCCACTGCCCGTCAATCCCTCTTCGCTCGACGTAGATATGGACAGCGGCGTCGACAACTGCGGCCAGCTTGTTCATTGTTTTGATGGTCAGGTTGGCGTCTCCGCTGAGAGCCGTTGAAACAGAGGGCGGCGCCACCCCCGCCCCCTCCGCCAAGTCCTTTCGCTTCAGCCCGTCCTCGTCCAAGAGGCGCTGGAGGCTGTAGGCGAACTCAAGGGCAGATTTCCGGGTCCAGTACTCGGGGTGTTCCTTCGCTCGCTTGAGCATCTTCCGGTATTTCTCAATGGACAATTTGGTCGTCCCCTATCGATTCGTCGTCTAGCGAGTAGACCTTCAAGCTTCTGGTCAATCTCGCCTTGAAGTACGCTAGCCTCGTTTCTTTAGCGCTCTCGATTGCCGTTTCCGACCACTGTTCGCCCTCTTGCTTGGCATCGACACCAGCCAGAACGATGATCAGCAGCCCGTCGATAAAGAAGTACATGCGGACCGGCTTGTCGTCAAACTGCTTGATGCTGACGATCCCATCGCCATAGCTCTTGAGCCCCTTTGGAGGCAAACCATGCTTTGGCAGGATCTCTGTAAGCAAGACAATCGGATCCAGGCCATCGTCTCCGGCCTCGTCAAGAAGGGCTAGCGGCCGGCCCCCGATCTCCGCTAGAACGGCGTGCTTCTTCGTTCCTAGCGGCAGCACATCCATCTTAGGATATAACCTAACTCGATGTCAACAGTTAATGTTTAGGCTAACTTCTCTTCGCCCACCGAGCCGCCGCCGCAGTCCGGGCGATTTCTTGACGGCGCTCTGGGCTGAGCTTCTCCGCTCGCGCCTTCCCGCCCACCTTCCCGCCGAGCCTGCCGAGCGCGACGGCTGCCGGGTTCTTCTCGGGCTCTGGCGGAGCTTCTGCGGCCGGCTCGGGTTCGGGCTCTTCCTCCGTGGCCTGCCGGACTACGTCCAGGGCTCGGAGATTCGCGTCTCGCGGCCGGGTTCGTTTCTTCTGCATAGACTCCTCCTGACGTGCTTAACCGCTCACGCGGCAAGCATATCATCGGTCAGTTTCAGAATCAATCCCCTGCCGGCGCAGATACTCCAGGAGCGCCACTCGGATCAGGACGCTCTGCGGGATGCCCGCCTCTTCGGCGTACTCGATGAACCGGTCGTAGTCGGCTTCCTTCAGGTAGCCGACGATCCGGACGTAGCCGCCCTTGGTGGTCGTCGGTCTCTTCTTCGCCATGCGTGAAGCCTACGGCACCACAGAGGGATCTCCGAAGAGTCGCGGTAGACACACCAAAGCACACGGAGTATGCTTGAGCGGTCATGGCAAGATATCTCACGCTCTCAGCAGACCCCACGGAGTGCGAGAGCTGCGGGCGCGACATGGTCCCCGGGGCGATCGCACTGACCGACGAGATTCACGGCCCCGGCCAGCTCGACCCGCTGTGCCCGGTGTGCCTGGCGAGCCTCGATGCCGACCTGACGGAGTTCTGGTACGCATCCGAGCGGCAACGCTCGAAGGCAGTCACGAACCGCGCCTACGAGCTGCTGGCCGAAGCTCTCAAGCGGTGCGGGTCGCGCGACGGGTGCGCGCTACGGAAGCGGCTGCTGGAGGCCGAGTAATATGGGGCCGTAGCAAGCGGCACGGATTTACTCAAACTGGGACAGTGCCCGCCCGGCGACCGAGGCCCCTGATCGTCGCCCCTTTTGGTACGATCTAGGGTCTGTTTTCACTCTGAAACAGCTCTTGGTCGAGCTGGAGGAGCCGAGGATTGCGCGATTCCGAGAATCTCTACTTTCGGCAAGTTCTTGCGGGTCGGCAGGTGGCCGGTTCCGACCCCGTGGCCTCCCAGATGGCCAACTTCATGTACCTGATCGGAGATCCCGAGAAGCGCGAGGCGTTGATCGTGGATCCGGCCTGGGACGTCGCCAGCCTGCTCGACCTGGCGGAGGAGGACGGCTATCGAGTCGCCGGCGCACTGGTCACCCACTACCATCCTGACCACGTCGGCGGCGACCTCTGGGGCACCCAGGTCCAGGGCCTGGCGAAGCTCCTCGAGCGTGCGGCGGTACCGATCTACGTCAACAAGCACGAGGCGGAAGGCGTCAAGATCGTCACCGGAGTCTCCGACAGCGATCTGCGCAAGGTCGACGACGGCGACACCGTGAAACTGGGCGAGCAGGAGATCAGGTTCCTGCACACGCCCGGGCACACGCCGGGCAGCCAGTGTTTCCTGATCGACGGGCGCCTGGTGGCCGGTGACACGCTCTTCGTCCAGGGATGCGGCAGGGTCGACCTACCGGGGGGCGACTCGGAGGCGATGTACCATACCCTGACCGGTAAGCTGGCCAAGCTGCCGCCCGAGACCGTCCTGTACCCGGGGCACAACTACGGGCCGTCGCCGACCTCGACAATCGGCGACGAGCTGGAGAGCAACTACTACCTTCGGATCGGGTCTCTCGACGACTGGCGCCGATTGATGCGCTAGAGGCGGGAATCGAAGAGGTATTGGCGTCGAGAGGTGCGTGAGCGAGCAGGATCGATCCATGCAGGAGAACATCGGCCCGTATCGGATCGAGGAGCAGCTGGGCGTCGGCGGCATGGGCGAGGTCTACAAGGCCTATGACGATCGTCTGGAGCGCTGGGTTGCGATCAAGCGCATCCGTACCGACAAGGACGAGGACGAGGAGAATCGCGAGCGGTTCAAACGCGAAGCTCGCGCCACCGCCCGGCTCAACCACACGTCGATCGTCCACGTCTACGACATCTTTCGTGATCCAGCGGATGACTGCGATTGCATCGTCATGGAGTACGTCGAGGGCAAGACCCTCGATCGGCTGATCCGCAACGGCCCGCTCGAGCCGGTGCAGGTCGCGGCTCTGGGACACGAGATCGCCGGTGGCCTGGCCGAGGCCCACGCCAAGGGCATCATCCACCGCGACCTCAAGGTCGAGAACATCATCATCACGCCCGCGGGCCGGGCCAAGATCCTCGACTTCGGCCTGGCTCGGCCGCTGCTCTCCCAGGAGCTCGACAGCTCGCTCACCGGCAAGGGCCAACTGGTGGGTACCAGCCGCGCGATGTCGCCGGAGTACGTCAGCGGCGAGGAGATCGATCACCGCAGCGATCTCTTCTCTCTCGGCGTGCTGCTCTACGAGTCGGCCACCAGCCACTCGCCGTTCAAGGCCCACAACACCTTGTCGACGCTCAAGCAGGTGATGCTGTACCGGCCGACCCCCGCCCACCAGGTGAACTCCAACGTTCCGGAAGAGCTGTCCGACGTGATCGAGCGGCTGCTCGAAAAAGATCCGATCGATCGTCCGCAGAATGCACGGGAAGTCGGCGACGAGCTCGGAAACATCTCCGGGCAGCTGTCGTCAGGAGGCATCGATCGCCCGTCGCTGATCTCGCCTTTCTCCACGACGCCGACGGAGATCCTCACGCCTTCGAGCACCGTCGTCGATGTCCGGACCCGCCGCCGTTGGTGGCTGATGATCGCGGCGCTTCTGGTGGTGGGGATCGCGACCACGTACCTCGTGACTCGTTGGTGGTTCGACGGATCCGAGCAGGCGGCTCCGGGGATGGTTGGTGACTATCCCTTCCAGGAGAGGGATCGGATCGTCCTGGCGGATTTTCAGAACCACACCGAGGAGCCGTTGCTCGACGACTCTCTGGAGCTGGCGTTCCGTCTCGGTCTGGAGCAGTCGCGATACGCGTCGGTGCTGCCACAATCGCGGATGCAAGCCGCCCTGCTGCGCATGCAGCGGGATGCCGAAACCCCGATCGATCGCACTCTCGGGATCGAGATCTGTCAGAGAGAAGACGCCAAGGCACTGATCGTTGGATCGATAGGCAGAATCGGGGAAACCTATTCCCTGAGTGCTGAGATCATCGATCCGCAGACCGGCGAGGCGACCTTCGTCACTCGTGAAAATGCCGAAGATCAAAGCGCCATCGTGACCGCACTCGAAACGGTGACGAACGCCGTCCGGATCAATCTCGGTGAAACGCTGGCAGTGATCGAAGAAGGGCAACGGCCCCTCGAGAAGGTCACCACGTCCAACCTCGAAGCCCTCAAGGTCTACTCACTCGGGGTCGCCGAGCTCGACAACGAATTGGAGGCGGCAATCCCGCTCTTCGAGCAGGCACTGAGGCGCGACCCTGACTTCGCCATGGCCTATGCCAAGCTCGCCACGGTCTACCTCGACCGTTACGAGCACGCGAAAGCTCTCGAATACCTGGACGAGGCGCTGCGGTTGTCCGACCGCCTCACGGCGACGGAGAAGCTCTACGTCGAAGGCTGGGCCGCCCGGCTCCATGGAGACGCCGAAGAGGTGCTGAACGCCTGGACGCTGATGAGCTCGCTCTATCCGGAGGACGTCGTCGGGCACCTCAACCTGGGCATGGCCCAGTGGGAGTACCTCAATCAATTCGGCGAGGCGGCGCGAGCTTTCTCGGCGGCTGCCAAGGTGGCGCAGCCCAAGCACTTCTCGGTGGTCTACCTGCGCCTCGGGTACGCCCAGCTCGCTCTGGGAAAGCACGACGAAGCCCGAGCCAGTTTCGAGAAGATCTCGGCTTCGGAAAGACAGGTACCTTTGGTCGACCTGGCCCTCGTCGCCGGCGACAGCGGCCGAGTTCGGGAACTGCTCGAGGCCAGAGAGCCGCCAGTCCCGGGTATGGATCTGCAGATCAGGTCCCGATGGGTGCTCTACCATGTCGACAGGGGCAGCCTTGACGAGGCGCTCGAGGAGGCTCGCGAGATCATCGGTCTTGCCACCGAACGAGAGTCGGTTCATCTGCTGCTGCCGAGCCATCTCGCGGTCTTGGCGCTCCATGAGCGGTTGGCTGACGATGCCGGTTTAGAGTCGGCTCTGGGCGCGAGTACCGAGGCGGCGCTGTCGTTGATGAGCTCGCAAGACCGGACGACGGATACCATTCAGGTGCGAGTCGCGGCTCATATCGGCAAACTGAATGCACGCAACGCCAAGCTCGCCGAGGCCAGATCGATCCACGATGCGATCGATTCGATCGCGGCCGCTTCTGGAATCGTGACCTGGCAAGCATACGCTGCGCTCCTGGAAGCGGAGCTACTGCTGGCGGCAGGCGAGCACGAGCGATCCGCGGACCTGCTCGAAGAGGTGATCGCGATCGCGGACCTGTCGCAGGCTCACGAGAGCCTAGCGCGGGTCTACGAGGAGAGTGGACGCGTCTCTGATGCGATCCAGGAACAGACATGGCTCTCGGAGCATCGCAGCCGTGGCTTTGTTGAGTGCCTGGATGCGTGCGAGGGACTCAGCTCAATGGACTGGGTGATGAGCTTCTACCACCGGGCGCGTCTTCACGAACGACTCGGGGAACCGGAAGAAGCAGCCGAACGATACCGGCAGTTCCTCGAGCTCTGGCCCGAAGCGCCCGACCTGCCGGCGCGAGTCGAGGCGAAGACGCGGCTCGCCGCCCTACAACAAGGCGTCTGAGCCCGAGCGCCGCGGGCTTCAGCCCGGGGTTCCGCTCCGCGGTCAGCGGCCGAGAAATCCGACCCAACGAGGAAGGCGAGGGTCGGTGGGGGGGAAGTACTCGAGTCCCTCGCGGATTGTCTCGGTTGCGGGAAGGCTCACTCGAGCAGGGACTTCCGCTGGGTCTAGTTCGAGACCGAACTCGGCTAGAGCCGTCTCCGGGTCGGCCTCGAGCTGTGCCCTGAAGTCGTCGTTCTGTGTGACGCGGCGCAGGAATGCGAGCTGGCCACTCGCAGGGGTAGCGTGCTGGGTGCTTACTCGACTCGGCATCGTCTTGCCTCCTGTGTTCCCTTCTCGGATGTGGCGGATACGGACCCGGTAAACCGGGGAGAGCGCCCGTCCCGTTCAACCCTCTCTTTGGGCACGCAAGGGCTCATAATGCCAGAAAAAAGGTCCATTTGTCAAGTTTCCGGGCTCCAAATCCGGACGCCTGCATCGAAATCTCTCCAAAAAGGCGAAAAAGCGCTTTCGGGGGCAGGCTCCTCTGCTCCCAGGTGCAGGGGGTCCTGGATCCCAGGTCCTTCCGAGGGCAGTATCCTCCGGTCATGAAGTTGCTGATCACCGGCGCCAGCGGCTATCTCGGCCAGCGCCTGAGCCTGCTGCGGCGCGCGACCACCAGGCCGTCTCGGCCTACGCTCGGCGCCCGGAGAGGATCACCGCCGGGCAGCCGGTGGAGCTCGACGTGTCGCGGTCGTCGGCGGCCGAGATCAGTGCTCACTGGGTCCAGGTCTCGACCGACGTCGTGCACGACGGCCTCCAGGCCCCCCCTACACCGACGATGCCGAGCCCACACCGCGTGGCGTCTACGCCAGCTCCAAGGCCGATGCCGAGCGCGCCGTGATGGCGGTGCATCAGGAGGCCGCGATCGTCCGCACGTCGCTCATCTACGGCCTCCACCAGATGGACAACGGCACGCGCTCTTTCGCCGAGCGCCTGCGCGACGGTCGTGAAGTCGGCCTGTTCTCAGACGTGCTGCGCCAGCCGGTGTGGGTCGAGACCCTGGCTGCGGCACTCCTCGAGCTGGCGCGCGAGGCGCTCGCCGTGCCGCTTCCGGGCGTCGACGAGGTGCTCAGGCGCTGACTTCGACCTCGGCCCAGTCGGAGCACACCTTGCGCATCCGCTGCGGCTCGTCCGAGTCCAGGGCCTCTTCCGTGAAGCGGTTGATCTCGCCCGGATCGACGTCGGATCTGCGCAGCGCCAGACGCACCGCGCTGACCAGCGCGAAGGGGTTGTTGCTCCGCAAGCGGATGTGAATATCGGGGTAGCGGGGCGCCATTAAGTACATCATCCTCGGCTCTCTACTGTATTAGACGCACGACCCCCCGATTTCGTTCACTACGGATTTGAAAAAAAACCGGGGAAGACGCGCGAACCCCGTCTGGACCGCCCCAAAGGAAGAGCCCGCGCTCGGCGCGGGCTCTTCGGGAACGTACGACTGACCCGAGAGATCAGCTGGTGACCGCGACACGGCGTCCGCGGACGGGCGCGGCGACCGGCTTCTCGACGGGCGCCTCGGCCTGCGCCTCCAGTCCTTCGAGCAGCTCCTCCAGCCACAGCTGGCGGCCGGCCAGCACGCCCTGGGCGACCTTGTACTTGCGCACGTCGTCGTTCGACCACAGGTCGGCGAAGAGCCGCTTGATCTTGCGCCGGGCCTGGCGGCAGAAGAGGTCGGCCAGCTCTGCGGCTTCGCGGGCGCTGGCATGGCCGCTCTTGCGCATGGCCTGGGTGCGGCTGACGGTGGCCGCCATGGCGAAGAGCTCGTTGGCGATGTCCACCAGGCGGAACAGAAAGGCTTGCTTGTTCTGCATGCGGGCCTGGTGGACCATCATGCCGTGGAAGATCTGCCGTGACAGCCGGCGGGTAGCCCGGTCGACGAACCGCAGATGGCCGGCGAAGGGGCCGAACTCGGAGTAGGTCTTGACACCGCTGAACCAGCGCGTGGGGTACCAGCTGGCGTAGAAGGCGGCGATCCTGGGTAGCTCCTGGAGCTTCTCGGGCGCGCTCTTCTTGGGGTCGATGATGGCGCCCGCGACCTGTAGGTGCTTGTCCACGGCTTCACGTGCCATGAACAGGTGCATGATCTCGCTCGAGCCCTCGAAGATCTTGTTGATCCGGTAGTCGCGCATCAGCCGCTCGACCGCGATCGGCTTCTCGCCGCGCGCGCGCAGCGAGCCGGAGGTCTCGTAGCCCCGGCCGCCACGGATCTGCATGGTGTCGTCGACGATCTCCCAGGTGCGGCGGGTATTCCGTTCTTTGGGGGCGGCCGCCTCCAGGCGGCTGTCGTAGCCGCCGCGATTGGACATCTCGGTGGCCAGCATCGCCACCGACTCCATGGCGTAGGTGATCGACGCCATG
>JAAELT010000619.1 GCA_024226315.1 bacterium | reverse complement strand
GTAGGGCTGCTCGGCGCGGAAGAGCTCGGTGACGAGGCGTTCCATCTTGTCGATCGACATCGGGTGGTGCATCTTGACCGCCGCCTGGCAGGCCATGCTGGCGGCCAGGGCGTCGAGCAGCTTGGAGCGCAGCGCCTGCGCATCGAGGTCGGCCTCGCCGGAGGTGGTGGCCAGGGTCTGCAGCATGGACTCGGCCTCGTCTAGCGAGACCATGGTGGGGATGGCGGTCAAGGCGATGGTGTTGCCCGACATCGGTGAGAGGCTGAAGCCGCACGGTTCGAGCGCCGGCGCCAGCTCCTTGAGCCGCAGGGCCTCCGACGGTCCGAGCTCCAGCAGCGGCGGGGTCAGCAGTGTCTGGCTGGTCGAGCGCTCGCCCTGCAGCGAAAGGCGCAGGCGCTCGTAGAGCAGACGCTCGTGAGCCACGTGCTGATCGATGAGATAGAGGCCGTCCGGCCCCTCGAGCAGGATCAGCGTGCCCTTGTACTGGCCGAGGATCCGGAACGGCCGCGCCTCGCCGGAGCGGCCGGAGAGCGGCACCATGCGCGGCTCGGGCGGACGCCAGGAGGTCTGGGCGATGCGGCCCCCAGACGGCGCAGACGGATAGGCAGCAGCACCCTCGCGCACCTCCCCCGCTGGCGGTGCGGGGCCGGCTGGCCCTCCGAGACCCGCCGGAGCGGAACGCTCGTTCTCCGGAGCCGGCATTGGGCGCCATGGCTCCGCCCCCGCGGGCTCGGCCGAGCGGCCGCCCAGACCCTCCCAGGCGGCCGGCACGGTGGGCAACGAACGCGGCTCGGTGAGGGGCGCGGGCTCCTCACCGCGGGCCGCCGCCAGGGTGGCGCGCAGCGCCTGGGCGACCCGGTCGACGAACGCCGGGCTGCGAAAGCGCACCTCCGCCTTCTGCGGGTGGACGTTGACGTCGACTTCCTGGGGCTCGAGATCGAGATAGAGGAACAGCGCCGGGTAGTCGTCGGCCTTCCATTCCTCGCGCACCGCCCGGTAGAAGCTCGCGAGCACCGCCCGGTCGCGCACCAGGCGGCGGTTGACGAAGACGAAGATCCGCCGGCCGCGGGTGGTCTCTCGATTGCCCACGAAGCCGGCGATGGCCTCGCTCTCGGTGATGAATTCGAGCGGGATCTCCTCCAGGTTGCGCGCCAGCGAGGCGCCGAACACCTGGTTGATCCGCTCGCGGATGCCGGCGCCGTCGTCACGGGTGGGCAGGGTGTCGATCAACGCCCGGCCCTCGTGGCGGACGGTGAAGCGCAGGTCGGGATGGGCCAGGGCATAGCCCTGCGCCACCTGCAGGCAATGACGCAGCTCGGTCTGGGGGCGCTTCAGGAACTTGCGGCGGGCCGGCACGTTGAAGAACAGCGAAGCGATCTCGACGCGCGTGCCCCGGGGGTGGGAGACCGGCTCCGCGCGCTTCACCCGGCCACCCTCGATGCGCACCAGGGTCCCGTCGCCCGGCTGCTCGGCGGTCCGGAGCTCGGTACGCGAGACAGCGGCGATCGACGCCAGAGCTTCGCCGCGGAAGCCCAGGGTCTGAACCTGCTCGAGATCGTTGAAGGCGGCGATCTTGCTGGTGGCGTGGCGATCGAAGGCCAGCAGGGCGTCGTCGGAGTCCATGCCCCGCCCGTCGTCGGTGACCACCACCCGCCGCTTGCCACCACTCTCGAGCTCGACTCCGATCTCCCGCGCACCAGCGTCGATGGCGTTCTCGATCAGCTCCTTGACCACCGACGACGGCCGTTCCACGACCTCGCCGGCGGCGATCTGGCTGATCAGGCGATCGTCGAGTATTTGGATACGCGGCATGGAATGCAGAGCATAGCTGAATAGGCAAAGCCCCCGCCTATCTGGCGGGGGCTTGAGTCACCGGCCTCGGCCGGCGGAGGAGTCGATCGGATCAGTCGGAGTCGCTGTCCGAGTCGCCGCCCCCGCCGCCGCCCGAATCGCTGTCGCTGTCCGAACCGCTATCGCTGTCCGAACCGCTATCGCTGTCCGAGCCGCTATCGCTATCCGAACCGCCGCCGCCGGAGTCACTGTCCGAGCCGCTGTCGCTGTCCGAACCGCTGTCGCTGTCCGAGCCGCTGTCGCTGTCCGAGCCGTCCGAGCAGCTCGAGTCGCTGTCGGAGCCGTCGCAGGAATCGACCGGCTGGCAGATCTTGCCGACCACGCCGTCGACCGCAAAGCCGTCCGCCGCGGAAGTGTCGAAGAAGTCACCGGCGTCGCTCATGTCGACCAGCCGCACGTACCGCGCCCACTCGAGGTTCTTGAGACTGAACCAGCTGCTCTGGCAGCGGATGCCCAGGTTCTTCCAGGTCTCACCGTCCTGCGAGGCCTGGACCCTGACCCGGTCGGGGTACTCGGAACAGCTCTTGCCGCCGAAGATGGTCTCCTGGACGTAGAGGTCCTTGCGGCCCGGGCCGTTCATGACCGCTTCGGGGAACTCCAGGATCAGCGAGCCGCCGAAGCCCAGGGAGGTGAAGTTCATGTCGTCGGTCCCCTGGGGAGCGAACAGCGCGTCGTGAGAGTCGGCGCGACCCTCGAGCAGCTCACCGTCACCACTCGGGCCGGGGTCATATTCCATGACCGCCATGGCGGAACAGTCACCGTCGGGCGGGTCCAGGGTTCGCTTGCAGTTGTAGGTGAAGTGCATGTCGCCCTCGCCGTCACTCGGCAGGCTCATCGCGTTCGGCTGACGGTCGACCCAGTAGGAGACCCAGCCGGCGCCGCCAGTGAGGGTGTTCTTGAGGTTGGCACCACGGCCGACCTGGAAGGCGGGGCCGCGATCGGCGATGGTCACCTCGGCTCCGGCCAGCTGGCCTCGACCGATGAGCTCGCCGTCCATCTGCTGGTAGTACCACCACGCTCCCGGAGTGACCGGACCACCGTTCCAGGAGTAGGCCATCTGGGGGAACAGATTGAGCTTCGGGCTGCCCGAGGGGGGCGCATCCGAGCGGCCGGTGAACTTCAGGTCGATGTCGAAGATCAGACTCGGATCATCGTTGTGAATCACGCTACCGCGCAGGAGGGCGTAGTCCTCGTACTCGAAAAACCGCGTCCTGTGCGTGAATCCGAAGCTGCCGATATCGGGCAGATCGAACACGTTGCCGCCCTGGTCGGCCCGGATGTAGTCGAGGTCGGCCTCGGGATTCACGGCGCAGCGCGAGATGCAGGCACCGAGGTCGAAGTTCGAGTCACCGTTGCCCGTAGCCGGCAGGAGGCCCTGGCTCGGCTGGGAAGCGACGTTCCAGCTGAGCCAACCCGAGGCGCCATAGCCGGCGTTCCTGCCGTTGGCGCCGTAGCCGAACTGGAAGGCGGGGCCGGCGCGCTGGACGTCGAGCACCGCGCCCTGGTAGTCGTCGAGTCCCGTCAGGGTGCCCGCCATGCCGGTGAAGTAGTGCCACGTCGAGGGATCGATCGGCCCGCCGTTCTCGATGTAGGCCTCCGGGGAAAGCGATTTTCTCGGGCTGCCGGCAGGCGCGCTGTGCGTCGCGCCGGTGAACGCCAGGTTGACGCGGAAGGCCTTGGTGGGCTCGCCGACCTTGCGGATGTTGCCGACGATCCGGCCGGTGTTGTGGAACGTCTCGACGATATGGCCCGGATCGGCGTCGAAAGTGAAGGGGCCGATGCCCACCAGGGCAAAGCTGTAGCCGTCCGGCTGCACCCCGTAGCCATCTTTCATCGCGCGCTGGACACAGTTGCCGACGTTCAGATTGAGGTTGAGATCGCCTTGGCCCCAATCAGGCATCGAGCCCGTGTAGGGCTGCGAGACGACCGTATAGTCGACCCAGCCGGAAGCGCCGAAGACGATGTTCTTACCACTGGCGCCGCGACCGAGCTGGAAAGCCGGACCCCGGCGGGAGAGCTCGATGCGAGCGCCGCTGTAGTCACGCTCGCCGCGCAGGGTACCCTGCATTCCGGTGTAGTACCACCAGGTCGAGGGATCCACCGGACCGCCGTTCTCGGCGTAGGCGCTGGGAATCAGCTGCTTCTTGGGGCTGCCCTCGGGCGCGATCTCAGTATAGCCGCTGAAGGTGAGCTCGACGTCGAACCTCTTCTGCGGATCGAAACGGTCGTGGGCCTTGCCGGTGAGGACGGCGGTGCCGTCCGTGTACTCGACCAGGTAGCTGTTGTACTTGAAGATGAGCTCGGTGCCGATGCCCGGCAGCCAGATCGCGTGATCGCTGTTGCTCGTGGCGTAGTAGCCACCGATAGCGTGACGCGCCTGGGACAGCCGTGTCGGGCCGCCGGCCAGGGCAGGCATGGAAGCGAACGTCAGGCCGAGCAGGACGGCCAGTAGAAGCTTGAAAGTCTTGATTGCGCTCGTATGGGTCATGGGGTGTTCCTCCTTCGGGTCGTGCTTGCGATGCAAGGCATTAGAGCAAGCTCCGTACCAACCTGGAGAAAACCGCACAATTCATTGAGAACAAAGTACTTACATCGGACAGCCCGGAGAAAACCGGGAGGCCGCAACCAACCCTGTCAGCGGTGTCAAGGCGTGCCAGTGAGTGTCAGGGGGTGTCAGCGGGCCGGCTGTCAGGCCCCGAGCGTCGCCCCTCGAGGAACGCTTCCAACTCGGTGAAGCTGAGCGAGCCGGCGAGCAACAGCTTGACGACATCGGTGCCGGCCAGGGCCATCACCTGGGGGTAGAGCACGAAGAAGACGCGCAGATTTTCCACGTCCGCGAGGGCCGCCTCGGCGATCGTCGCAAAGTCGGCCGAGCTCCCGTTCGAATCTTCGAGTGCTCGCAGAAGGCGCCGGGGCTGCCGATCGACGATCAGCCTGGCGCGCTCCAGGACGGGCTCGCCGAGGATCGGCGTTGGTAGCAGATCCTGCATCTGCGCCGAGGACGCCAGGTGGCGCATCTCTTCGAGCCCGTGTTCGAGGATCCGCCGCATGCGCCGCGTGTCGCTGAAGGCCATACGCGCCATCGCCTCGGCCAGGCCGAAAGTCTCGCGCATCGCCGCGGCACCGGAGTCCGTGGCGACCGCGACGAGCGAATCCCGCTGCTCCCCGGTCTCGAAGTGCCCGTCACCGGCACCCGTCCGGGTCCTCAGGCGCTCGATGCCGGCTTCCAGAACCCTCTTGCTCGGCCGCGTGCCGGCGGCCTCCCGCAGGACGTCCGCGCCGAGGGCGACCGTCAGGCCGGCCACGTGGCCGAGAGGACCGATCGCGGTGTCCGCCGCCAGCTCGGTCCAGGAGCGGTTGCCGTTCATACCGGCCGCCGGCACCTCGGGGTCGCCCACCGCGCCGACGCCGTTCATCCGCTCCATGCCTTCGGCCGCCAGACGCCGCGAGGCCTCCGCCGCCGCAGTGGTCTGCTCGTCGACGGTAGCGGCCAGCCGGCGCGCCATGCCCGCTCCCGGCACCGTGCCTTCGACCTTCGCGGCGGCCGACGACGCCACCCGCGCGCCGGCACGGACACCGAGATGGATCCCCCGCATCGCCAGGCTCGCCGACGCCACCGCCGAGCCCACGGCGAGTCTGCCGAGCCGTCCGAGCGCCTCGGCCGGCGAAGTGAAACTCCGCGCCATGTCGCCGGCGCTCTCGAGCCAACTCGAGCGCAAACTCAAGCGCCAGCTCTCCCTGAGTGAAGAGAGCTCATCAGAAAGGCTGGTCTTCCCCGGCGATGTGACTGTCCCAGAATTGCCCCTGGTCGTACATGTAGCGGATCTGAGCGTAGTGGAACATCGCGGCCTTGGCGAACTCGAAACCCTGTGGGTTTCTGCTCACGGCCCCGAAGACGCGGTAGGCCATGCGGGCCTCCTCCGGTCCGAGTGCGGTGAGGCGGCTAATGATCTCGCGGCCGCCGCTTTCCACCGCTCGTCTCGGCTCTCCCGCCCCGCCGCTGCGCGCGCTCCGGTGCCTGGGATCCCGCCGCTCCCCCACCCGGGCGAGGAAGCTCAGCAGCCGGTCCCCGAAAGCCTCGGGCGCATAGAGCTTGTTGGCCAGCCAGCGGACGCCGCGAAGCAGCTCTTCCTGAGACATCATCCGTGGAACGATGTTGGTGCTCCAGGGCATCGCCGCGACCTCCGAGCCATCGGCCAGCAGACGCCCTTCCTCCTGCAGCCGGTCGTGGAGCGGGGTCGCCGCCGGCGCCACCAGGCTGCCGAGCGTGACGATCGGCATCGACGCCTGGGTGGCGAACTCGTACTGGCGCTCGAAGATGTCGTGGCCGTCGTTGTCGAAACCGACGATCATGCCGGCGATGATCATGATGCCCCGGTCGTAGAGCTTCTGGATCTGGTCGACCAGGTTGACGCCCATGTTCTGGCGCTTGCGGCTCTCCCTGAGACTGTCCATGTTCGGCGTCTCGATACCGATAAAGGCCTGGATGAGCCCGGCCTCGGCGCACAGCTCGACCAGCCGGTCGTCCCTCGCCGCGTCGATCGAGAGCTGGGTGGAGAAGACGACCTTGCCGTCGTCGCATCGGTCGTTCCAACCCTTGAGTGCCGTCAGCAGCTCCTTGGCCCGGCTGCGCGCCACTGTGAAGTTGTCGTCGCACAGGAAGACCGAGCGGTAGCCGAAGCGATAGAGCTCGTCGAGCTCGTGGAGCACGTTGGCCACCGACTTGTGCCGCTGCAGGCGGCCGAGATACTCGATCACGTCGCAGAATTCGCACTGGAACGGGCAGCCGCGGGAGGTCTGGAGCGAGCCCAGGAGCACCTGATCGTTGGGGTAGAGGTCCCACCTCGCCCGCGGCGACAGGTCGAGCGAGGGCCGAGTGCCGACGTACTCGTCCTTGAACGACGCGCTCGCGAGGTCCGAAAAGAAGCCGGCCGCGATCTCTTCGATCTCGCCGCGCACCAGGATGTCGCAGTGCTCCCCCACCACGTCCGGACACAGGGAGGCGAAAGGACCGCCGATGATCACCGTCCGGCCGCGCTCGCGAAAGGTCCGGGCGACCTCGCGCATGCGGCCCCACTGGGAGACCTTGCCGGTGATCGCCACGTAGTCGGCAGCGAGGTCGAAATCGATCGGCGTCAGGTTCTCGTCGCAAAGCCGCACGTCGAAGCTCTCGGGCGCCATGGCGGCGACCGTCGGGATCGCCAGGTCGGCGATGGTGGTGGCCGGTTTCAGGCCCATTGCACCGACCATCTCGGCGCCGAAGTAGGTTGGGAAGTCCGCCGCGGTGTTGATCAAATAAAGAGACTTGGACACAAACCTACCTCTCCTTCGGAGGGTACGCAGGCAACCGATAGCCAAGGGGGTATCGCTGCGAAGAGTATCAAAGTGGCAGGGCGCCGTCAACGCGATTCTCGCCCCTGTCGACCGCCATCTCCTTGAGCCGGCCGATGCGCCAGAACACCCTGCGACAGGCCTGCAACAGGGCGACGCGGTTGTTTCTCAGGCTCTCGTTCTCGTCCATCACCAGGACGCCCGAAAAGAAGCGATCGAGGTGCGGCACGAGCTTCGCCATCGATCGCAGGCAGTCCTCGTATCGCCGCTCGCCGGCGGCACGATCGACCTCGTCACGCACACCACCCAGCGCGTGGTGGAGATCCTGCTCCGCCCCCTCGGCCAGCTCGGCGGTGTGCAGATCGTATTCCGGGGAGTCTCGGACGATATTGAAGAGGCGCTTGGCGGCCAGTACCAGGGACCGGAATTCGGCCTCTCCGCGCACCGCCCGCAGGGCGCGCAGACGCGCCACCAGATCGGGCAGGTTCTTGGCGCCGACCGCCTCGGCGGCCTCGATCTCGTCGTGGGCGAACCCCTGGCGACCCAGGAAGTGCCGAACGCGCTCGGCGAGGAACCCCTGCAGCTCGCGCAGCAGCCCCTCGGCGCTGCCGGAAAGCCGCTCGCCGTAGAGCAGCACGGCGCGCGCCGTCATCAGGTCCAGATCGAGCTCCATCTCAGCCCCGACCACGATCCGCAGCAACCCGCGGGTCAGGCGCCGGAGCGCATAGGGGTCCTTGCTGCCGCTCGGCGCCTGGCGGGCGCCGAAGAGGCCGACCAGGGAGTCGAGCCGATCCGCCACCGCCACTACCCGCCCGCAGCGATCCCGCGGGATCGGATCGTGCTGATAGTGCTCGTAGATCGCCTGCCAGACGGTCTCTATGTAGCCTTCCTCCCGGGCGTAGATGCCGCCGATCGTACCGCGTAGGGAAGGAAAGTCGAGCACGATGCCGGAGGTCAGATCGGCCTTGAGCAGCTCCGCCGCATCGCGGGCGGTGTCGAGCTCGTCCTGCCAGCCGAGCTCGCCGCAGGCGAGCTCGGCCAGAGCCCGGACGCGCTCCCCCTTGGCGGCGTACGAGCCCAGCCTCGGATGGAAGTCGATCTCCTCCAGGCGACGGACACGCTCGGCCAGGGTGAGCCGGCGATCGGTGTCGCAACGGAAGCGCGCGTCGATCAGGCGCCCGGCGACGGCCTTCTCCTGTCCGGCCCGCACCAGGCCGGCGGGATCGTCCGGGCGATCCATGGCGGTCAGGAACGAGGGCAGCAGGGCGCCGTCTTCTCCGCGCACGGCGAAGGCGCCGGCACGCCGCGCCAGCGCGGCCAGAATCACCTCCTCGGGCATCTTCAGGTGATCGGGATCGAAGGCGCCATGCACGACGCCGGGGACCTCGATCACCGAGGTCAGCCGATCGAGCAGCTCGGCGTCGTCCACCAACCCGCCTCCGAGCTCGGCGGCGCGCCCTTCGAGAGCCGAAGAGAACGCCGCGCGGCGGGCTTCCGAGTCGACCAGGATTCCCCGCTCGCGGAGACCCGCCAGGTAGTCGTCCAGTCCGGTGACCTCGAAGGCGCCCGGCGACTGCACCGGGTGACCGACGGTGGTCGGGCCGACGGTGGCACCACCCGAGCCGAACGGCAGCGCTTCGCCGCCCAGCACCGAGAGGATGCCACTCGGTGCACCGGAGCTGGCCCGGGCGGGCAGCCACCAGCGCAGCTCGGCGAGCACACGAGGCACCAGCTCGGCGAGCACCTCGGCCACCGGACGGCCCGCGACCCGGCGCGTGAGCGCGAGGTAGGTGCCCCGCTCGGTCCGGGTCTGCTCCAGATCCTCGGGCGCGGCGCCGACCCGCTCGGCGAACCCGCGCAGCGCGTCGGTGGGCGCGCCGTCGGCGTCGTAGGCCTCGGCGACGGCTGGCCCGAGCTCCTGCTCCTCGCGGTCGGGCTCGATCTCTGGCAGCCCCTTCAAGCACACCATGACGCGGCGTGGCGTCACGCCGGTGAGCAGCTCCGCCGGCCCCAGCCCGCGGCCCATCAGATCCTCGAACAGGCGCGTGGCGAGCTGGCGGACGATCTTGTCCAGGAAACGCCGCGGCATCTCCTGAAAGCGCGTCTCGAGCAGGTACTCGACGGTCACTCGACGGCCTCCTCGCCCGAGCGCAGCTCGGCGGCGGCCACGACCAGATCGCGCACGCGCGTCAGCAGCGCACCCCGCTCGCGCATTGACAGGACGCCGCGCGCGTCGAGGCCGTCGATCGGACCCAGACAGCTGATCGCGAGCTCGTAGGCCGGCCGCGCCAGACCCGCCTCGAGGCAGCGCTCCGCCTCCCGGCCCAGGGCTTCGAGGCGACGCCTCAGATCGTCGGCGTCGGCCACCTCGGACAGGTAGCGCGACAGCTCCCGTTCGTCGTTGCGCCGCAGCCGACCGATCTCCGATCCGCCCGCCGACCAGTCGACGGAGTAGACGTCCGCGGCGCCCTGGAGCAGCATCGTCAGCCGCTCGAGGCCGTAGGAGATCTCGACACTCACCGGATCGAGGTCGCGCCCGGCGAGGCGCTCCAGGAAGGTCAGGCGGGTGACGCCCAGGCCGTCGAGCAACGCGTGCCAGCCCGAGCCGCGGGCGCCGAGAGAGCTCGCCTCCCAGGCCCACTCCTCGAAACGCAGGTCGTGGATCGAGAGATCGAGATCGAGGGCACGGAGGCTGTCCAGGAACAGCGACTGTACGTCCGCGGGCGGAGGCTTGAGCGCGACGTGGAGCTGGAGGTGTTTGGCCAGCCGGTAGGGATGCTCGCCGAAACGGCCGTCGAGCGGCCGCCGCACCGGCTGCAGGTAGGCCGCTCGCCACGGCGCCGCGCCCAGGATGGCGAAGAAGGCGTCGGGCTGCAGCGTGGCGTAGGGCACGGCGAAGTCGCACGGCGGCAGCAGGAGACATCCCTGTGCCGACCAGAAGCTTTGAAGCCGCAATACGGCGTCTTGCAAAGACAGCGTGGGATCGGTCGCCGGGGCATCGCCCATGTCAGACGTCCGCCAGGGTACGTTTCATGACCCGGTAGCTCTTGAGCTCCGATTGCAGAAAGCCGCGCCGAACACTGGCGCACAGGCCTTCGATCCGCTCGAGGGTACCCACCGCCGGTGGTCGCTCGGAAAGCTGCTCGAGGTTCTCGCGCGCGCTACGCCGCAGGAAATCGAGCTCCGGCCCGCCGATCCGCTGGCGACTCGCTCCGCCACCGCATTGCCGGCAAACCACGGCGGCCTCGGACTCGATGAAGGCGGCGGAATCGGCGATCGGAGAGCCGCATAGCGGGCACTCGTGGGGCACCGGGAAAATGCCGTTCAGGCGCAGCACCCAGATCTCGAAATAGCGCGCCGCGAGATTTCGGTCGCAGCCCTCGAGCAGCGCCTCCAGAGTGGAGTCGAGAAGACGGAACGGCTTCTCCGAGTCTTCGTTCTCCTGCGCGAACTCCATCATGTGCTCCGCCAGGTAGCTGCCCAGCAGGATCCCTTCGAGATCGCTCTGCAGCCCGCTCGCCGGGCGCACCAGCTCGACGTCTGAGATCCGTACCAGATCGCGGCCTTCCTTCTCGAACCAGGTCACCGCGACCTTTGCCAGGGGTTGTAGCTGTCCTGCGAAACGACTGTATTTGGCCCGCGCCCCGCGCGCAACCCCGCGTTTCTTGCCCCAGCGAGCGGTGAGGAAGCTGACGATGCGGTCCCGCTCGTGGAGATTGATCGCGTCGAGCAGCAGGGCTTCGGCGCTCAGGCTCCGCATGAGTCCGCGGTCCTCTGCCTCAGAACGTCAGCACGCTGAAGAACAGGTTCGCCAGGAGGAAGTAGATGACCACACCGAGAACGTCGTTGGCGGTGGTCACCAGCGGTCCCGAGGCCACCGCCGGGTCGAAGCCGATGCGCTGAAAGACGACCGGGACCAACACGCCCGTGAACGAGGCGAGCTGCACCGAGAGAAAGAGCGACGAGCCGACGGCGACCGCCAGCATCGGGTTGTTGCCCGAGAAATACGCGAACACCGCAACCACCACGGAGCAGGTCACGCCCAGCACCGCTCCCACCTTGACCTGCTGCCAGAGAAAGTGGCGGACGTCTCCCCGACCCAGCCCCAGGCGGCCGGTGGCCAGGCCCCGCACCGCGATGGTCGACGTCTGCGAGCCGATATTGCCGGCCATGCCCATGATCACAGGCACGAAGAAGAACATCAGCGTCAGACTCATGCCATCGAATGCGCTCTCGAACCGGGTGGTCACGTAACCGGCCAGCAGCAGGCCGAACATGTTGAAGATGATCCAGGGCAGTCGGATGCCGGCGACCTTGAACGAGCGATCCTGATAGACCAGCTCGTCTTCCGAGGTACCGGCCATCTTGAAGATGTCTTCGGTGGCCTCTTCTTTGAAGACGTCGATGATGTCGTCGATGGTGACGATGCCCACCAACCGGCCGTCACCGTCGACCACCGGGATCGCCAGCAGGTCGTAGCGCGCCGCCAGCTGGGCCACCTCTTCCTGGTCGGTGGAAGTGTGCGCCTTGATCATCGACGCGTTCATGATCTCGCCGAGGGTCTGGTCGGGCTCGGCCAGGAGCAACTGCCGCAGGGTGCTGACGCCGATCAACCGCTGGTTGGCGTCGACCACGTAGAGGTAGGAGATCATGTCGACGTCGCGGGCGATCTTGCGCACCTGGGCCACCGCCTCCGAGGCGGTGGTCTCCTCCTCCAGCGCCACGAACTCCGAGTCCATGATCCGGCCGGCGGTGTCGTCCTCGTAGGTCAGGCGGGCCTGAACCTCCGAGAAGCGTTCCTCGAGATCGACGATCTCGAGCACCTGCTCCTGCAGCTCCGAGGGCAGCTCCTCGAGCAGGGAGACCGCGTCGTCGACCGCCGCCAGCTCCAGCATCTTCGCCACCTGGGTCGCGCTCATCTGTTCGAGGATCGCCCGCCGGGTCTCGGGCTCGAGCTCGATCAAGACGTCGCTGGCCGCCTGCGGGAAGTCGTCGGTCAGGATCTTGAACAGCCCGGACTGCTCGCCCGGCGTGAAGGCGCGGAGCATGACCGCGACGTCCTCGGCGCGCACCTCTTCGAGGAGCTTCGAGATCTTGCGCCGCGCACCCCGCCGCAACAGCCGGCGCACGGTGATCCCGAGGCGCTCGGCACGCTGAGACGTGCTCGACGTCTGGATGGCGGCGGAGACTTCCATGGAAGCGCGATCGTAGCAGAGATCATCGCGCCCGGAGCCGCCCATGCGGGTGGTCCCACCGGGGCTGTAACATCGGCGCAACGCCCGTCGTTACAAACCGATGAGACCATGAAAGAGAATCCCCGTCGAATCCTCACCGCCGTGCTCGCCGCCATGCTGTTCGCCGCTCCTGGAGCGGCGCGCAAAAACCGGCTCGAGCTCCGCTACGTCGGCCTCGAGCTGCCGGGCGCGCCCGCGACCATCCTGCCAGCCGATCTCGACGTCGATGGGCGGCACGACCTGGTGGTGGTCGTCGCGCTCACCGAGTGGCACCAGATCGGCATCGAGGAATCCACCGAGATGGACGACGTCGACGGGCTGGTGGAGGTCTTGACCATCGTGCCCTCGCTGATCGACCGGCGGGAGCTGTGGGTCTTCCTCGCCACGGACGACGGCTATCGACCGCTGAGGGCCCCCCTGGAGCTCGACCGCGATGTCCTCTCGCTCGAGATCGGCACCCCGGAGCTGCCGATCCTCGCCCTGACCGACGATGGCATCTCGGTGCTGCGACTCACCGGCGCCGGCGCGGTGGCCCGCGCCGAGCTGGTGCCGATCCTCACCGAGACTCCGGTGCTGGCGCGCACCGGCGCCTTCGTGCCCGACCTGGGCCTGGCTCACGATCTCGACGGCGATGGCGGCCGGGACCTGCTGCTGCCCACGAACGGTGGCGCCGCCGTCTACCCGAGCCGCGACGGCGGCTTCGCGGCCGAGCCCGCGGCGCGCCTCGTGTGGCCGGCCCGTGAGCGGAGAACCAAGACGTCGATGGCGAGGACCGTGCCGCTCCCCGAGGTCCGCGACATCGACGGTGACGGGCTGAGCGATCTGCTGCTGCGGCACGGTCGCGGCGACTGGGGGCGGTTTCACGTCCTATTGGGCGCCGGTGACGGACGCTTCGAGGCAGCGGTCGGAATCGGCGAGGAAGAGGAGGAAACCGAGAGCGATGTCGAGAACGACGACGACAGTGACAGCGAGTCCGAAGATGACGAAGAGAAAGAATTCATAGCTCACTTCGGTGACATCGACGGCGACGGTGTCGCCGAATATGTCACCCAGTCCGACCTGGCCGACGGGGATGCGGGCATGCGCAAGGGGATGAGGGAAGCCAAGCAGCCACCCTTCCGGTACCGCTTGTTCCGCATGGGCTCCGATCTTTCCAGGGCCGAAGAGCCCTACGGTGAGTTCCGGGCGATCGGATACTCCTTCGACGGCGGCGGCGACGACGACTACGGCGACAACGAGATCCGCTTGCCCGCGGGTTTCCAGGACCTCGACGGCGACAGCCGCCAGGACCTCGTCACCCTGACTCTCGACTTCTCGCTCATGCAGGCCGTGCGCATCCTGGCCACTCATCGCATCTCGATCGGCCTCGATTTCCACGTCTGGTGCCAGGGCGACGAAGGCCGCTTCCGGCAGGTGAAGGGGCTCGACCTGTCGGGCAAGTTCCGGCTCGACCTCGACGACCTCCGGATCGGACAGCTGTCCCAGTTCGCCGGCGACTTCGACGCCGACGGCAAGGCCGATTTCGTACAGATGGGGCGCGGCCGCGACGTCTCGATCCATCGCGGGCGCGAAGGCTGTTTCTATCCGCCCGAGCCCGACCTGAAAGTCCGGTTGAAGGAAGAGCCGCGGGATCTGAAGCTGGTGCAGGTCAAGGATCTCGACGGCGACGGTCTCACCGACCTGCTCGTCATCCAGCCGCAGAAGATCACCGAGCCGGGGGTGACGCCGCCCGTGAGGCTCGACCTCTACCTGAGCGGAGACGGCGAATGAGGCTCGCGTCGCTCGTCGCCGGCTGCCTACTGCTGGGTGCCGCTGCCGGCGGCCGTGTGTTGCTGGGCGCCGCGGCCGGCGCGGAGCAAGACGAGCCACCGCCGCCCCCCGAGGTCGGAGTCTCAGTGCGGCAGCTCGCGGACGCCGAGATCGTCGAAGCAGTGCTGCCCGGACTGATCCTCGACGGGCCTGTCAGCACGGCCGGCGACCACCTTTCCCTGGTGGTGCTGCTGGTGCCCGAGGACGATCCGACAGGCCCGCGTTCGCTCCACGGCGTCACGGTCGACGACGATGGAGTCGCCTCGATCGAGCAGCTGGCCTCCGGCCTGGGCGCCGAGATCGACACCATCGCCGCGATCGACGTCGCTGGCGACGGGAGCCGGAGGGTGATCCTCGGCGAGCCAGGTATTCTCTACTCGCTCGACCGACAGGCCGAAGGCTCGCGGCCGAGGAAGATCCTCGAGGCGGCCGGCTTCGATCTGTCGGTGCTGGCGCGCCGTGGCCTGCTCCGGCCCGATCGACCCCTGCTTCCGCAGCCTCGGCTCGGACGGCTCGACGTCTTCCACCTCGGAGTCGGAGGGGCCACCGCCGCGGCCGGCGCCGACCTGCCGATGCGAGCGCGACGGGTGCCGGGCGGTCTGCGCTTGTGGACCCCGCCCGTCCATCTGCTGGCCAGCGACGGCGCCGCCACGCTCGTCGCCGTGGGTCCCGAGGCACAGGGCAAGCGGCGGCTGTTGACCACCTTGATCGATCTCGACGCGGCCGAACCGGAAACCGCGCCCGTCGAGGTCTGGTGCCAGCTCTCCGCAAACGAGCGGATCGCCCAGAGCTGGTACCTGTCGATCGACGGCCGCCCGGCGCTCGCCGTCGCCGCGCTCGACGCCGACAAGCTCGGTCTCCTGGAGAAGAAGAAGCTGCGAGTCTTCCCGCTGCGCGCCGACCGAACCCGCGCCGGCTCGCCGCCGGCGCTCGAGATCCAGACCGCCACCCGCCACTGGTACCCGCTCGGCGTCCACGTCTCGGATCTCGACCTCGACGGACGCGAAGACCTGGTGGTCGTCCAACCGGACGGGCTGGGCGCCAAGAAGCTGGTGATCGAGGCCTACCGGGGCAAGGGCAACGGCGGCTTCTTCCGGACGCCGCGCCGGTCGGTGCTGACGGCGCCGGAAGCCCGGTGGACGTTCGGCCACGATTTCGACGGCGACGGCGTCGGTGAGTTGGTGACGCTCGACGACGACGCCCGCCTGCGGGTCTTCCGCGGCCTGCCCGAGAGCAAGAAGCTGGTGGTCGAGAAGCAGGCGCGCTGGAGCTTCGAGGTCCGTAACCTCGCCGACTCGTCGGGGATTGCGCTGACCATCCATCTCGGCGAGGGCGAGATCGACTCGGACACGGAGTACGATCACTCCGGCCCCCGGGTCGCCGACTTCGACGGTGACGGCCGCGCCGAGATCCTGCTGCGCGCCGAGGCCGGAGGCCGTTCGATCCTACGCCTGATCGAGCCGCGGTAGTCTCTCCCGGATGGACCTCTCCCCCTTCGAGCGTTACCGGCCGCTGATCGACGACTGGTCTGCTTTCGCCGAAGCGCTCGCCCGACCCCTGCCCCAGGTGGTGTGGGCCAACACCCTGAACATCGATCCACCCGGCCTCGCCGAGCGGCTGGCGCGGGACGGCATCGAGGCCAGTCCCCTGCCCTGGCATCCGGGTGCCTTCCGTCTGCCGGCCGGCGCCAGGCCCGGCAAGACGCTGGCCTACGTCAGCGGCCGGTACCACGTGCAGGAGGAGGTGTCGCTGATCCCGATCGCCCTGCTCGACCCCCGGCCCGGCGAGAGCTTGCTCGACCTGTGCGCGGCACCGGGCAACAAGACGGTGCAGGCCGCCGTTCAGATGGAGGACCGCGGCACGGTGATCGCCAACGAGAAGAACCGCCACCGGATCGGCGTGCTGCGCCGCAACCTGGCGCGACTCGGCGTCACCAGCGCGGCGATCCTGCACGCTGACGCCGCCAACCTGCCAGCCACGGTCGGCGTCTACGACCGGGTGCTGGCCGACGTACCCTGTTCCTGCGAGGGCACCACACGCAAGAACCCCGAGGTGCTGCACCGGCTCCTGCGTACCCGCCCCGGCGCGCGCAGTGGTGGCCAGCTGGCGATCCTGCGCAAGGCGATCGAGCGCGTCCGGCCCGGCGGCCGCGTCGTGTATTCGACCTGCAGCTACGCGCCGGAGGAGAACGAGGCGGTGGTGGCCGCCTTGCTGCACGGCGCGGAGCCCGGGTCGTTGCGGCTGCTGCCGGCGAGGATCGAAGGGCTCCAGAGCTCCCCCGGGCTCAACCGTTGGCGCGGCAAGCGCTTCGGCGAGCAGCTGGAGAAGGCGATGCGCGTCTGGCCGCACCACAACGACACCGGCGGCTTCTTCGTGGCGGTGATCGAGAAAAGCGCCGACGCGACCGACAAGCGACCAGGCCAGCCGCCACGCGAGGTCGCGGAGGTGGTCGAGGAAGTGGATCCAGAGCCGTATCTCGCCGTGCTTCAGGAGCGCTTCGGCATCCCGCGATCACTGTTTGAAGGCCACCTGGTCTTCCGGAAGAAAAACGGCCGCAAGACGGCCGGACGGCTGGGCATCGTCCGCCGCGACCTGCGCCTGCCGCGCCGACCCGAGCCGCTGGCCGTCGGCATCCCTTTCTTCCATGCCGGCATGAAGTATCCGCGGCCCACCAGCGCCGCTGCCGTGGCCTTCGGGCACCACGCGCGGCGCAACCTCCTCGACCTCGACGACCGGCGGGTGATGGATTTCGTCTTCGGCCGCGAGATCCGAATCGACGAGGCGCTGATCGACGGTCCCGGTTACGTCCTCGGCCGCCACCGCGGCGACGTCATCGGCCTGGGAGTCTGTCGGCACCGGGACGGCGCGCTGGTCGCGCGCGGCATGGTGCCCAAGGCGTGGGCGTCGCAGATCGACGACGTCGGACCATGAATGACCATGCCCCGGCCTCACGCCCAGAATCCCTCGCTCGCGGCCGCAGACCTCGATCTCGAAGCCACGGGGCGCTTGCTCGCCGGTGGGGACACGATCCTGACGATGAGGAACGCCCGCTCCGCGGCGAGGACGCGATTTCGGCCCGCGAAATCGCGTCCTGCCCGGCGAAGACGCAATTCGGTGCGCTCGAATCGTGACTCCAAAGTGCGTCGCGGGCTCTCCGGAGCCGCGGGCGCCGCCGGATCGTCAGGATCGCCGATCTTACTGCCGGCAGAAAAAGACCCCGGCAGAGCTGGCTTTTCGCCCCGGGGCGCCGGCTGCGTGCTGACGATCCTGATGATGCTGACGATCATTCCCTTACGGCGGAAATCAGGTTTCGGCCGGAAAGGGAAGAAGAGCAGAATAAGAATTCCAGAGGAGGGGAATCATCATCAGCATCATCAGGGTGAGACAGAATGCGGAGTCAGAGTTCTGCCCGGCCGCCCGGCCGACGAGATCTTGCGGACCTACGGACGTCCGGACATGCGGAGACCGGGTCACCATTCCCCACACGGCCAGGGCGGTGATCGCAGACCGGATTCAGCTTCTCGGCGACTAGCCGACGGTTTGCAGAGGGCTGATTTTCAGCGGCAGGAGGCTGTAAGCGCGATGGTAGGTCGTCGTTTGTTACTGTTTGTCGAGATGCGACAACTTCTCGCTTTCATTCTGCTCTCGCTCACCCTCGGCGCGTGCCCTCCGAGGCAAGACGTCTTGGTTCAACGCCCACTGTTCGGCGGTCGGATCGAGGCCCTACTGCCATGCGAGCCAGAATTGCTCGAGGAAGCCAGCTCTGGTGGTCTCCAAGTTGCGTCGTGCCGAACCAGAGCTCTTCACGTGAATGCCCTCTTCTACAACGGCAGCAATCCCGGAGAATACGACCTGGCCCGGGGCAGTGCCTCTATTCTCCGCAACCTTCGTACGGCATTCGAGGCCAAAGGAGCCTCCAGCTTCACCGAGGAGACGCTCGAGGTGCAGCGACAGGGTCTGCCTGCTTTTCGTCGATCACTTTCCGCGACCCTCCGCGGCCATCCTTTCGTCACCGAATCACTGCTGGTTTCAGACTCCGAGGATGCATGGGGTCTACACGTCACTTGCGACGTCAGCGATTCGGATGCGGCGGCTCAAATAGCAAAGATCCTTGAGTCCTTCACTTTCATCGAAGATTGAGGTCCGGCGAACCTCATCGCGCCGCTCAACCACCGGCAAGACCGTGCCCAAGGCCGACTACGACTCGGCTGGAACCGACTGTGGAGGTGCACGCCCGGACTCTACGAGCTGACCGCTCTCGAGATCGATGCGAACCTCGGCCTGACCGCCCGGTTCACGCGTTTCGATGCTCACGATGGCGGTGCCGTCTTGGATCCGGGCCCCCTAGAAGCGGTGTCTGGCACCGCTTCTAGGGGTCTGGCGCCTTCTACCGTGCAGCGCCGTGCTCACCCACCGGACCGGTCGAGAACGTATCCCTGGGCTCCAGGCGTATCGGGATCCAGATCCAGGACCATCACGTTGTTCGTCTCGTCAGACTCCTCGACGGCATCTCCACCTGGCGTGTTGGGATCATCGCAATAGGCGTACAGGTAGTAGATCCCCTCGGGCAGGAGTTCGGTATCGATGACGAGCGTCTCGTCGAATTCGCCCGCCTGTCGGCCGTCGACGTCGGTGTAGATGCCCATGCCTTCCGCATGGACACTGACCCAATACGATGGAGCGTGGGCGAGGTCCTCGAAAGCCGGCGCGGGCGCGCCCGGGTCACTGAGGTCAGGCTCGTGGTGCTTGTACATCTGCAGTCGGCCCAGCGTGCCGACGGGAGCGCCGCCGAAGTTCTTGACCTGGCCGAAGTACCGAAGGTGCTTGATGTGAGCGTAGGCCGGGTCTCCCGGATGCGGATTCCAGAGCTGCGTTTGGAAGCTCGACACTCGCAGATCCGGAACGAACGCGGTCGAGAATGACGCCGAGACCGAATAGGATCCAAGGGAGCCATACTCGGTGTAGCCGTTGGCGGGATTGTTCAACGGGTCGCCGAGGCCGGTGCCCTCGATGCTCAGATAGTAGGTGTCTTCCACCGGTGCCTCGAAAGTGAGCTGGGCGTCCAGCTCCGCGCTCGGGTTCGACGCCGCGACCTCGCCTGAAGAGTCGAAGAGCTTGATGCTCAGATCCAGAGCGGGATGCGCGACTCCGTAGTAGCTCCCGATCAGCGGCAGCTCGGGATGCGTCGCCAGGGACAGCACGTCGATGGTGATGGTTCCGGGGCCGCTCGTGAAGCTGAAATAGTCCGTATCGGTGGTCTGCTCGATGACACCTCTCTTCTCTGAGTCCGAGCTCAAGACCGTTGCGAAGGAGGCGCTATCCCCGTGGTCGTCTGCTCGATAGGGAGAGCGAGCAGCGATGTTCGCGAGATTGTCCGGTAAAGCCGAGCTGCCCGCGGCATGGCTGTTGTAGTACTCGCCCTTCGTCCATTGAAGCATGTCGCCAACGTAGAAATACCCCATGAAGGTGTTCCACCTCGGGAAGTCCAGGATTCCGCTGACGTGACCATAATAGTAGTCAAATGATCCTCCCCCCGGAATACCATAGTGCCTATTCCCGTAGTTATGGCCCAGCTCGTGAACCGCGAGGAGCCCATTGGGCCAGTGAGCCAATGCAGGACGGCTGTCTTGCCCAAAACCTCCGCCCCACCCTCCGCTGCTGTCTGATGTGAAAAAGAGCCAAGTGCGATGAGTCTCTGGCACGGACAGGAAGTCCGCTAATTTCGTTGTCACATTCACGTCGAAAGACCGGAAGCTCTCAGCGACCTGCGCAAATACATCAAAAATGGCTTCGGCGTCATTGGCATCGAGAGATTCGACGCCGGGTGCTTTGACGAAACAGGAGATGGAGAAGGTCCCCAGGTCCCGGACGACGTAGCCTCCGTTGAAGTCCAAGTAGATTGCACCTGAAGCTCCCGGTGCGCTGGATAATTGAGGCACTGGAAACCCTGCGCCAGGATACGAGTAGTCGAGGCGGTCGAGGAACTCGTGATCCGACGGATAGGCGGCGCCCGTTTGATCTTCGACGGTCTGCGCTCGCAACGACGAGCCGAGAGTGAACGACAGGAGGCCGATCGCAATGATTTTCTTGTACATGTCCTGGTGTCCTTACTGAAGCTTGAGAAAGCTGTTGCTGTCTTCGTCGCACATGAGCTCGGAATGCGGCAGAGTCGTTCCCGAGACCACGCTCCCCAGGTTCTCGGTCGTCGAGATGCGGTAGAGGGTACTTTCCGTGGATGAGGTGACGACCTCGACGTTGCTTCTCAGGGTTCCTTGGTCGTCGAGAAGCTGAAACTTTCCGGTGGCTCCGCCCTGCAGCTCGCCATAGACCACTCGCCCGCTGATCGCCGACCCTCCCCCGCTGATCGCCGACCCTCCCCCGTTGATCGCCGATCCTCCCAAGAGGTCGCCTTCGGCGCCAAAGCGATTTCTCGGCCTCATCGCCGAGACCCTTCCGGTGACGACCTGGCCACCGGTGAGCGGAAACTTGATGAGGCTGCCTTTGCCGATGTATGCACTCGGTGAATAGAGATCGTTCAATTCATGGGCTGCCGCGCTCAGCCCTTTCATGCCTTGTTCGGTGGCAACGTCCTGATCCAATATCACCTGGGCTATGGCCAGGCGGACAGAGCACAAGCCGAGCACGACCAGCAAAAGAACTCGTGGGGGTGTTCTCTTCATTTCAATTCCTCCAGTTGGGTAGTGGTGGTCCTGTTCCCGTGGTGCGGGTGTTACAGGACTCTTCTCGGCACTGACCTGGGTCTCCATAGAGCTACGCGGAAAGAGCCGTCCCGTTGTCTCATTTCCGCTCAGAAGTGGTGTCTGGCACCACTCTTCGGGGGGGTCCCGCCGGAGAACGCCGACTCCCTGCCGGCCGGACCCGGGCCGGCCTCGGGCTGACCGAGGTGGCTGGCACCCCGACATCCGGACCGAGGTGGCTGGCACCCCGGCATCCGGCACCCCGGCATCCCGCGGCGTGATCGTCGTCATCCGCACCGTGATCTCGTTTTCGCTGAGCTGGGAGCTGAGCCAGGAACGAAAGCACGGTCGCGAGCGATCCCGGCAGGAGCGCGTGGACGGCGGGTGAAGTGGCCTCCGGTTTCGTGGGCCACCTCGGTCAGGACTGACGCCCGAGAAGTGCGTGACACCCACCCGAGAAGTGCGTGACACCTGATTCCTGCTGGCCCTCTCAGGGGCAGCTCCGCGCCGTCGTGCCTGACTCCGCACCGCCTTCGGGGAACTGAAGGGCCACCCTCCGTGCCTGGGCGCACTTCTCGAGATGCTTCGCTCGGTAGCCGAACCGCTGGTGCAATAGGGCCAGGCCGAAAGGCACCCCGACCAGCAGGGGTAGACCGACGAGAGAGATGAAGCCGGCGCCGGTCATCAGGAACCCGGCTCCGACCACCCAGCGCCAGAAGGACTCGTCTTGCCGGCGCCCAGATTTGCTCGAGGGCGTTGCGGAAACGAACTGCGTCGCGTACTCGGTGCTGGCGCACCCCAGGAGTGCGGCGGGGACGTAGAACAAGAACATGCCGGAGCCTGTATACAGCGAAGCCAGTGCCAGATCCGGGATATTCAGCTGGATCATGGTGTCCACCGTCGACTGGTAGACAAAGACAGAGCAGAGGATGCCGATCATCGGTAGCCAGAGCTGGAGACCCGAAACCAGCTCCACCCCTGGAAGCAGGTTCTCGTCTCTACCAAAGATCGCCTTCTGATTGTCATCCAGGTGCATCCAGCTCCTGCGTCCAGATCTGGTGAGATTCAGATCACCCAGGGCTATCACCGCGATTCCAACCAGAAGCAGCGTCGAGTCCGTCATGGAATCAGCTACGGTTCCCGCAGGCGGCCTATTCAACAGCCGCGCGCCGGCTGCAGCCCCGCCTCCACCTGACCAGGACAAGTCGGTCACGGGCAGGCGCCCTCAGAAGCAGTGTCTAGCACCACTCTTCGGAGTACAAGATGAGGGCGGTCGCAAAGGGCCGCACCACTGTTCGGGCGGGCGATCACTTCGAATGAGCCGTCGGCACGAGCCGTACACTCGGCAGCCGGGCCGCGCGCGCGGCCGCGTGAGACACGGAAATCGTCGATCGAAAGAGAAGAGGGAGAAGTGAATGTCAGATCTTGATCGCGCCGAAGCTCCAGCCGGCGTTCTGGCCCTTGCCCTGGCCCTCGGCCTGATGGCCTGCGGCTCGGCATCACCGGACTGTCCCGACGACATCCAGACCCTGTTTCGAGAGCAGAAGCCCCATGTCGAGCTCCTGGCTTGCGAGGAGACTCGGCCCGGGGTCCGACCCGGCGAGATTCAAGAGCAGGTGACGTTCACTTTCGAGTACCGCTACTTCCCGGGCGGCAAGAGCAGGTTCGACGTCTGGACCTATGACCTGCTGGGAAACGGTGAGCTCAGGCCCCACAGCTCCGGCGAGATCGTTTTCGTCGACCTGCCATCGGATACGGTTCGAAACGGTGAGGCCGCCGACGCCACGACCTACCGGTTCACCATCTCCGAGCTGAGCGCCGCCACCGACGAGACTACCGAGTCCACCGGTCGGGCGTGGGCGTCGGGCGAGATGTTCCGCGTTCAATACGAGAACAAAGAAAAGAGCCACATCGTGGTGTCGAGCGGCGCCGGCAGCCCGACTTTCGCGGTGGATCCCGAATCGAAGACCTACCACGACCTCGACGCCCATACGGCGAGCGCGCTGGATATGAGCCCATGGCAGAAGTCGCGGATCGAGGATCTGGCGACCGAGCTCGAGGAGACGGACGATTCGAAGATGATCCGCGGCTGGTCCGCCCGCCGGCACGTGCTGCGGGTTTCGTTCACGGTCGCGACCGACTATGGCTCCGAAGTCGCGAAGGAACGCTTCGAGGCGACCCTGTCGCTGTGGACGGCGCCCG
>JAAELT010000618.1 GCA_024226315.1 bacterium | reverse complement strand
GTAGGGCTGCTCGGCGCGGAAGAGCTCGGTGACGAGGCGTTCCATCTTGTCGATCGACATCGGGTGGTGCATCTTGACCGCCGCCTGGCAGGCCATGCTGGCGGCCAGGGCGTCGAGCAGCTTGGAGCGCAGCGCCTGCGCGTCGAGCTCGGCCTCGCCGGAGGTGCTGGCCCTCCGAGACCCGCCGGAGCTTGACCGGTCGAGCAGCGTTGGATACGATGGCAAAAAGCTGAGCTCGAATCAGGTTCTCGGCGCCCTGGCACCCGCGTCGAACGCCGGTCCGCCAACCCGAAATGCGCTGGTCGAGTAGGCGAGGAGCGGAGCGTTGAAGTACCCGAGAATCGGCAGATCCACGACTGTGGCCCCATCGAAGCCACCCGTGGATCCTCAGCTGACATCTCGGCCGTTCGCAATACCGCCGCTGAACGCTTCGGCTGGTGTTCTGCAGGCAAGAAGCCAGCCAACCGCGAGCCCGACCCAGACCGCGGGAAACACCATGGATTCACAGGCGGTCGAAGAAGCGACCCGCCTCGGGCACAATTTCGGCGACGTCCAAGTCCTACGCCCGGACTGCGGCCCGGCGGCTACTTTCGCATACGGCGAGCGGCGGCAGACAGACACGAACGCCGACGATGCCGCGAAGGATCAATCTACGATACAGAGAATGGCAGCTGTTGCCCGCCAGGACAAAGCGGACGAGGAGGACATCATCGTCATGTCCTCGATCAACTACGCGGTGGCACGAGCCGGGGGACCTGTAGCCGATTTCGGAAAGAATGCTGATTTCTCCGGCATGCAGGAACAGGAGCGGCTGATCATCGTCTCCCACGGAGCACCGGGAAAGATCGGAGACTACGATGCCAAGGGAGTCGTCGACGTGCTGACCAACGACAAGAAGAGTCTGCCGAAAGACAAGTCGATCGGTGGTATCACACTCTTGTCCTGTTATGCGGGTGTACCGGAAGATAAACAAAAACCGGAATCTACTCTAGCAGACCAGGTCGCGGAAGGGCTCTCGGCAAAGGGATATGACAATGTGCCGGTGAGAGGATCGCTTGGAATCGCAATTGCCAGCGAGACGACCGGAGCCAGGGTCGTCAAGAATAAGAAGGAAGTCCGGTACTACCTGAAGGTACAGTTTCCCCTATTCGAGAAGCTGAATCTGGTCAAGAAGAGGGAGTATTCCCACTTTTTCGGCGAGACCGTACCAAGCGAGCTGATCTCGGCAGACGAGTTTCTGAAGCGAAACGGTATCGAGCCCGACAAGCTCAGTTGGGACGAAAAAATGAAGGCCGTCGGCAAGCTGACGCCGGAGCTCTATAAAGCTCTCATCGAGGCAGCTGACAATAAGGGGCTTCTGATCATCGGCAAGGGCAAGGATGCCATCGAGGTCAGCATCGGATCGAGCGACTGACGCATCCGCGGCCCGCGCTACCGCCGCCCGAACCGGCGCTCCAGCTCGGCGTCGCCCATCACCAGCACCACCGGCCGGCCGTGGGGGCAGGAGTAGGGCTGCTCGGCGCGGAAGAGCTCGGTGACGAGGCGTTCCATCTTGTCGATCGACATCGGG
>JAAELT010000617.1 GCA_024226315.1 bacterium | reverse complement strand
GGCGCCGAGAAGATCGAGCAGGAGCTCGGCGATCAGCCCGAGATCCAGGCCCGATTGATGCACACCATCGGCGTCGTCTACCGCAGCCTCGGCCTCTATGAACCAGCGACTCCGCTGCTCGAGAACGCCCTCGTTCTGCGGCGGCAAGTCCACGGCGACGAGCACGTCGACGTGGCGGCGAGCCTCCACGACCTCGCCTGGCTGTTGCAGGAGAAGGGCGACTACGCGACCGCCGAGCCGCTCTATCGCCAGGCTCTCGAGATGCGGCGTCGGTTGCTGGGTGAGGAGCACCGCGAAGTAGCGGAGACACTGTTCGACCTGGGTTCTCTGCTGATTGCCAAAGGCGACTACGAAGGAGCCGAACCGCCGACGCGCCAGGCACTGGCGATGCAACGTCGGCTACTGGGCGATGAGAATCGCGACGTTGCTGACAGTCTCAACAGCCTTGCATTCATCCTTGAGCGTAAGGGCGACCTGAATACTGCGGAGTCTCTCCTCCGCGAAGCGCTGGAGCTCTGGCGTCGGTTGCTGGGTAACGAGCACCCAGACGTGGCTAACAGTATGGAGAACCTAGCGCTCCTGCTGGCGTCCAAAGGTGATTACGCAGGCGCTGAGCCCCTTTATCGTGAGTCCTTGAGAATCCTACGCAGGTCACTCGGCGAAGAGCACCCAGAGGTGGCAAATAGTCTTACTAGTCTCGCGTGGTTGCTTCAGGCCAAAGGTGACACTGGAACCGCCGAGTCAATGTTCCGTGATGCACTCGCCATGCGCCGTCGCCTGCTGGGTGAAGAACACCCGCGCGTAGCCACCAGTCTGAGCCTCCTCGCCTCTTGCCTGCGAGCCGGCGGCGACCACGAGGCTGCTCAGCCGCTTTATCGCGAGGCTCTGGCCATGCGCCGCCGGCTGCTGGGCGACCAGCACCCTCAAGTGGCATGGAGCCAGATCGGCCTTGCAGAATCGCTGATCGAGACGGGCAATCTGCCAGCAGCTGAGACTCGAGCACGTGAGGCCGTGACGATATTCACCAACGCCCTGGCCGCTGGTCACTGGCAGATCGCCAATGCAGAAAGCGTGCTCGGCGAAGCCCTGGCTGACCTCGGTCGTTATCAAGAAGCCGAACGACACCTGCTCAGCGCTTTCGCGATTCTTCAAAGCCGCACGAACGATCGGTCGCGTTATACCCAAGAAGCGTTGGTGCGCATCGTTGATCTGTACGAGGTCTGGGGCCAAGCGGAGAAGGCGGCGGAGTATCGGGCTTTGGCGCCCGAGTAGGTGAGATAGTCGAATCGAACAAGGAGACAAACTATGAGATGTCCAGCAGTCAACGCCGTTGTCGCCACAGTCATTCTGATCTACCTCGTGGCGGGCCCTCCGGCACAGACGGCTACGCCTGAGCCGCTCATTGTCGGCGAGGTAAACGAGCTTGAGCGCGCCTATGAATCGCCAAAGACACTTGAGGTAAGAACGACGGAAGCTCTCGTCTGGCAACAGGAGCTATCCGTGGAAGGCGCTAGCTACATCGCTCCTCATTTCAGCTACTTCAATTTGCCGGAGGGGGCGCGTTTGGTGGTTCGTGCGCCGGACAACTCGCGTTCGTGGACCTTCACTGGACGCGGGAAGGCGGGATACCAGTTGGAAAAAGGCTTCTGGGGCGTCCACATCCTCGGAGACACGGCTCTCGTGGAACTCTACTCTCGCGTCCTGCTCACTGGAAAAGAAGTGAAGATCGATCGTATATCCCACGGGTACTCCCAGGGCAAAATATCGGATCGCGGTTCGGAGCTCACCTGCGTCGATGATTCCTGCTGGGCGCAGTGCTACGAGGAGAGCCACCCTGAGATATACAACAAATCGCGGGCGGTAGCGTTTCTGCTGATTCACAAGCCAGGCCGTGATTGGGGTTGCACCGGTTGGCTGGTCGGCGACCAGGGTCACTTGATGACCAACTCGCACTGTATCGAGACCGGTCAACACGCACTCGATACCGACTACGTTCTCATGAAGGAAACTGCGTACGGTGACTGCGGCACCTGTGGCGGACTCGCCTTCTGCGGCGGTAAAGTCGAAGCTGTGAGCGCCAATTACCTCAGCGGCAGCTCGACACCGGAGCTGGAGTACGCTCTGGTCCAGCTTCCGCAGTATCCCGGAGAGGAGTACGGATTCCTCCGGTTGCGCGAGTCCGGCCCGGTTCAAGGTGAGCCAATCTACATCCCGGGACACCCGAATGCCGAGTGCAAGAGGATCGCTGTTCGATCGAAGCACGTCCAGGATCAGGGTTATTGCGCAGCCAACAACTTGGGGACGGATAGCCTTGGGGTGCCTGTAGTAAACTACTACTGCGACACCCGGCTCGGCAGTTCCGGCTCGCCGGTGCTGAGTCGCAACGATCACCTGGTAGTGGCGCTGCATTACGGTGAAGATGTTGATAGTAGCTGCATGAATCGAGGGACGCAGATTCAAGCCATCCACAGCGACCTCGTGCGCATCGGCGTGGATCTGCCGAGCACCGCCTTCGACCTCGGCATTCCCGGGCTCATCGAGGCCGAGAGCTACGGATTCGGTGGTGCCTATTACTACGACACGACTCCGGGTAATAATGTCGTTGGACAGAAATGTCGGAATCCCGAGAATCCCGATGAGCCTGAGGAGGACGTGGACCTCCAGCTGACAGCTGACGGTGGCTGCAAGGTGGTCATGATCGCAGACGGGGAGTGGCTGAAGTATGGAGTCCGTGTGGACGAAGCCGGCTACTATGACTTCGATGTCCGGGTCGCCGCCCCGCGCGGCAGGCCTCAAGAGCCAGGAGCTCTCCACTTCGAGATCGATGATGAGCCGGTGACCGACGTCTACCCGTTCGCCACCCCCATTGCATCACCATGGCGGACGGTGACGGCCACTCGGGTGATGCTCGAGGGCGGGGACCACAAACTGGCCTTACACATGGACTCGGGAGGTTGGAACCTCGATTGGTTCAGGGTGAGGCCGTCACCGGTTCAGGCGCCATATGGAGACGACGGGCCCCACCTCCTGCCCGGCCGGATCGAGGCCGAGAACTATGACGTCGGCGGCCTGGGAGTGGCCTACCACGACACCACGCGGGGCAACGTCTGTGCACCGGAGAAACCTTGCTATGCGGCCGCCTATCGTTTCGAAGACGTGGACGTCTGGCGTACGGATGATTCTTCCGGCGGCTACCACGTGGGCCAGATCGAGGCGGGCGAGTGGCTCGAATACACAGTAGAGCTGGACCAGCCGGAACCTGCGTGCTGTTTCGCCATCCACGTCCGGGTTGCCGGGGCCGAGGGTGGCAGGTTCCGCATCGAGCTCGACGGCAAGGACGTGACCGGGAGCCGTGACTTCCCGCCGACACCTTGGACTTCTATCCTGATCAAAGGTCTGAAACTGGAAATTGACGACCCAACTCGGCTACGTTTTTACGCCGAAGAAGGCGATTTCAAACTCAACTGGATAGAGGTTGAGAAAACGGATTAACAGCTTCCTGCAATGGAGTTAACCCTGTTCTCCAGGCGCCGGGCCAGGCAGGTACCTGGAAGGCACCTGCCTAATCCAGAGCGTCGCTAGTCGTTCCTGGTGCCGGGAGGGTCTGGGATGACGGTCGGCTGGAGCCCGCGCAGGTAGCCGCAGAGGTCGTGGAACTGGTCCGTAGTGATATGGTCTCTCTGCTCCTCTACCAGGCCCTCGCGATCCATCACCACGTTGGGATAGTAATAGAACTCCGCGAGCAGGTCGTTGTCAGTGACCAGCCGGGAGACGAAGTCAGCCAGGGTGGCTGGAAGACTGTCGGGTGGTGGTGGCGGCGGCGGCGCAACGATCCTCTCCGTCGTTCCTTCGTCTTTCTTCACTTTCTTCGGCATGGTGGTCTCCTTTCGAGAGCAATGCTTCTTAAGTTGTCGGCCGGGCAACGCGCCCGGCACGACGGGGTGACGCCACTGATCGCTACAGTGGCAACATGGCATGGATGGAGTGGGGCGCCACGCCCCGCGGGGTGGATTTCACCGCGCCGGGGGCGGGGGCGACGGGCCGTGCGTTCGGGCAGGGAAGCGGTCGATCCCCTACCCGGCGGCGTGACGGACGACCAGGCGGAGAGGTCGCCGGATTCGAAGCCGTCGGCGAAGACGCCAGTGCGGCGCAGCCGGAAGTCGACGCCGCCGGTGACGGCCGCCGGCTCGACCTCTACCGGCTTGCCGGCGGTGACGTCGCAGGTGCCCTCGCAGGGCAGGCCACCGTAGAGCTGGTCAGGGTGGCGGCGCCCGGTGGTGCGGGCGTAGTAGGTGCCGGGGCGCAGGCTCGCGAAGGTGGTGGCCCAGGCGCCGTAGGCGCCGGTGACGGCGGAGGTGATCTGGTTGCCGCCGGCGTCGAAGACACGGATCCGCAGGCTTTCGATCCCCTTGCTTGTCGCTGCGTCGGTCACCTTGCCGGCGATGGAGCCGCCGCGCTCGAGGGCGAAGTCGACGCCGCCAGTGGTGGCGCCGGAGGCGACCTTGATCGGCTTGCCGGCGGTGACGTCGCAGTCGGCGCAGGAGACGCGGTCGTAGAGGTCGTGGACGTAGTCGTGTCCGCCGGCGGTGCGGGCGTAGTAGAGGCCGGGCTTCAGGTCGACGCGCGAGAGGTAGCGGCCGCCTTCCCCGCTGACGCCGTGGGTCTGAGGGGCGCCGGCGGCGTCGAAGACGTCGACGTAGATGCCCTCGATCCCCTTGCCCGTCGCGGCGTCGGTCACCCGCCCGGCGATCGCCCCCGCGCTCTCGAGGCCGAAGTCGACGCCGCGCTTCACTTCGCGGTCGCCGACGCGGATCGACCGGCCGCCGGTGGCCTTGCACGACGAGCACGGGCGGCCGCCGAAGGGTTGGTTCAAGTAGCCGGGGAAATTGCCGGTGAGCGCGAAGTAGCTGCCGGCGGGAAGGCCGGCCGGGCTGCGGTACTCGCCGCCGGGGGCGGCGCCCGCGGCGGTGACCCAGTTGCCGTCCGCGTCGTAGATGCTGACCCAGGACTCGGCGATCCCGCGGCCCGTGGCAGCATCGCGGATGGTGCCGGCGATTGCGGCGCCGGGCTCGAGGGCGAAGTCGATGCCGGCGGTGGTCGCGCCCGGGACGACCGCGATCGGGGTGCCGACGGTGACGTCGCAGAACGGGAAGCAGGGGGCGTCGTCGTAGAGCTGGTTCCGGTAGCTGAGCCAGTTCGAGGACACCGCGAAGTAGCGGCCGGCGGGCAGGCCCGCCCGGCTCAGGTAGTCGCCGCCGTCATCGGCGTGGCCCCAGGTGACCCAGTTGCCGCCGGCGTCGTAGACGTCGACGAAGGCGGCGGCGATGCCGTCGCCGGTGGCGTGGTCGGTGATCGTGCCGCCGAGCCGGCCGCCGGGATGGAGGGCGAAGTCGGCGATGCCGGCGCCGCCGACTTCGACCGCGATCGACTCTCCGGCGGTGACGTCGCAGCGGCCGAGGCAGGGGCGGCCGCCATGGAGCTGGTCCAGGTAGCCGGCCCGGTTGTCGGTGCGGGCGTAGTAGGTGCCGGCGGCCAGGCTGGAGACCAGGTAGGCGCCGCTCGCATCGGCGGGCGCGGAGGCGATCAGGATGCCTCCGGCATCGTAGATCCGGACCTCGGCGTCCTCGATCGGAGCGCCGGATGTGGCGCCGGTGACGAGGCCGGAGACGGTGCCGGCGCCTTCTGGCTCTCGCAGCGCATGTCCGAGGGGGGCGAGAGACCCTCGGACGTCCGCCGACAGCCGCCCGAGCTCCGAGCGCATCGGGCCGAATTGCGCCGGCCGTTGTTCGGTCGCGGCGTCCGTCCACTCCTCGAATCGGCGCTCGATCGGACCGAGCCGCCAGTGAAACTCGGCCAGCCGTCCCGGACTGGCGCTGGCCTCCTGGTGGGGGGCCGGGTCGGCCCAGAGCTGCCATCCGTATTGCTCCAGGTCGGAGTGGATCCGCCGGAGCTCATGGCGCATCGCCGCGGCGGTGGGTTCGGAGAACGTCAAGGGCCGGGCCGGAGTCGTCCCGGCCCAGAGGGCGAGAGCTACCGAGATCGATAGCGAAGAAACGCTCACCAGCTGTCGGCTGGCCTTGAAGCGTGGAGTCGGCATCGGATTCCTCCGTGGGTGGATGGCCCGGATTCGAGCGTCGGCTCGGTGGGCTCAACCGACCAACGCGGGAATCGCCGACGGGATCCGTCAAATCAGCCGCTGATCGGGGCGGTCGAGCCTGTAGACTGAGGCCGAGGCCGATGACGCCACCCTCCAGAGACCACGTCACCCGCCTGCTCCAGCGCTGGGGCGAGGGCGAGCAGGAGGCCATGGAGGCCCTGATGCCCCTGGTCTACGGCGAGCTGCGGCGCCTGGCGCGCCGCTACCTGAGCCGGGAGCGGCCGGGCCACACGCTCGAAAGTGCGGCCCTGGTGCACGAGGCCTACGTCAAGCTGATCGACCAGCACCGGGTCCAGTGGCGCAACCGCACCCACTTCTACGCCATCGCCGCCCAGACCATGCGCCGGATCCTGGTCGATCACGCCCGCAGCCACGGCTACCAGAAGCGGGGCGGCGGCGTGCGCCCGGTCGTGCTCGACGAGGAGCTCAAGATCGGCGGCGAGCAACCCCCGGACCTGGTCGCCCTCGACGACGCCATGAAGAGCCTCGCCGAGGTCGATCCCGAGAAGAGCCGGCTCGTCGAGCTGCGCTTCTTCGGCGGCCTGAGTCACGACGAGGTCGCCGAGGTGCTCGGGGTCTCGACCTCCACCGCCGAGCGCCAGTGGCGCCTGGCGCGGGCCTGGCTCTACCGGGCGTTGAAAGCGTGACGCACGATGAAGTGCCGATCCTGCGGTTCGGAGGTTCCGGAGGCGGCGGACGCCTGCCGGTCGTGCGGAACGCTCTTTCCCGCGCTGGCGGTCGATGGCCTGGTGGAAGCCGATCGCGACCGGACGCCGGTCTCGCCGGCGCATCGACAGGGCGACCCGAAGGCGGCTGCCCCGACCGTCCGGCACCCGGCGGACGAGTCGGCGACCGAGGTCGGCGGGGGTCCGCCCGATCTCGACCTGAGCCGGTTTCCTCCAGGCACCCTGCTGGCCGATCGCTACCGGATCGTCGGCCTGCTGGGCAAGGGGGCGATGGGCGAGGTCTACCGCGCCGACGACCTCAAGCTGGCGATGCCGGTGGCGCTCAAGTTCCTGCCCGAGGCCCACGAGCGCGACGAGAAGCGCACGGCCCGCTTCCTGAACGAGGTCAAGGTCGCGCGCCAGGTCTCCCACCCCAACGTCTGTCGGGTGTTCGACGTCGGTGAGGTCGACGGCCACTCCTTCCTGTCGATGGAGTACGTCGACGGCGAGGATCTGGTCTCCCTGCAGCGCCGGATCGGCCGGCTGCCGTACGTCAAGGCGCTCGAAGTCGGCCGCGAGATGGCTCGTGGACTGGCGGCGATCCACCGCGAGGGCATCCTCCACCGGGACCTGAAGCCGGCCAACCTGATGATCGACGGCCGGGGCCGGGCACGGATCACCGATTTCGGCATCGCTTCGCTGGCGGCGTCGATCCACGGTGACGAGGTGGGCGTCGGCACGCCGGCCTACATGTCGCCGGAGCAGCTCTCCGGCCGGGAGGTGACGGCGAGAAGCGACCTCTACGCCCTCGGCCTGGTCCTCTACGAGCTGTTCGCCGGCCGGCGGGCCTACGACGCCGGATCGGTGGAGGCGCTGACGCAGAGGATGACGACGGCGCCGCCGCCGCCTTCGACCCTGGGGGTGTGGCTCGATCCGGCGGTCGAGCGGGTGATCCTGCGCTGCTTGAAGACGGATCCCCGAGACCGGCCGTCGTCGGCGGCAGCGGTGGCGGCGGCGCTGGCGGGAAACGAGGACGGCGGGGTGCTGAAGACCCTGGTCGCCGGCGAGCTGGTCGGCCGCGAGAGGTGGGTCGAGGCCGGAGAGGAGCTCTCGCGCCGCCATGGACGGATCGCGCACCGCCTGCTCGACGAGCACGGCGGCCGGGAGATCGCCGGCGTGGAAGGGCTGGTCGTCTTCGAGCGGCCGATCGCCGCCGTCGGCTATGCCCTCGCCTACCACCGGGCGCTGGCCGAGTGGTCGCGGCAGGCCGGGCAGGTCCTCCCTGAGGGGGGCGAACGAGAGGAGCTCGCCGCGCGGGCGGGGATCCACCTGGGTGAGGTCGTGCTGCCGGAGGAGGCCGGAGACGGGCCGCTGGAGGTGGAAGGGGCGGCGCGGACGACGGTGGAACGCCTGCTGTCGCTGGCCGTGGCCCGCCAGACCCTGCTGACCCGCGCCGCCTTCGATCTGGCCCGCCAGAGCGCGGCGGCGGGCATCCGCGGCCTCGATCCGGACGGCGATCTGCACTGGCTGGCCCACGGCGCCTACAGGGTTGCGGGCTCGGTCGATGCGCGCGAGGTCTTCGAGGTCGGCGCCCCAGGCTCGGCACCGCTGGCACCGCCGGCGGATTCGGATCAGGTGCGCCGGGTCGCGGGCGGCGAGACGATCCCCGGCTGGCGCCCGGCGCCGGGGCTGGCGCTGCCCTCACGGCCCAACTGGGTGGTGGAGAAGAAGCTCGGCGAGGGCGGCTTCGGCGAGGTCTGGCTCGCGGGCCACCGCAAGACCGGGGAGCGGCGGGTGTTCAAGTTCTGCTACGAGGCGACGAGCCTGCGGGCGCTGCAGCGCGAGATCACCCTCTTCCGGCTGCTCAAGGAGGAGCTCGGCGAGCGCGACGACATCACCCGCATCCTGGACTGGAATCTCGAGCGCGCTCCCTACTTCATCGAGTCGGAGTACACCGAGGGCGGAAGCCTCCTCGATTGGGCCGAGGAGCAGGGCGGCCTGGCGAACGTACCGCTGGCCACCCGTCTCGAGCTCCTGGCCCAGGTCGCCGACGCGCTGGCGGCGGCGCACTCGGTGGGGGTGCTGCACAAGGACGTCAAGCCCGCCAACGTGCTGATCACGGCCGATCGGGACGGCCCGCGCGTCCGGCTCACCGACTTCGGGGTCGGCCTGATCACCGACCGCGAGCGGTTGGCCAGTGCCGGCATCACGGTGCTCGGCATGACCGTGCTGAACGAGACGGAGTCGGCGCAGGCCGGCACGCGCCTCTACATGGCGCCGGAGCTGGTCGAAGGCAAGGCGGCGACGGTGCAGGCCGACGTCTATGCCCTGGGCGTGATGCTCTACCAGCTGGCGGTCTGCGATTTCCATCGCGTGCTGGCCCCCGGTTGGCAGCGCGACCTCAAGGACGAGCTGCTGCGCGAGGACGTCGCCGCCGCCGTCGAAGGCTCGGTCGAGCGCCGCCTGGGCGACGCCCGGCGGCTGGCCGAGCGCCTGCGGTCGCTGGAGAGCCGGCGGGAGGCAAGGCGGGCCGACTTGCGACAGCTCCAGGCGCGGCTGGAGAAGCTCCAGAAAGCGGACCGGGCGGTCGCGGCCCTCGAACGCGCGCGCAAGCGCCGCAGGCTCATGGCTCTGGCGGTGGCCGTCCTTGTCCTCGTCGCCGCGGCATTGGCCCTTCATGCCCGCCGCGTCGGCCGCGAGGCCGAGCGCGCCGAGCGCGAGGCGGCCCGCGCCAATCGCGAGGCCGAGGCGTCGCGGCAGGTGTCGGAGTTCCTGGTCGAGCTGTTCGAGGTCTCCGACCCCTACGCCGCGGGTTCCGAGGCGGCGCCCGGCCAAGAGACGTCGGCGCGCGATCTTCTCGATCGCGGCGCTGAGAAGATCGCGCAGGAACTCGCGGACCAGCCCGAGATCCAGGCGCGGCTGATGCGCACCATGGGGGTCGTCTACCGGAGCCGCGGCCTCTTCGCCGCCGCCGGACCGCTGCTCGAGCAGGCGTTGACGCTGCGCCGGGAGGTCCACGGCGACGAGCATCCCGAGGTCGCGGAGAGCCTGGGAGATCTCGCCTTGTTCCGGCAGGAAAGGGGTGACTATGAGCGTGCGGAGGCACTGTATCGCGAGGCTCTGCTCATCCGGCGCCGGCTGCACGGCGAGGAGCATCCCGCGATCGCAGACACGCTCTTCTACCTGGGTTCCGTGCTGTTTCGCATGGGCGACTACGAGGCCGCCGAGCCGCCGACGCGCGCCGCCCTGGCGATGCGGCGCCGGCTGCTGGGAAGCGAGCACCTCTCCGTGGCCAGCAGCCTGAACAACCTCGCGGTCATCCTGAGACGCCAGGGAGACCAGGAAGCTGCCGAGCCTCTGTATCGCGAGGCCTTGGCGATCCGGCGCCGATTGCTGGGCGACGAGCACCCGGACGTCGCCAACAGCCTGAGAAACCTGGCCTCTCTGCTGGCCTCCAGGGGTGATTACGCGGACGCCGAGCCTCTGTATCGCGAGGCGTTGAGGACTCTCCGCGGCTCAGTCGTCGAGCACCCCGACGTCGCGCTCACCCTCTACGATCTGGCGTGGCTGCTCCTGGCCAGGGGCGACTACGAGGCCGCCGAGCCGCTGGCGCGCGCCGCCCTGGCAATGCGGCGCCGGCTGCTGGGCGACGAGCACCCGGACGTCGCCAACAGCCTGAGCCGCCTGGCGGCCTGTCTCCAAGCCATGGGTGACGATGAGACCGCCGAGGCGCTGATCCGCGAAGCCCTGGTGATGCGGCGCCGGCTGCTGGGCGACGAGCACCCCAGGGTCGCGACCAGTCTCACCGATCTGGCCGGATCATTGATCCGGAAGGGCGAGTTCTCCGCCGCCGAGGATCGGTCCCGTGAGGCGCTGGAGATCTATCGCCAGGCTCTGCCGGCGGGACACTGGCGGATCCACAACGCTGAGAGCGTGCTCGGTGAAATCTTGACGCGGCTCGGACGGTACGAAGCCGCCGAGCCGCTTCTGCACGCCGCCTACCCGGTGCTGAGGGACGAGAAGGGGGAGCGCTCGCCGAGGTCCCGAGATGCGCTGGCGCGGATCGTCGCTCTCTACGAAGCCTGGGGCAGGCCGGACAAGGCGGCCGAGGTCCGCGCGCGGCTCGAGCCGGCGGAGTAGCAACTACTCGTCAGGGTCGTCGGCCAGGTCCCCGCCTGACTTCTCGAACTCCCAGTCGACTCTGTCGAGTGCGAAATCGACGCTGTCGGTCTCCCCGCCGGCGAACACCGCGATCGGCGTGCCTTTGGTGACCTCGCAAGAGAAGTGGCAGGGCAGGTCGTCGTAGACCTCGTTGAGGTATCGCCGTCCGGCGGTGCGGGCGTAGTAGGTGCCGGGAACCAGGCTCGCGAACGAGGTGCGCCAGGCGCCGGCCGCGTCGGTCACGCCGGACGTGACCTCGATTCCGAATCGGTCGAAGACGTGGATCCAAAGGTCCTCGATTCCCCGACCGGTGGCGCTGTCGATCACCCACCCGGAGAGGGTGCCGCCCGGCTCGAGCGTGAAATCGATGCCGGCGGTGGTCGCGCCGGAGGAGACGACGATCGGCGTGCCGGTGGTCACGTCACAGCTCATGCACGTGATTCCGTCATAGAGCTCGTTGACCCAGGCGTGTCCGCCGGCGGTGCGCGCGTAGTAGATGCCGGGCGCCAGGTCGACGAACGAGAGATAGTCGCCCGCCGCGTCGGTGAAGCCGTTGGTCTGGAAGACGCCCGCCGAGTCGAAGATGTCGATGTAGATGCTGCCGATCCCGAGGCCGGTCGTGCTGTCGGTGACCCTCCCGGAGATGGCGCCGCCGAGCTCGAGGGCGAAATCGACGCCGCTTGCCACCTGACCGGCGGCGACCGCGACCGGCGTGCCGGTGGTCACGTCGCAGGCCGGGCAGGGGGCGTCGTCGTAGAGCTCGTTCAGGTATCCGGGGTCGTTGCCGGAGAGCGCGAAGTAGTGGCCGGTGACGAGGCCCACCGGGCTCCGGTACTCGCCCGCGGCGCCGGCGGCGGCCGCCGTGACCCAGTTGCCGTCCGCGTCGTAGAAGTTGACCCAGGACGCGTCGATCCCGGCGCCGGTGGCGGCGTCGCGGATCGTCCCGGAGACGGTGCCGCCGGGATCTAGACGGAAGTCGATGCCATCGGCGATCGTGCCCGGTTCGAGGACGATCGGCGTGCCGCCGGTGACGTCGCAGAACGGGAAGCAGGGCAGGTCGTCGTAGAGCTCGTTCAGGTAGCCGAGCCGGTTCCAGGTGACGGCGAAGTAGGAGCCGGTGGGCAGTCCCGAAACCAGGTAGGCGCCGGAGGGTCCGGCGGTCGCGAAGTCGACGGATTTGCCGTTGGCGTCATAGATCAGGACTTCGGAGTGGGCGATGCCCGCGCCCGTCGCGCCGTCGGTGACGAAACCGGCGATGGCGCCGGTGCCTCGCATCTTCCGGGCGTTCGGGCCGAGAGCCTCGAGCGCCCCCCGGACGTCCGCGGACAGCCGGCCGAGGTCCGCCCGCCACGCCGCGAGGTGCGACTCCCGCCGCTCCGGTGCGATTTCCGTCCACTCGTCGAGCCGGCGCTCGATCGGACCGAGTCGCCAGTGGAATTCGGCCAGGCGACCGGGGCTGAAGAAGCGCCGGTCGGGGTCGACCGAGAGCTGCCGCAGGTAGCGTTCCAGGTCGAGACGGACGAGTCGAAGCTCGTGGCGCATCGCGGCGGCCACGGTATCGGATGCGGGAGACGTCGAGAGCTGGGCTGGATTCTCCGCGGCCTGGAGGCCGAGTCCACCCGAGAAGGAGAGCAGGAAGAAGGTGAAGAAGGCTGCCAGCCGTCGGCTGGATTGGAGATCTGAGGATTGCATTGGACTTCTCCGGTTGAGTGTGCTGTTTGTCGTGGCCGGGGATTCGGGTCGTCCGGAATCGTCGGCTCAGACAAGCAACGCGGGAATCGGAGATGGAGTCCGTCAAACCCCGGTCAAGCGATGCTGGCGTCGAGGTAAGGCAGTCCGTTCTACTCGGCCGGCGGCGCCAGGGTCATCCGCGCGTCGGCGACGTAGGCTTCCGAGCCCACCGGGCCGACGATGAAGGGGTTGAGGTCGAGCTCGGTGACCTCGGGGTAGTCGGTGGCCAGCTGGCTGATGCGCTGAAGGGCGGCGGCGAGGGCGTCCAGGTCGACGGGGGCCTGGCCGCGGGCGCCCTGGAGGAGGGCGTAGGAGCGGGTGGCCT
>JAAELT010000616.1 GCA_024226315.1 bacterium | reverse complement strand
CCTGCGCATCCACCGGTCGACCCTGGTCAACATCGATCGCATCAAGAAGATCGAGCCTGGCATCGGCACCGAGTCGATCGTGGTGCTCGAGAACGGCGAGCGACTGATGGTCAGCCGCGCCTACCGCCGCGGCAAGGTCAAAGAGCTGCTGAGCTGAGGATCCAGGGTTGAAACGCCGGGTCGCGATCCTGGCCCTGCTGGTGGTTCTCGTCTTGCCGGCTCATGGCTCGGAACCGGAGCAGGCTCAGGCTCCCAAGGAGATCTTCGAGGAGTTCTTCGAGGAGTTTCTGGAGCTGCATCCGTCCTATGCCTCGACGATCGGCGACCGACGGTACAACACCCGTCTGACGCTCGACATCCTGCCGGAGCACCGGCAGCGGCAGAGCGATCTGTACGAGCGGACCCGGACGGCCCTCGCCCGTCTGGACCGGACGGGTCTCACCGACCGGCAGCGCCTGCACGTCGACGCGCTCGACCATGGTCTCGAGTCCTATCTTGAAGGGTTGCGCTTCGACCACCACCTGTTGCCGCTCGCGCCGGGGATCACGCTGCAGGCGCGGTTTCCGCAGATGGGCTCGGGCCGTGGCACTCATCCTTTCGAGACGGTGCGCGACTACGACGACTTCCTGGCCCGGATCGACGACTTCTCCTCGTGGGTCGACGCCGCCATCGCCAACATGCGCTCAGGCGCCGCGGCCGGCATCGTCCAGCCCCGATCGTTGATCGAGGCCGTCCTGCCCGAGCTCGAGGGCCAGTTCCGCGTCAAGGTTGAGAAGAGCCCCTTCTACCTGCCGATCGAGAACATGCCGGCCGATCTTGCGACCGCCGATCGCGAGCGCCTCGACGCCGCCTATCGTGAAGCCATCGTGCAGCGTCTGATGCCCGCCTACCGGCGTCTGCACCGCTTCCTGAAGCGGGAATATCTGCCGGCCACCCGCGACACCATCAGCCTCTCCGCGCTGCCGGGGGGCCGCGACGCCTACCGTGCCCTGGCCCGCTCGTTCACTACCACCGAGATGGCGCCCGAAGAGATTTTCGAGCTGGGGCTAGCCGAGATCGCACGCATCGAGGGCGAGATGACGGCGCTCAAGAAGCGCTCCCGGTTTGCCGGCTCGTTGCCGAGCTTCCGCCGTCAGCTGTCGGCGGATCCCCGCAACTACCACCGCTCCAGGGAGCAGGTCTTCGCCGGATTCGAGGAGATTCGCGCCCGGGTGAGCGAGGCGCTGCCACGGCTCTTTCCGCGGATTCCGAAGACCGGCTTCGACGTTCGGCAGGTCGAGCCCTACCGCGCCGCAACCGCTCCCGGTGCGTTCTACGAGCGCCCGAGCGCCGACGGCGCGCGTCCCGGAACTTTCTACGTCAACATCCGTGGTCAGACGTATCCCAGGTACACCATGGAGACGCTGTTCCTCCACGAGGCGCTGCCGGGCCACCACTTGCAGATCGCCCTGGCCCAGGAACAGGACGAGCTGCCGCGTTTCCTCCGCCACGGCTACTTCGGCGCCTTTGTCGAAGGCTGGGGGCTGTACGCCGAGGGACTGGGCCGGGAGCTCGGTCTCTACACCGACGCCGTGCAGTACTACGGCCGGCTGGTCTACGACCTCGGCCGCGCTAGCCGCCTGGTGGCCGACGTCGGCATCCATCACCGCGGATGGACCCGGCGCGAAGCGCTCGACTTTCTCGGTGAGCGCCACCTCGACTGGGCCATCCGCGAGATCGACCGCTACGTCGCCATGCCGGGCCAGGCACTCTCCTACAAGGTGGGCGAGCGCGAGATCCTGAACCTGCGCCGGCGGGCGGAGACGGTGCTGGGCGAGCGCTTCGACGTCCGCCGCTTCCACCACGAGCTGCTGCGCGACGGCCCGCTGCCGATCGCGGTGCTGAAGCAGAAGATCGACCGCTGGATCGCGACGGAACGGACGCGGTAGCTGTCGAGCCCGTAAGCGGTGGGCCTGATGGCCGAGGACGGAGCGCAACGCGATCGAGAGCTAGCGAGCGCTACGGGCAGGAGGCAGCCTGAGCACCGCCCGCAGGCCATCAGGACGACCGCTCATGTCGACGCCGCTTCGTCGCCGTCCGCTTCGTCCGCGGTCCGCGGAATGTCGATCGGCTCGTCGACCGGGATCTCGAAACCGAGCTCTTCGTGACAGGCGGCCTTCCAGATGTCGGTCACCTTGTCGAAGATGATGTTCTCGTCCGTGAAGATGCCGTCGGTGACGATGTAGCTGTCGTGCAGGTAGAGGATGTCGTCGTCCTCGAGCTCGGTGCGCTCGACCTCGACCTCCTGGCCGTCCTCTTCCCGGGTTTCCGGCCGCAGGGCCTCGAGGTTCTCCTCCCACCCCTTGATCGCTCGGAAGTCCTTGACGTAGTACGCCTTACAGTACTTTCCCATCTCTGCCATGCGATCGGTCTCCTTCGCATCCATTCCGTCGTGTTTCGAGGCGATGCCCAGTCGGGCGCCGGCTCGATGTCATCTCGAGAGTCCTCGGATCGGCGCCTAGTCGCCCTTGGCGGCCTTCCTGGCGTCTTCCTCCATTTTCTTGCGCAGGCTCAGCGGCCGCATGTCGGTCCACACCTCTTCGATGTAGTCCAGGCACTCCTGCTTGTTGCCCGACTTGCCGACGTCGTTCCAGCCCAGGGCGTTTTCCCGATCGACGGGCCAGATGGAGTACTGCTCTTCGTGGTTGATCACCACTTTGTAGACGGTCGTGTCTTCTTCGTCCGGATCCCAGGCCATGCTTTTCTCCTCGCGGTCTGCCGGATAGTATTGCGTCCCGGCGGAGTGTGTCAGAGCGGCGAACGTCACATAACGCTGTGAAACAAGTAGGCAGTGAGTTTTCGGTGGGCCACGAGGATACCAGATCCCGCCCACCGGGCGAAATCCGCCGCCCCAACCGAGACACGCCTCAGAGCCCGCCGAGACGTGAGGAGAGAGAGATGAGCGCCAAGATCGAGACCCACGCCTTCCAGGCCGAGACCAAGCAGCTGTTGGATCTGATGATCCATTCGCTCTACACCAACAAGGAGATCTTCCTGCGCGAGCTGATCTCCAACGCCTCGGACGCGCTCGACCGGCTGCGCTTCGAGGCCCTCACCAAAGAGGATCTGCTGGCGAAGGGCGAGCAGCTCGAGATCCGCATCGAGACCGATCCGGACCAGCGGACGCTGACCATCAGCGACAACGGCATCGGCATGACCCGCGCCGAGGTGATTGCCAACATCGGCACGATCGCCAAGTCGGGCAGCCGCGAGCTGATGGAGAAGATTCGCAAGGGCAAGTCGGCGGAGAAAGTCTCCGAGCTCATCGGGCAGTTCGGCGTCGGTTTCTACTCGTCGTTCATGGCCGCCGACAGCGTCACCCTCGAGACCCGCCGCGCGGGCAAGAAGGCAGTCACCCGCTGGCAGTCGAGCGGCGACGGCGAGTACACCCTGTCGGCGGGTCAGCGCGAGGGCCGCGGCACCACCATCACCCTTCATCTGAAGGAGGCCGACAAGGACGGCGGCATCGAGGACTACACCGACCAGTGGGTGCTCTCGCGCATCGTCAAGCGCTACTCGGACTTCGTCAGCTATCCGATCATCCTCAAGACCACGCGCGAGGAGACCGAGAAAGACGAGTCGGGCGAGCCGAAGAAGGACGGCAAGACCTCCACCGTGGTCGAGGACAAGACGCTCAACTCCATGGAGCCGATCTGGACCCGGCCGGTGGGCGATGTCGAGGACTCCGACTACGCCGAGTTCTACAAGCACATCTCCCACGACTGGAACGAGCCGATGAAGAACCTGCGCTACCGCGCCGAGGGCCGGATCGAGTACCAGGCACTGCTGTTCGTGCCGTCCGAGGCGCCCCATGATCTCTACTACTTCGCCTACGAGTACGGCCTGCAGCTCTACGTGCGGCGGGTGATGATCATGGACCGCTGCGAGGATCTGCTGCCGCGCTATCTGCGCTTCGTCAAGGGCGTCGTCGACTCCGCCGACCTGCCGCTCAACATCTCGCGTCAGCGCCTGCAGGAGGATCGCCACATCACCCAGATGCGCAAGTGGCTGACCAAGAAGGTGCTCGACTCGTTGGCCGACCTCAGGGCCGACGACGAGGAGCAGTATCTGAAGTTCTGGCAGCACTTCGGCAAGGCGATGAAGGAGGGGCTGTCGTCGGACTTCGACAACAAGGACAAGATCCTGCCGCTGACCCTCTTCGAGTCGTCTCACGACGCCGAGAAGCCCACCACCCTGGGGGAGTACGTGACGCGCATGAAGGAAGGCCAGGAGGAGATCTACTACCTGACCGGCGAATCCCGCGCCGCGGTCGCGAGCTCACCCCATCTGGAGGCGTTCAAGGACAAGGGCTACGAGGTGCTCTACCTGGTCGACCCGGTGGACGAGCTGGTGGTGCAGCACCTCTTCGACTACGAGGACAAGAAGCTCAAGTCGGTGGGCAAGGGCACCGTTGAGCTGGGCACCGAGGAGGAGAAGGAGCAGGCGGAGAAGGAGGTCAAGGAGAAAGAAGAGGAGTACAAGGACCTGATGGAGCTGATGCAGAAGAAGCTCGACAAAACCATCAAGCAGGTCCGCCTCTCGAGCCGCCTCACCACCTCGCCGGCCTGCCTGGTGGGCGCCGAGCACGACTACAGCCCGCAGCTCGAGAAGCTGCTCCAGAAGGGCCAGGGCGGCGGCCCCAAGCAGCGCTGGATCCTCGAGCTCAACCCCAAGCACCCGATCATGCAGAAGCTGCACGACCGCTTCGACGCCGACAAGGAAGACCCGGTGCTCGGCGACTACGCCGAGCTGCTCGAGGGCTACGCCCAGCTGGCCGAGGGCTCCGAGCTGGAGGACCCGGTGCGCTTCAATCAGTTGCTGGCGGACGTGATGCTGGAGCGGCTCTGACGCTGTCGGGACTGAGAGGCTCGATCGGTTAAGCTCTTCGCATGACCGAGCAAAGAGCCTCTCCCCTCGGCGCCCGCTCGATCCTCGGGCTGGCGATCATCGCCTTCGGCGTCCTTCTGACCCTGGACAACCTTGGCTTCGCCCGCGTCGACAACTTCTGGCAGTTCTGGCCGGTGATCCTGCTGCTGGTCGGCGCCTCCAAGCTGATGCAGCGGCAGTGGGGCGGCGCCTTCTTCTTTTTCCTGTTGGGCACGGCGTTCCTGTTGCCACTGGTGATCGACGACTTCGAGATCGGCGATCTGTGGCGCTACTGGCCGCTCGCCCTGATCGCCCTCGGCGTCTCCATGGTGCTGCGTTCGTTCTCCCGCTCGGGCGAGCGTGAGGCCGCGGCCGCCCGCGAGCGGGAGCGGCGCGAATCAGACAGCGAGGACGAGGCGTCCGGAGACGTCCAGGCCTACGGCATCCTGTCGACGGCCAGGCGCAACGTCACGGGCGTGTTCCGCCACGGCGATCTGACCGGGATCCTCGGCGCCTGTGAGATCGATTTGACCGGCGCCGAGTTGCCGCCCGAGGGGGCGGTGGTCGAGATCCTCGCTTTCTGGGGCGGAGTGGTGCTGAGAATCCCCGATCACTGGGTGGTGGATCCGCAGCTCGCGGTGTTGATGGGGGCGATCGAGGACAACACGAAGCAGCTTCCGGCCGCCGACGGTGGGCGCCTGACGATCAAGGGCCTGGCTCTCATGGGGGGCTTCGAGATCCGGAACTGAGCCGGTACGAGGTAGCACGGCGATGCATCCCATCCTCGGCCAAAGGGGCCGGCTCTTGCTCTACCTGGCGATCTGGTTGCCGGTGGGTGGCCTGCTGTCAGCGTTGGTGGCGCTCCTCGGCCAGGAGAAGGCATCGGCGGCGGTCGCCCTGGCGATGCCGCTGGCACTCGTCTACGCGTTCATCTGTCTGTCCTCATGGTATCCGAGCCGGGGCACGCCGCTCTCGTCCGCCAACGCCTGGCGGGTGGTGACCAACCACGCGGCGGCGGCGGTCATCTCGAGCTGCGTCTGGCAGCTGGCGGTGGTCGGGTGGGCGTCGGTGCTGGCCCGACTACCGCTCTTCGCCGGTGCCTACATCGACCGGCGGCAGCTGGTGCTGTTGTTCTTCTCCTTCGGCCTGTTGCTCTACTTGTTGTCGGCCGCGGGCAGCTACCTCTACATCGCCTTCGAGGCTTCCTACGAGGCCGAGAAGCGCGCGCTCGAGGCGCGCAAGAGCGAGGAGCTGGCGGCCCGCGAGCTGGAGCTGGCGCGTTCGCTGCAGCGGCGCCTGCTGCCACCCGCGGAACGGTCGGGCAAGGGCTTCCGACTGGCAGCGCGCAACCTGGCGGCGCAGTGGGTGGCGGGCGACTTCTACGACTACTTCCGCCTGCCCGACGGCCGCTTGCGGATCGCTGTTGCAGACGTTTCGGGCAAAGGCATGTCGGCGAGCTTGATCATGGCGACGGTCAAGGCGGTCTTGCCGCTGATCGCCGCGGAGCGCTCGGTCGTCGAGGCCCTGCGCGAGCTCAACCGCAAGCTCGCCGGCGAGCTCGGCGACCGCGAGTTCGTGGCTTTGGCGCTGGCAGGCTACGATCCCGAGACCGGCCACCTGGAGCTGGCCAACGCCGGCCTGCCTGATCCGTATCTAATCCATGGAGATGGTCGACAAGAGATCGTCGACCCGGAGGGTCGCAAACGGAATATCGTGGCGATCGAGGCGCCGCAACCGCGCCTGCCGCTCGGCCTGCGCGCGGAAGTCGACTACCAGAGTGTCGAGGTCGAGCTGGCGGAAGGGGATCGCGTGCTGTTTCTGACCGACGGGCTTCCCGAGGCGCTGATCGCGGCCGGAGAGCCCCTGGGCTACGAGGCCCTAGTGGAATTCCTCGCTCAGCCGCGCGCCGAGGACACCGGGCAATGGCTCGACGAGCTGATCGAGCTCGTGCGCGGGGCGACCCTCGACGAGCAGAGCGACGACTGGACGGCCCTGCTGCTGGAGCAGGCCGCCCGGGCGTGAGCCCGGGCGCGAAGTCGTCTGGAAGAGGTCGCCGCGGTGGGCGGCTCATGACAGCTCAGGCCATGGGATTCCGGGCAGTGTAGTCGGTCGAGCTGTGACCGGCTTGGATGGCACCTCCTAGCACGGTAGCTCTTCGGGCGCCGCAGACGATCCGACCGCCCGAACAATTTTGGCCCGCCTTGATCCACTGCGCCGGCGGTTGGCGCCTAGAAGATAAATGATCGCTCCATCCCAACCACAGATGATCCTGGAGATCATCAGTTCTTTTGGAGGCAACGAGATGCAGAAGCAGAAGAGAGTCCGGAAGTCCCTCCTTCTCAGCCTGATCGCCCTGCTGCTGGTGAGCAGCGCCGGGACGACGTTGGCGTACCAGTGCCCCAACTGTTGCGGGCAGGCGTGCCTCGACCACGCGTGGGAAGTATACCAGGACTGCACCCAGGGGTCCTCGAGTAACTGCGCTACCTGGTACTTCGACGACCGGAGTTGGTGCAGGAACCAGTGCCCAGAGCCCGACGCCAGCAACTCGTGCGACGCCCCGCCCGAGTGCGGCGGGGAGGACTCGGATCCCGGCGACGAGGATCCGGAGGAGCAGCACCCCGAGGGGGACCCCACCACCCCGCTCTGCCTCAGCAGCGAGGAGGGGCTCGGCTGGTTCCGCACCGCCTTCACCTCCCTCGAGGACGGCGTGGCGTGCGACGTCGACGCCGACCCCGGGACCGAGCGGTGCGCCTGGATAGCGCCGGCCGCTGCCGGGACGGTCGCGTGCATCGTGACCGTCACCGACGAGGAGCTGGCCCTCCTCTCGGACGACGATGACAGCGACAGCGCCGGCTTCATGGCCAACGGCAGGGAGCACCTCTTCGGGAACGTCAGGGAGCAGCCGGACCGCGACAACCCGAACGGCTTCGCGGCGCTCACCTGGCTCTGCGACCACACCGACGTGCTCACCATGGTCGACCTCACGGCCTGCGTGAGCCACCCGGTGGACGACACGGGCCCCTTCCAGGTGAAGCTGTGGGTCGACGGCGCGGTCGACGGCGAGCCCGACTTCCTGGTGGAGCCCGGTGAACTCGTCGACCCCGGCTCCGAGGGCTGGGAGTGGACCCGGAGGGTTGACTTCGACCACTCCCCCGACCCGGGCCTGGTCGACGAACACGGCAACGCTGCTCCGCTCGTCAGCTCAGCCGATGGGATCCACTACGTCGTCGACGTCTACATCCTGACGGAGGACAGCGACGACGACAGCGACAGCGACAGCGACAGCGACAGCGACAGCGACAGCGACAGCGACAGCGACAGCGGCTAGCCTCCCTGGGCCTGCCGCGCTCCAGCGAGAGCTCACGCTCCCGGGGAGGGGACTGAGACCGAGGTGGCTGGCACCCGGTCTCCCTCTCCCCACCTGAGCCCGCGCGGAAGAGTACGAAGCGAAGCGACAAGCCGAGCGGCGCGCTGAGCGCCGCGGCACTGCCGTGGACGAGGTCAGTCGCGGGGCGTTCATGACGCCGTACGAGCTGAGGCTCGCTCCGCTACCTTGTTGGGCGCACCTCCCCACCGCGGCGGTCCGCAAGAAAGTGGCGCAGCTGGTCGCCGAGATCGAGGCCGAGGCAGCGGCGCGCCACGAAGAGCTCGGCACCGAGCCACTGGGGATGAAGAAGATCCGAAACCAGGATCCTCTCTCACGCGCGGTCAAGAGCAAGCGCTCGCCCAAGCCCTTGTGTCATGCGGCAAGCAACGAGATGCGCGAGCGCGTGCGACAGCTGTACCGGGGCTTCGTGGAGATGTTTCGCGAAGCATCACTGAAAGTGAAGTTCGGCAAGGCGGCCGAGGCGATCTTCCCCAAGGGCAGCTTTCCTCCGAGCCTGCCGTTCGTCAGAACCGGAGAGGAGTTCGACCCGCTGGCCGACGCGGGCGGCTCGCGGAGCTTCGCGCTCACGCTCGCCGCAACCGCCTGAGATTCGGCGGCAGTCACAATGCCAGCCTGAGCTGGCCGGCTGGCGCCATGAGCTTTGCGAGATCTGCACTCGTGGGGTGGAGTGTGTCTCCTCCCTGCCATGATGACGAAACTTCTTCAGATCGCGAGATCGAAGCCCGGGGGAGGGCGTGTGGGAAGGCCCGGTGGGCTCCCGCTGGTCTTCTGTCGCCTCACGCGGGTGTGAACCGAGCGATTTCAGTGTAGTCGGTCGAGCTGTGACCGGCTTGGATGGAACCTCCTAGCTCCCCGAGATCTGCACATTCCGGGAGAGGTGCGTCTCGTCCCAGCCTCGATCACGAAACTTCTTCGAATTTCGAGACCGGAAGCTCGGGGACTGGCGCCACGCGCTCTGTGAAGCTCCCCCTGGTCTCCTGTGGCCCTGCGAACGCGCAAAAAGAGCGCGTTCGGTCCCCAGAGCAAGCTTCTGACCGGTCATGGCCGAGTTGGGCGGCACCTATTATCCCCGGGCCATGGGATTCCGGGCAGCTGGCGCGGTGCGTAGCTGAGACTTGGCCTTGACGATCGCATGGTTGACCATCTCGGAAGACATGCCGTTCATGATCTCGCCGAATCTAGTCTTCTTGATTGTGTGCTCGTCTACGTTCTTCGGGTCTGAGATCGACAGGTACCTTCGCATGGCCGATCGAGAGCCAGCAAGGAGGCAGGCGTTTCCATCGCATGCGATCTGGGTTGCCGACCGGTAGGCGAAGTAGCCGATTACTTTGGTGTCGCGATCACCCATTACTGAAGTCTTCTACTACAGTCGAACGTGAGACTGAGTGGCGCGCGAAGTGTGTCCTCTCGAGTCGTTGGTTCGGCGGTCAGATCTTAAAAGCAATCTCATTCTCGTTTGAGCCGATGTTCAGTCACCGGAAATACATGGACCGTGTTACCGACGCCATCGCTTAGCGGCAAGTGCTCTTTCCTGTTAGAGGTAAGGAGTCCGCGGTGGGAGGCACTTTGCAGAGCGATCAGAAGATCGCCAACCGATCTACACGTAGTGCCTTTCCATGGATAGGAGCCTTCTTCAAGCGTCGCTTCGATTGCCACAGCGATCCGGTCAAGCTCCTTTGTTTGCTGACGATCCGGGAGATCCTGGAGTCTATCGAGTACTCGCCGCAGTACCTTCTGCCTTTCGAGGAAGAACTTCACTATGGAACAATCCGTGTTTTTTGGTTTGCATTTAGGGATGACAACATTCCAGCCATTCGCCGAAGCACGCGGCGGCTCCTCTGCACGACTGCATTCAAAGTCACGCGTAATCTCAAAAGCAGTCTCCAGATCGGCCCAGGCGACGGCGATCTGACCATCGATTGCTGTTATTAACTGCCCTTGAATCTCTGCCCAAGGGGCACGCAGGTCGATCGCCAAGTGCTGCGCGAGTATCATTAACATCCGCGTGCGTGTGCGATCGCTGGAGTAAGTAATCCGGTAAACAGCCTCTTCAACAGAATCACTGTCTAGGATTTTGGAGCCAAGAAGCTGTAAGCTCTGAATGTAGCTGCTCTTAAACTCAACCATAGAAAATTCGCAGACAGCCAGCGGCTGCCTCTCGCCAAGGAAGTGCTCCGCCGCAGCCCGCAGCGACTGATCTCCGATTCTGCAGTGCAACAACATATCGGTATCAAGGAGATGGGATTCACGCATTATGCTTGCTCTTGGCCAGCCAGTGGTCAATCTGCTCATCGAGGGACGCTACGTCTTCTTCCGAGTACATCGGTGCCGGCGCCAACAGATCTGCGTCTTTAAGTTTGGATAGAACGTGCCGACTGTCCAGTTCACTTGTGCCAGGTGACCCAATCACGACGGTCGCTTCCCTAAAGACTTTGAGGGCTTCCGAGGAGAAATCGACCATGTCCTTCTTATTAGTTGCCAAGACCATGCCGCCTAGAATCTGCCGGTAGTAAACGTTTCGGCCGAGAGAACTCTTAGCTAGTGTGCGAAGAGTAGACCTCCAGGAGTCGAAACTATTAGAGCGCTCGACTTTGGAGTAATCGTTGTCGGCTGCCGCATCTATCAAGAGTATTGCTTCGCTAGGGAGATCACGCTCTGGGCGCTGGACCCCCCTTCGACGAGTCTCGTAGACTGACTGATAACTGATTCCTGCATCTCCATAGAGATCTGTCTCTTCGCTTCTCCGTCGTCTAAATGGGAGCAGTCTTCCGGAGCTTTCCTCGCTTGAGCTTGAGCTCGGAATCCTTTCTCCCAAATCGTCGCCTAGTGAGGTCATTCTTCAGATCCCCTCGATAGTCTTCTTAAAGTCTTCTGTCACGACCTCAAAGCTCCTCCTGATATACCGATCAGGGTTGACTGAGGTTTCCGGCTCGTACTGAACACAGTCGATATCTAAGCTAACTGCATACATCGGATTCTTGTCGTACGCTTCTCGCCATCTCATCTGATCAATGCGCGCCTTCTGCTGGTGCTTCGCCAGAAGCCTTGGGTCTGGAAGTCCTTTTGGTGGCGGAATAGACTCCGTGCGCTCTACTCCTGACAACTCGACTCGATATTCAACCTCTTCGCGCTTGAGAATAACGACAATGTGTCTACGTATTGGCGTATAGGCTGCATCAAGACGAGATGGAAGCCGGACGTTTAGATCAGCGTTCGCGATTCGTTCGTCGACCTGCTCGAGATCTTTCGCGGGCAGCAGGAAGTAGAAGCGTGCTCCGATACGGATTAAATTATCGAGCCCAAGGTTACTTCGCAGTATCCTCCATAGAGAAGTGGCGTGATCGCAAAAAGTGTCGAGATTGTGTGGTCGACTAGCTATAATGTGAAAACCCTCTGTATTAAAGTTTGCCACTTGGCGATGGGCGGGACATTGTACACGTCCACTGTTCGGCGACACTTCGCCGGCGACCCAGCCAGGCATCGTCCTTTCGATTTCGACCAAGACTTGGCCGCAGCGATCCAAGTATATATGGCCAAAGGCAAATTTAATCTCAAAGGCCACTTTGTCCAAACGAACCTGTTTGCTCATTGCCAGTAGTCCATTAGTTCTGCCTCTCGAGAGTCCGCTGAACAGATAAGGGGTGTATCCGGAGTCCGGGACGAGGCTCCTCGGCGTCAATACCACCGCAGCATCTGCTAGTTCCTCTGGGAAGCGGCGCAGGACCGGATTCCGGATACGCCCTGTTGAACGAAGCCGCGGCCCGCAGTGAGGGCGCCACCGAGAGCCCGAGCCCTCCCCGTTACGGCTGGATCAAGCCTGGCCACCGGCACATCGCTCCCAGCTGCTACAAGCCGAGAGAGCGACCTTGGCCGAAGCCCGCTCGCGGTCCCTGGGGCGGTCCTGAGTGAGCTCCGTAGCCGCCCTCGGAAACGGTCGGTTGGCACGGCCCTTGCTATATGTTGTTTCAATCGAAGTCGCGTGTCCGCAGAGGCTCCGGTGGCACAGATACCCCTTTCCCCCTCTCGCCTCGACGCCTGAGCGACCGCCGAGACGTGCGGTCGTGCCGGAAGTGGGCTTGGCTGGTGGCTGGTCGCAGCCTCCGGGCGGCAAGCGGACATGTCGCGAAGCGTCATCAGAACCTCACTATACCTCAGCCGGTGAGCGGCTCCTACACCCAAGAATGACGCCGGGCTCACGGGCGCCATCCGCTGAGCGGGCGAGTGCGGGCCGATGACTCCGCGCTTGGCAAAGCGGCCGTGTAAAGGCGGGGGCTCGAAGGCGATCGGAGGTCTCTATCGCTACGAGGCGGGCAGTCCACTCTCGGAGACCTGGAGGGAGGGGGTGAAGGCAGGCGGAAACCTGTGGCGGTAGGAGGCGGCCAACTATCCTCAAAGTGCTGACGCCGATCGGAGTACTAAACATTAAACTATTGGTAGAGCGATCGGAGTGAGGCTGCCGCGGAGCGGTTTAGTTCAACGTGCCGGGCCAAGCGTGCGGCGCGAGCCGTCCGCTTTCGGCCGTTTGTTCGCCGCGACCCACTACATTTCGTCCTTCCAAGCCGGGATCCTCTCTTTTTCCTTCTTGCTAGCAGCGATGAGCGTGGCGCCATTCCAGAGTCTGATGAAATGACGCTCATAGCTCTCAACTGCTCCCGGGACAGCTATGCTATGCTGGTACGTGACACACTCCCGACTTGATCGGCCCTCAGTTACGATGCTCGAGATCAGGTGATTGTCGAAGAATAGAGTCATCTGTAGAGGCAAAGCCTCATAAATCTTTACCTGTACGGATCGGGTGCAGTCTGGAGAGTTAACGAATTGAACCAGCATATCCAAGTCCTGCCTGAGCCCCTCACGGAACTCCCGCCTGTCCTCATGCAAGGCAAGCGCGCGGTCATTTGTATAGTTACTGTCAGGGTCAAGCGTTAAAACTCGAATATTAAAATCTACCGGCTTTTCGTCAAGCATAGCCGCGACCATCTGAAGGATGCTCTTGCCTTTGCTCGTTGGCAACAACTTAAGCTTCTGGTTTACAAAGAAATCTACGTTGGTCGTGAGCACCCAAATCCTGGCTTCCACACGGGATACCAACGAATAGAAATCTACATCTTTTCTGTTGGCATGTCCGTAGGCAATAAAATGCTGCGCTAAGACATGCTCTAGTTGCCAGGTAGCCTCTTGAAGTCTGCCAGCGAGATCTTCTTGGAATTCCTCCTTCACTTCGTCCTTATCGAATGAATCTGGCTTCAGATTAACATAGAGGATTCCCCCTATATCTGCTGGCAGTTTCTCGTTAGACACGGGAATGACAGGGATCTGCAGAGCATAGGCGGCGCCAACTTCCAAAAGAGCGTTCTCGTTTCTGGATACCATCAAATCCGCAACGCAGATATCTGTACCTTTGATATATGAATCAATGCGGTGCTGCAGGATCGGGCCCTGAGCCTTGTCCTGGGCATCGTCGGCGCGGAAGGCTTCGAACTGCCCATCCGATCCATCGCAGACCTCCTTGACCCACTGATAGAAGTGTCGCGAGTGTTTCGCGCGAAATGGTTGTATGACGAAGACTTTCAAGGGTTTCATTTCTACTTCCTATTCTACAACGCTCCACCGTAGTGTTAACTCCTGTCCGGCCGGCGAACAGTTATATTATGCGGACACGCGGTTTCTAAATCTAGACACAGGTGTCCATATCTGGAAACCCGGTGTCTACATTTAGACACCCCCGAGGTTTCCATATCTAGACACCCGGTTTCCACATCTAGCCACCTCCACCCACGACCCGGTGCAGCGGATCCAGACGCTCGACGACGTCGCGATTCAAGATCCAGACCCGCCAGACCAGTCCTTACCAGCCTCCGGCCGACTCGACCCGCCGCTGCGGATCCCGCCCGCTCGAGCCGATCCGCGGAGCCAGCCTCTGGGCCGCGGCGCCGGCGGCCCGGCTGCCGACGTTCCCCGCGGCAGGGGAATCTGTCTCGGGTGCTCCCGAGCGCCACTGGATCACCAGTTCCACCGGCCTCGGGTGCTCGCGAGTGTCTTCGTCGTAGCGATAGCGGACACATACCAGGCTCGTCCCATACCGGGCCACCCAGGTCCCTGGTCCCCTTTTGGCCCGTTTCAGCATTCTCAGCGTGCTCACATAGCATTCCGAGTCTAGCAGGCCGAGACAGATCGGTCAGAGCGGCCATTCACGGTGAATCGCGGCGGCGGTCACGCCAGAAGGGGCGATTCACGGTGAATCGCCCCTTTGGTTACGCGTTGGAGGCACGATTCAGAGTGAATCGTAACCTCGGTTACGCGACGGAGGCGCGATTCACGGTGAATCGCAACCTCGGTTACGCGACGGGACCCGCGATTCAGGGTGAATCGTAACCTCGGTTACGTGAGGAAGGTGCGATTCAGGGTGAATCGTAACCTCGGTTACGTGAGGAAGGTGCGATTCACAGTGAATCGCAACCCCCCGGGTTTTCAGGAGGGTGCGATTCAGCGTGAATCGTGGTCCCTTGTTTTGCCGCGGGGTGCGATTCAGGGTGAATCATTCAACGGTCTACGACTGAGTACGACGTAGCACGACTACTTACGTAAGTGTTGACAATCGGAGGTTTATGAGCGTAGCCTGTCTACCATGGAGCACGCCAAAGCACTACTGAGTTGGACCTCGGGTGTTTGCTCATGGTTTGCTCACCCTGAACCCTAGGAGGTGCCCCCGTGGAGCCAGGACTGACCGCGCCGCTCGAGTTCAAACCGCGACCGGTAGAGAGGCGCAGACCTGCTGACCGAGCCCCGAAGCGGCAGAAGCGAGCCGCCAGGCGGAAGAAGCTCACCAAGCGGGCGGTCGACGCCGCCCGGTACGAGCCCCCCGCGTCGCATCCCCGCGGCGCCTACTACGTCTGGGACACGGAGATGGCCGGCTTCGGCCTGCGCGTTTACCCGTCGGGCCGCAAGGTCTTCGTGCTGACGTACCGCGTCAAGGGCAAGCAGCGGTTCTACAGCCTCGGCCGCTACGGAGAGATGACGGTCCACGAGGCCCGTACGGAGGCTCTGGACGTACTTCGGCAGGCGCGCAAGGGCAAGGACCCTGCGGAAGGCCGGATGGCGTACAGGAGGGCTCCTACGATGGCGGACCTGGCCGAGCGGTTCATCGAGGAGCACTCGAAGGTCAACAAGAAGCCGGTCTGTGTCGACCAGGACCGTCAGAGGTTTCGCCGGCACGTCCTTCCCAGGCTCGGCAGCCGCCGGGTAGTCGACATCACCCGCACCGACATCGCCGAGATCCATACCGCCATGGCGGCGACGCCGGGCGCTGCCAACAACGTTCGGGGCCTGCTGTCCAAAGCGTTCAGCCTGGCTGAGGTCTGGGGATGGCGGCCCGAGGGGTCGAACCCGGTCCGGCATGTCCAGCGCTACAAGGTGCCAAAGCGGGAGCGGCACCTCTCGGCCACAGAGCTCAGTCGCCTATCGGAAGTCCTGGCCGAGGCGGAGCGGTCGGGGTCCGTGTTGCCGGAGGCAATCACCGCGATCCGGCTACTCATCCTGACCGGCTGCAGGCGCAACGAGATCCTCGAACTGCGATGGGACTACGTCGACTTCGAGGCTGGCTGCCTCCGGTTGCCGGACAGCAAGACCGGCCCGAAGACCGTGCCGCTCAACAGCGCGGCGCTCCAGGTGCTCTCGGAGATCGAGCGTCGAGCAGACGGCCCCTTCGTGATCCCCGGCCGCAAGCCGGGAAGCCACCTGCACTCTCTCAACAGCCAATGGCAGCGCATCCGTAGCGCGGCCGGTCTCGAGGACGTCCGCCTCCATGATCTTCGTCACAGCTACGCCAGCTTCGGCGTCAACCTCGGCCTGCCTCTCCCGATGATCGGCAAGGTGCTCGGCCACTCCAACGCCTCGATGACCGAGCGCTACGCCCACTTGGCGGATGATCCGGTGCGCGAGGCGAACGAGCGGATCGGCGCGCACATCGCGGCTGTGATGTCCGGGCAGCCGAAAGTGGACGGCGTTCCGATCGGGACTTAGAGACCTCTGAGGGGTTTCTCCGTTGCCCGACGATTTCAAGTTGGCCTTGGCGATGATTGTCGAGATGGGAAAGTCTGCGGAAAAGGGCGCAGAGGGAGAGATCTTTGATGTAGTTCGGTATGCTGGCCCCCAAATCCTCGGATCTCTCGTGAGAGAGGATACGCCCGAGCAAGAAAGGGAACTGTCTGCGAATCTAACCAGGGCACTTTACAGCATCGCCCACGTCTCGGCAGGGTTAACCGAGAGAACAAGCCAACGCTCGATCGCAGCAATAGCCTTTCTCAAGATCATCGATGAAAAGCGACCAAGAGTGCTCGATGACCTCTACCAAATATTTAGAAAGACTCGCGAGAAATCTTCAACCTCTTTACTATCTCAGTACCTAGGACAGTGGCAGAAGAGACATTTTCTCGAAGCCGATGTCATAGCAAAGCACGCCTTCAGTACGGTGCTTCTCTGGGTCCTGCTATGGACTGCTATTGAAAAGAGAAAGAATCCTCCGTGTAAGTGGTCCTTCGACCTTCACAAAGATATCGCACTTCTTGGTGCTCAGAGTAGGTCACCCCCCCGGTTCAGGGTGCCGATCCATCCATTTCAGCCAACAGGCTGGTTGTTTCCGGATGAGACGCTTGAGGCAGCCGAGAAGAGACTGAAACGAGAATTCGCGGCGCACGTGAGGGATTTCAAGGAACACTGTCAGATCCTTCCTGTTCTCTTTCAGAGATCAGTGCCGGCCACGAAGTACTCAGGCGAAGAGCCTCTAAGGTGGCTAGCCGCGAGGCAGCTTCACGGTCACTCGTATAGACGCATTGCGAAAGACCACCTCAAGGAACTGCCGGAACAGGACCTCCATACCCAGGTCGAGCGGGGTGTGAAGGAGGCAGCAAGGCTGCTGAAGTTGCGCATCAGACCCGTCAAGAGAGCCTCGCAGAAGAAATAACCCGACTCTCCGCGTTGCTGGCCGCCTGTCGGGCACGGGTCATCCGGCCGAATGGATCGATTCTGCGAAACGGCAAAACGATCCACTCCGGAGAAGCCATGTCGTAGTACGGTGCGGTCATGGCCAACGATGAAGACACCAAAGCACGCCGTAGCGGCACAAGTCACTCACCCTCAACTGGCCTGTTGAGCGCCGGCCTTCCGCAGCGACTCGCGACAGTCCTCGAGCGGTTGTCTCCTGCGATCATCGATCCTCTACTGACAACGGAAGAGACCGCAGCCTACGTGGGCGCTACTCCAAGAACCTTAGAGGCATGGCGGGTTCGTGGGGGCGGACCGCCGTTCGTGAAGGTCTCCCGGAGGATGGTCCGGTACAGGCTGAGCGACCTCGCCGCCTGGGTCGAGGAGCGGCTACAGACGTCTACCAGCAGCAGCTCGACGAGTGGCTGACGATGAGCGAGCCATGCAGAGACGAAAGGGCGCCCGCGATGTTCGAGGCAGCACTTGAGTACGCCAGCGAGGGTTGGGCGGTTCTGCCGGTCAAACCACGAGGGAAGGTACCTCTGACCTCTCACGGCGTCAAGGACGCGACCACGGACCAGGAGACCATCCAGGAGTGGTTGAGATCATATCCGAACGCCAACATCGGTCTCGCTGTCCCGGTAGGGAGTCTTGTTCTTGATGTCGATTCCGACGATGCACTCCACCGTTTGAAGCACGAAGAGCGCTCGCTGCCCGCGACAGCGACAGCACGGACCGGTCGCGGGTACCACTTCTGGTACTCCGCGGAAGGCGTCAAGGTACGAAACGGCGTGAACGTGGTACCTGGCGTCGATATTCGAGCTGTTGGCGGCTATGTGATCGTCTCGCCATCGGTCCACGAGAACGGATCGGTCTATGAGTGGACCGTGCCCTTGGAACCGATAAACATCGCCCCCGCGCCGGAGTGGCTGCTCGAGCTGCTGGGCAAGAAGGAGCCGGCACCTGGAGTGGGCCAACAATCGGTCAATGTCGCGCAGGTACTCGCGGGCGTTCCAGAGGGACAACGCGATGACCAGCTCTTCCGCCTCGCCTGCAAACTCCGGCATGTCGACGTCCCGCGGCCATGGGCAGAGCGGCTGGTCCAGGAAGCCGCCGTCAACTGCTCGCCTCCCCTGCCGGAGCGGGAGGCGCTGGCCAAAGTCACCAGCGCGTACTCGAGATATCAGCCTGGGCAGGCTTCTGTCGGTTCTGTCGGTTCGGTGCCGGCGCCTTTCGGAGAACTTCGGGTGCCGCCACAACTTCCGGACGCCCCGAGTCTGCCGCCGGAGCTGCTGCCGCCGCCTCTGCACGGGTGGCTGGTGGACGTCGCCGAGAGAATGCAGGTGCCGCTCGAGTTCGTTGCTGTGTCGGCACTGGTCTCGGTCTCGGCAGTCGTCGGTCGGAGCGTCGGTATTCATCCGAAGGCCAAGGACGACTGGCTGGTGGTCCCGAACCTCTGGGGGGCTGTCATCGCACCTCCGGGCTGGTTGAAGTCGCCGGCTCTGGCCGAGGCTCTGTCGCCGATAAAGCGACTGGCGGCTGAGGCGCGGAAGGAGTACGAGGGACGGCTGACAGACGACGGTGCCAGACTCGAGTCCCTGAAGGTCAAAGAATCCGCTCTCAAGGGTTTGTTGAAAAAAGCCTACAGCGGCAAGGAGAAGCGGCCAGCGGAAGAGCTTGAAAGTGAGCTGAGTGAGTTGCGACGAGAGTTCCAGGAGCTCGAAGACAACCTCGTTCAGCGGCGGTTTATAGTCAACGACCCGACAGTCGAAAAACTCGGCGAGCTACTGGCACAGAATCCGAGAGGGCTGCTGCTTGAACGCGACGAGCTGGCCGGCTGGATCCGATCACTGGAGCGTGATGATCGGAAAGCCGACCGCGAGTTCTATCTCGAAGCCTGGAACGGCACCAACAGCTACACCTACGATCGCATCGGACGCGGCACGATCCACGCACCGGCATTGTGTCTGTCGATCATCGGAGGGATTCAGCCGACGAAGCTCAAGCGAACCGTTTCGGATGCTCTCTCGGGGGGATACGCGGCGGACGGTCTCCTGCAACGATTCCAGCTTCTCGTCTGGCCCGAGAGTACAGCTGCGTGGCAACTGATCGATCGGCAACCGGACAAGACCGCGCGCGAGCGGGCGTTGGGCATTCTCCAGGCCCTGGATCAGTGCCAGTACGAGCTGCCCCAGGCCAGCGACGACGACATTCCAGCCTTTCGCTTCGCCCCGGACGCTCAGGAACTCTTCTTTTCTTGGCTGCCAGAGCTTGAACAACGGCTGCGGACTCCGGAGGCAGAAGAGCATGCTGCGTTCACGAGCCACCTGGCGAAGTACCGAAGCCTGATGCCGAGCTTGGCCCTGATCTTCCACCTGATCGAAGTAGTGGATGCGGGCCAGAGTGGGCCTGTCTCGCTTACCGCGGCGCAGCGAGCGGCTGACTGGTGCGATTTCCTGGAGCAGCATGCGCGAAAAATCTACGCGTCCGAGCTGCAAGCTGATCTCGCGGGAGCGCACGCGCTGGGGGGCAAGATCCGAAAGCGGGCGGTCTTCGACGGAATGACAGTGCGTGACGTTTACCGTCACGAATGGGCGGGCCTGAAGACGGGCGAGGTGGTGCGCGCCGCAGCCCGGGTGTTGGAGGACCATGGTTGGTTGCAGGTCACTGTCGAGAAGACCGGCGGGCGCTCGAGTCAGGTTCTCCGGATCAATCCGGCCGCATTGGAGAAGGCGCAATGAGCCAATTCGTACCTCGGTGGTCCTCCTGGACGCCTGGGGATCACCGAACCGACAAAACCGACAAAAGTCTCGATCCCACGGCTGCAATGCACGATCAGCACACCGACAAAACCGACAAAAGCCCTTCTGTCGGTTTTGTCAGTAGCTTGACCGGGCGTTCAGGGGAGATTCGTTCGGACAGCGCTCCAGATCCTGAGCAGGTCGCGCCGATGAGTCTGGACGAGTTCGCCGACGCCGGGCTCGTTGTACAGGTCCGTTCGGAGGTGCTCGAGTGCGACGTGCTGTTCGTCTCCGACGACGTGCCGGAGTCGACGCTTGAGGACCGCCCCGAGGTGATCTACCGAGCATCCGAGCTCAAGAAGCTGGCCAGGCTCCCGCCAGAGCCGGCTCATCTGCGTGACGTGCACATGGTCAAGGAGATCTTCGGTGGCTCGATCTCGGAAGTCAGAGAAGCCGATGGCGAGGCCGCAGAGCCCCGGCCGCGGACCTGATCGAGATCGAGAGCCCGGCTGGAAGCAGATCGATCTGGCCAGCGCCTGCCCCGGGGGCCACCAAGCGACGCGGAGGCGCCCCAGGACCAGCCGCCCGAAGCCCCGAGAGAGCCGTCTGAGCCACCTGCCGATGGGCAGATGACACACAGAAGCACTCAGAAGCCTCCAGCCAAGCTGCCCAGCAAGCCCTCAGCGCACGCAGGGAAGATCTCAAAGCTCGCAGAAGCTCTCTGTAAGGCCCCCGGCGGGGGCGGACCCGACGGCGACCACTCGCCGCACCTCTGGATCGAGAACCTCGCGGCCGGCGAGGATCCGCCGGAGTTGGCGCCCCTCGACACCGCCGAGGCCATCGTCACCGCCGCTGATCGCAACAACCGCTTCTTCTGGCGGCGCTACCACGGCCCCGACAAGCGCCAGGGCAGCCCGAAGCAGTACAGCTCGCCGTGCTGCCTCTTCACCTGCCTGCTGAAGGGCCGGCCGGAGTACCAGGGCCTGTCCGGCTATGAGGCCGTGCGGCTCATCGAAAGCACCTTCGGCGAGGACGTATGGGAGCGTCTCGAGCTGCCGACCCACGACATCTACGACGAGGCCCTCGACCCCCGCGACGACGTGATCGATCAGTGGGACAAGGTCAAGCCGGCCGATCTCGAGATGCCCGACATCGAGCTCGCTGCCGAACTCGCTGAGCAGTATCCGCTGGCCTCGAGCTACTACACCAGCCCACACGACCGGGGGTACCTGCGCCTGCTGTCGTTCTGCTACTGGCTCGCTCGCACCTACCGCGGAGAGCCGTTCTTCCTGTCCTACCGCAGCGCCGGAGACCATCTCGGGCTGAGCTTCAAGCAGGCCGGCCGCTACGTCCAGCGGGCGATCGGTGACGGGCTGCTGATCGAACAGGAGACCAAGACCGCAAGACCCTGGAGCCGCGGCAGGAACCTGCCCCAGCACCGGCTAGCGAAGGAGTACCGGTTCAACCTCGACGCCGTAGGTACCTCGAAGCGCTGAGCGACCACCGCTGCTAGACTCCATCGGATCTGGGAGCGCACGATGCAGCGTGGAATCTTGTTCGCCGGCCTTCTGCTGATAGCCGCCTCTGGGCTCTACGCTCCATGGGACTACACGTTTCAGGCCCAGGGCATCAGCCAGGTCGTCAAGCCCGCGCCTCGAGCCTGGCTGTTTCGGCCACCGCCAGTCGAAGGTGCGGCCAGCAGCCAGACTGCTACGAGCGGGCGTTTGAGCGGATTCCTCAAACAGCAACACCAAGCTGACTCTCGCCTGGGTGTGGTTCTTGCAGTGAGGCGTCTCGCTGTCGAGTGGATCGTGATTGCAGCAGCAGCGGGTGCCGGGGTAGCGCTCACACACCGGCGCAAGAAAGACCGGACGGCGGACTGAATGAAGCGCCCGACCGCGCGCTGTTGTTACCGATCGTAACAACTCCGTGGTAACATCTGCGATGCGACCGGGGCCGTGAACCGGATCCCAGAGTGCGGGAAATCGTAATCAGGCCACGCGCGCGTGAGACCACACACCAACCACCTGGAGATCACAAGGACAGCAGGGGCGGAGACGACGTCCAAGAGTTCTCCCCGCTCCCCGCGCGCGCCGGCAGCAGGGCCACCATGGGCGGATACGGCAGCGGACCAAGAGGACCCAGGAAGCGCTACGTCGCCGAATACAGTGCGGCGATCGACGCTCGGTGGCTGGTGCGGCAGGGTTTCCTCGCCGCCGGTGAGCGCCGCTCCGGGACCCTCTCCTGGACGGTCGAGGGCGCTGATGAGGCGGAGTGCTCCGCCGCCTTCGTCGCCGACGACGCTACCGGCAGCCCTGGGTGGGTCGAGCTAGCCTACGAGATCGACGGCGAACCCATCCGGACCCGGGTGACTCTCAGCAGTCTCCGGCCGCCCTGCTTCCTCTGCCCCGGCTGCAACCGCCGGATCCGAAAGCTCTACCGGCCCTACGAGGTGATCTCTCGCTTCGGCCCTCGACGGATCCGGCAGGAGAGGGACTTCGGCTGCGTCCGGTGCCTGAACCTGGCCTACCTGAAGCAGATCGAGTCACACATGACCGGCTTCTGGTACGCCCGCCGGGCCCTGGAGCTCGAGGGATCCGAATCCCCGACCGACCGGCAGCTCTACGAGCGGTACGCCAAGAAGGCCGGCCCGTGGATGATGGACTACTACGCCTCACTGACCGCCTCCATCCGCGAGACCCGGCGGCAGTGGCGTGCTGAGCTGGGCCTCGATGAACCCGCAGTGACGGAGCCGCCGCGAAAGCTCCACCACCGGCTCGAACTCTCGGGCCGCTGTGCCTGAACTGCCCACCAGCCACCGCCGACCGCTGCCGAGACCGCGGCAACCGCCCAGCGGCGATCTCGACCGTTTTCTGACGATTCCGCTGACCGGTCGGTAAGTAGCGCAGTGGGCGCCCCGCCGGCCCATGTTCGACAGGTGGGCTCCCAATCATTCCCAGGGCCAGCGGGACGGGCGAGATCCTACATCAGAGCGCGCTCACTCTCCGGCGAACCGCTTCGCGAACTCGACCAGCCCCGGCTTGCGCGCCGGCCAGACCTTTCCGGCAGCGGACTCGTAGATCCGCGCCAAGGTGAGCAACTGGTACACCAGCTCGATCGGATCCCCGTCCGGCTCGATCCCGCCTACCTCTCGGAACATGAGCGCGACGTCGAGCGCCATCCCCAGGTGCGGCGAGACCTCGATCAAGCACGGATCGCAGACGGCACGATCCTCAGCGGAGCTCCAACCCACCCACGCCCCTGCCTGTCTCGGCACCGCAACTGGCGCACGGACCGGCGTCGGAGTCGAGGAAGACGATCGAGTAGTCCATGAGCCGACGGGAGCAGGCCAGACCTCAGCTACCTGTGGCCGTTTTGGCTCTCTCCTGGGTCGGAGGGCCGATGAACTCCTCGATCCAGGCCCGAGACCGCGCCAGCTCCTGAACCGCCCGGAGCCGCCTCTCGATCACCTCGAGCTTGCGCCGGCGGTAGCGATCGGCGACCCGCCCGACCCGGGCTCGGCAGACGTGCAGCAACGCGACGACGTTGGGCGTCTGGAGGATGAGAGCCGGGTCCTTCCAGCCGGCCCGTCTTCTCTCCAGTGTGTCCAGGTCGAGGCACGCCTTGTGGATGGTCTGCCCTACCTGTGGCACCCGCACGGCGAAGGCCGAGGCGAGCTCGTGAACGGCGAACCGGGTGGTGCTGTGGACCAGCGTATCGAGCTGGAAGTCGAGCAGCTGCGGGTGCTCGGAACCAATCAGCTCCAGGATGGCGACGACTGCCTCAACAGACCGATCCCTGATCTCGTTGGCCATTGCTGATTCCCACTCAGAGACTGTGCGAGTTCGGCAAGCAGAAGTGATCGCTTTTCAGTGAATCTGCGGCACGCAGACAAGGCGTGCAAATACGCCGAGAAGACGCTAGCACTAAATACCTCGGTCCGAGTGGAACGTTTTTATCCCCTGGGTTCTACTTTTCTGCGCCTTCAGACTCCACGCAGAATCCCTTCGCCGGAGTTTCTTCTACCGTTCGTTCGGCATATCTTCATCTTCGGGAGACGGTGCGTAGCTGTGGCAATACAGCCGCCTTTCGCCGCCGACTCGGAGGAGGAGCGAGATGGAGATCAGGACGGGTATCCGGACCGGCTACGGTCCAGGCGTAACCCCAACCGGGTGAATCCCATTTGACCGTGCCAGGGCGCGGTGTTGTCCGCGCCCTGTGCCTTGCGGTATTCTCTGGACCGGAGGCGGACAAGTCTTGCCGCATGATGAGAGGTACGCGAACAAGCTCCTTCGGGACATCGGTCTGCCGGCCAGGGTTCGGAGGATCACGCCGGCCCTGATCGAGAAGATTGAAGCGATTGTCTTCGATCCGCGGTACTGGGACGAGACGGTCCTCGAGAGACTGCTGGATCGCTGTGATGATGTGCTTTTTCGCGATCCTCAATCCGGGCTGAAGATCGCACGGATTGCCCCACAGGTAGCGCAGGCGATCAGCGCCCGCAGGCGTCCAGGGGCAGATCAACAGACGCCAGAGCAGAAGCGCCTCAGGCGCGATCTCCTCGTGCGAGCCTATGCTTCGCTGGGAGATGCCTATCGAGTTGCCGGGAGACCCCACGAGGCCGAGAAGCCCTTTCAGGAAGCCTCGGAGATCGTCAACTCGGAAGCGATCTCCCGGTCAGAGGGAGCCAACCTCTACAGGCGACTGGCTGCCCTCCGGGCCTGTCAGAAACGACACGAGGACGGCCTTGAGCTTGCCGAGAAAGCTGTCGAGATCGATCGGTCCCTGGACAGCAAGAAAAACCTTGCTTGGTCGCTGACCGTTGTCGGCTACGTCTACGTCGAAGCCTTGCGTTTCCCGGAAGCATTCCCGAGTCTGGGCGAAGCTCTCAACCTGGTTACCTGGAAGAGCGCCCCCCGCATTTATCATGCCGCCACTCACAACATGGCCTACGTCATCTCCCAGACCGGTCGATTAGACGATCTGGATCAAGTCAGGATTTACATTCGAAGAGCGCGGAAGTGTGCTGGGCGTGGCTGGTCGGTGCCGAAGGCAAAGCTGCTCTGGATTGATGGTAAAGCTCTGCTCCGAAGTCACTTCACGCCGCTGGCCGAGCGTCGATTCAAGAGAGCCCTGGAGGTGCTGCGGATGTTCCGCGCACCTTTCGACGTAGCGTTGGTCAGCCTCGATCTCACGGTGCTCTATCTCCGTGAAAACCGTTGGCGCGAGCTGGAAGAGCTGGCGAAGGAGACCTACCGGCTCTTTCGTGAACTCTCGGCCGACTCGGAGGCAATCGCGGCGCTCTCGCTGTGGTTGACTGCCGCCAGAAAGCACACTCTCACCGCTGATCTGATCGCCGATGTTGCGGCGACAGTGGTGGGCCGGATGAGTCAGAATCCACTTCCTCACCCGACCCGACGCAGGTAGAGACCTACCACTCCAGATCCCGGATCTTCTCCACGTGCTCGCCGGCGCCGATGCCTCGCAGGTACTCGTCGGTGGTCGCGAGGTTGAGGTGGCCGAGCTGTCGCTGGATGTCCGGGAGCGGTACCCCCTTGCGGAGCAGGTGCACAGCGTGGCTGTGGCGTAGCCCGTGCGGATGCACCCTCTTGTCGATCGCCGCCCGTCTCGCGAGCCGGTGAACCATAATCTGGACGTAGCGCGGCGACAGCCCCCGAACCCGCCGCCGGCCGCCGACCTTCGAGTGGGTGCAGAAGACCGGCTGCCGGCAGTTGGCGCCGAGCCTGTGCCGCCGTTCCATCCAACGGGAGAGGTGGGCTTGCGCCTGAGCATTCAGCCCAGCGAGACGCTGCCGGCCCCCCTTGCCGCACCGGACGTTGATCTCTCCGCCCGCCAGGTCGACGTCGCGCGGCAGCAGGGCGAGAGCCTCCGACAGCCGGAGGCCAGAGTAGTACAGCAGGGCGATCAAGGCTCGGTTGCGGACCCCGCTCGGGGCTCGGTTGCTCGCCGCCTGGATGAGCGAATCCACCTCATCGGGGATCAGGACTTCGATCGGTCGTTTCCTCTTGCGCGCCATGATGATCCCCCTCAAGCCGCCTGCAGGTCCTGGAAGAGCGACTGCTGCCCGGCCGGTTCGCTGGCCGTTGCGGTCGTCCCGCCGAGGATGAAGTCCGCCGCCTTCTGCGCTGCTCCGGCCGTCTGCATGGCGAGCTTGGGATCCCCCTTGAGCTTGCCGATCCAGTGGTCCAGGTAGGACGCGGACGCCTCGATGGTCGCGTGCTCGATTCCTGCCCGGCCGGACAGGAACGCGGCCCCCATCTCCGCCACCAGCTCCTCGCGGCTGTAAGTCGGTGAGCCGAAGCGGGTAGGCACCGCGGTGCCCTTGCGGTTCAGCCGTGAGGCGTGGCCCGTCGAGTGGATCAGCTCATGGAAGAGGGTCGAGTAATAGCGCTCTCCGTGGCCGAAGCGGTCGCGGTCGGGCATCCCGACGAGATCGGCAGCCGGCCGGTACCAGGCTCCCCGCTGGCCGTGCTGGATTCGCGGCCGGTTGGGCATGCCCTCGACGATCCCCTCGGCCGCCTCGATGCGCTCCCACTCCGTGCGCTCATCTCCGGGAAGCTCCGGCACCTTGTCGCCGAGGCCTTCGCACTGCTCGACGTTGAACACCCGGTAGCGGCGAAGAATCGGAATCGTCCGGAGATCCCGAGAGCTGATCTCCCCCGGCCGGCGGTTGGGATCCGGCTCCACCGGCGGAGTCCAGAACTTCCAGAACCAGATCTGCGAAGACTTCTCACCCTCGCGGACGTTGCCGCCAAGCTGCTGCGCCTGCCTGTAGGTGAGCCAGAACGGCGAGGCGAACGGCGCCAGGTTGAGCAGAAACGGGTTGATCCCCCGGTAGGGCTTGCAGCTGAGCAGGTTTTGCGGTTCCCCCCCAGGCACGCTCCAGGGCTTGTGCCAGGGCACGACACCCCGCTCGAGCAGCCCTACGATTGTGTCGGTGATCTCTTGGTACGATTTCTGAGTGGCTGACATGGACGTAACCTCCTTGTCGGTTGCTGGCCCGTCTCGGGATACCCCCCGGGGTGGGCCGTTTCTGTGTTGGGGCTGGGCTCTTGCCGAAAGTGCCCCGGATTCGTTTCTGAATCGTTCAGAATGCTGCACGTCCAAAACGTGAGTGCCGAGCCAGGGACTCCCGCGCTCGGCCGGCGGCGAGGTAGCCGTGGGCTCCCCACCTGCCGCGAGGCGGCGACCACCCGGCAGGCGACGACCACTCGGCAGGGCGACGACCACTCGGCAGGGCGACGACCACCCGGCAGGCGACGACCACCCGGCAGGCGGCGACCACCCGGCAGGCGGCGACCACCCGGCAGGCGACGACCACCCGGCAGGGCGACGACCACCCGGCAGGGCGGCGACCACCCGGCAGGCGACGACCACCCGGCAGGCGACGACCACCCGGCAGGCGGCGACCACCCGGCAGGCGGGATCCCGCCCACGGCGACGACTCACCGGCCGAAACGGCGAATGATTCGCTCTCTGTGACTAGTGCGAGCTATATAGCGGCTCTCACCTCCCTTCTCGGGCATTGCGTACTATTCGCGTCTGTTCGGCGGCCCTCGCCGATCCACGGAGCACAGCCGCAAGAGGGTGGGAACCTGGCAGGCTGTGAGGATGGAATCTGGCGTTTCTGGCAGATGCGTGAGACACGGCTGTGCTCTGCGCATCGGCAAGGACACCGGCACCCGGCAGCCACCACGGCGGCGACCAGGCGCACCAGTACAGGAACGCCCGCACGGCACACCCGCGCGGGCGGGTATCGGCTCGACTCACAGCCGGCCGGCACCACGAGAGGCGGGAGAGGTGTTTCTCTCCCGCCCTACGCGCTACCTGCCGAAGAACGGCCGGTCTGGATCCCGTAGCAGCACCCAGAGAGCCAGGACGGCACAGAGGGCAGCCAGGGCGATCACGCGGCCACCTTCGCGGGCCGCAGATACCACTCCTGACGGCGGCGGCTCCAATGCCACCCGGCAGACCGCATCTGCTCGCGGATCTCGGCGGACGGCCGAGACGGGAAACGAGCCCAGAGCCACGAACCCGACCGGCGAACCTCGGCACCAACCGCGACGCGCGCGGCATCGTCGGACACCGCCACCGGCTTCTCCGTCGTGGGCTCCGGCACAGGTACCGGCTTCGTCACCGGCTCCGGCTTCGCCGTGGGCACGGTCGCCGTGGGCTCCGGCCCGTTGAGCACCTGCTGTGCGAGCTCGGCATCCTTCGCCCCGATCACCACAGGGCAGATCCAGAAAGACGCCCCGTTGGGATTGTCGAGCGCCACGGATTCCGCCTTCTGCGCGTACAGCGTCTCAGGGTGCCCCAGAAACTCCAGGTACGCGTCGTTGTAGGTGGTGAGCGCTCCGCCGTCCTGGTCGCGGTACACCCGGCAGTGGTCGGCACCCTTGCTGCCGCTGATCAGAATGCGGGTCCGCTGGTAGATCCGCCGTCTCGACTTCGGGAGCTTCGTGGGCAGAGACTTGCGGGCGCCAGCGCCGATCCGTTCGAACGTGGTGCCGGCCTTGGCTTCGCATTCCTTGACCAGCGCCCGACCGACCGACACGGCAAAGTGTCCGTTTGTCACCACGGCCGCGAGGGTCTTGGTTGCCGGAATCACCATCACGCTGCGGTCGCTGGCCTTCCTGGCTTTGTTCCACAGGCTTTTCTTCGCCTTCCAGATGAGCAGGTCTGACATGGCTCGATCTCCTATCGTTGACGGCCGGAGGATTCCGGCTCATCGGCAAAGCCAGGACGGCGAAGCGTCCGGACCTTGCGCGTTGAGCCGGAATCACGGCGAGCGGAGCCACTGCCGCGCCGTCTCGATGTCGGCCGATCCGGTCAGGATCAGCAGCACGTCTTCCGCGAGCAGAACCCGCCCGACCCTTTCGGGTTCGAGATCCCCCACGGAAGTGTCGAGGGCATCGGCGACCACGGCGACGAGGTACCCCACGGCCGCGTGCGCGGGATCCTCTCCGCTGTCTTCCACCTGCTGCCGGACCTTGGCAGCCTCCGGCAGGTCCGCGCGGTTCGGCCGGAGAGCTTTCATCGCGCGCTTGAATTGGAGAACGGGGGCAATGTCGATCACGTGATCACGCATCACCAGGCACCCCGCCTGCCGAGAGAAACCCACCGGCCGCGATCACCGAGAACAAGGTGATCAATGAGCTTGACGCCCACCACCTCTCCGGCTTCGGCCATGCGGCGAGTGACAGCCTGATCCTCAGGACTGGGCGAAGGATCTCCGCTTGGGTGGTTGTGCGCCAGAATGAAGCCGGCGGCGTTCAGAAGCAGCCCAGCAGACAGGATCCCGCGCGGCTCGAGAGCACACCCGGAGAGCCTGCCGACGTAGGCCACCTGGTAGCCAATCAGCCGGTTTCGAACGTCGGTGAACGCGGCCGCCATTTGCTCTTGCGGCGCGTCATGGAAGATCTCGCGCCAGAACCATTCGGCGACCGCTTCGGGGCGGTCTAGTAGGTCTCGGGCGTAGGTGGCTTCCGCCTCCCGGACCAGGGATAGACGGTAGCGCGGGACAGAGGTAGACTTCGGGCACGTCGGCATGGGAGCTAACCCTCCTGTGTCGGCTAGGCTCGTCCGGCAGTTCAAGCTACCGGGCGGGCCGTTTGCGTTTCAGTGCGAGTATCCCCCGACCTATCAGTTTTCCATCGGCCGGCTAGGTCGCACTGGCTGTCTGCGACCTTTCATTATGCACACTTCGGCCGGCCGGTCAAGCGATAGCGTACTATTTCTTTAGATTGGCGCGGGATCGGCTGCCGGAGCTGCGGCAGGCACGCATATTGATCTATCGCGGGACGGGGCGGCAGCCGACCTCGAAGGTACCCGGGGGGCGGCCCCCTCCGGGCCTCCGGCTCCCACTGGAATAACCTTCACTTTCCTCCCCGCGCGCGGGCGCGTTGGCTTGTGTCTTGGTTACCATCGTGAACGTGCCGCAAAACCTTTATGTTCTATGAGCTGCCTTTCCTTCCATACCCGAGACGGCGCACGGAGTCTCTCCTGACTGTCGGGTGGCCGGGTGGTGACCGCCCCGCACTCGGCCCGTAGGAGACAGATCTCATGCCAGTCCGATAGAGTCGCCCACTCATGCCCACGATCGACCAGCGCCGCGCCGCCGGCACCCTGACCAGAGCCGAGCTGACCGAAGCGGTTGCCGCCGCGACGAACGTCCACAAGCAGGACGCCGAGAGGATCGTCGCCGCCGTCCTCGAGACGATGGTCGAGGGCCTCCAAACCGGCTCGCGGATCGAGCTGCGCGGCTTCGGGAGCTTCCGTCTGCGCCAGCGTGCGGCCCGCAACGGCCGCAATCCCGCCACCGGGGAGGCGGTGCAGGTGCCGCCCAAGCGGGTCTGCTACTTCAAGCCAGGCAAGGTGCTGGTGGAGCTGATCAACTCGTAGAATGACCGCCGATGAGTGACCTCGCCGTCGTGTGGCTGAAGGAGCAGAAGGGGCCGTGCGTGTTCTGCGGCGACGAGACCACTGTCGGAGCGGTGGGCTGGCACCTTGAAGACCCCGTAGGCGTGGCCTGCGACGACTGCATGGTTGACCGGCAGAGGATCCTCGGGGATCTACTGCTGCGAGCCAGGGCGGTCGACAACGGCCCCGTCAACTGAGCGTCGCGTCGTTCAGAGGAACCGGCGACCGGTAGTCCAGAGGCATGCGCCGCACGCTCCTCTGGGGAAGCCTCGGTGAAGACGGAGATCGCCGGACCCAGAGCGGCTGGCGATGATGAGCGTTGACTTGGTGCCTGGTCTCGGTATCGTTGTGGGGGTCTCCCCGATAAGTAGCTGATCTAATGCGCGATGTTAGACAGTTTAGTAAAAAGGGTGCTAATGAGAAGCCACCTGGGATCCCTTTCGTGGCAAAGATTGAAGCATTTCCACTGAAAGGAAGCTTGAAGTGGTGAATTCGGCGCGTGATATAGAAGTTGCGCATATCCGAGCCAGGCAAAAGTCTTCTTCGGGCTCACCCACTTCCTGACCCGCTCGTGTCGACGCGACATATAGTCGTAGAGCCTTTGCTCGAGGTCGGCCAAGGGATCCTTGCACTGGACGGCAGAGCCTCCAATCTCATCAAGAATGCATCGCGTAAGATCGGTGGCGAGAATGCCACCATCAGCGACTCTCTTGATCTGTTTGTTTCCGTGTCGAGCTCGCTGCTTGAGTTTCCTGTGGCTCCGCAGGCGTTTCGCCTCAATGCCAAAATTTCCTGCGGTTGTCTCGATTACGATATCTGGATTAGGAGGTTCTGCGAGATGGCTGGCGATACCAGCTGATCTCAAGCTGGCGAGCATAAAGAGTTCGAACTGCGTATCTCTCCCTGGAGTCGGCCTCTCGATCGGTTCATCTGGAACTGCGCGATCTGACAGCAGGAGCCTAGCCTTCTCAAGAAACTGCGCGTCTCTGTCGTCAACCGGGACGCGGCTGGCGATTGCGTTCAGCTGAAAGAGTTCCTGGAACGCTTGCACTGCCAATACTTGATTGACCTGGCGTTCTTCACCAGCCTGTGAAGCGATTAGATCTTCGAGTGCGATGCCGTACTGAGCCACTCTCGATTGCGGATGAACCCGGATGCCAATCGCCGCGAGCTTTTCTGTTAGCAAAGGAACCAGGTCTGAAAGTTCAGGATATTTCGCGCTACTTACCTGAGCCTCTCTCGATTTGGTCCAGAGAAGCTCTGGTCTCTCGTGTTCTTGGCTCACCAGTGTCTCCTGTTTCAAATCACGGCGGGGGTGTCACCCACGATCTCCTACCGGCAGTGAACCGGGGGCTGGTAGTCCGGAATCAGCGCCGCCCGCTCCTCGGGGTGGCGATCGAGATACGCCGCATGCTCTGGGCACGCTGGCCACCGCGGAGCGTCCGCCCTGCAATCGAGGTCGATCCACTCGCAGAACTGGTCTCCTGATCGTTCCTGTGGACTGGGCAGTACGGCTCCTCGGCTACTCGGCCCAGATGACGCCGCCGCTCTTGATGCTGGTCTTTATGCTCATCAGGTCGGCTAACCTCCTTCCTACGACTCCTCGGGGATGCGCTCGCGGACGATGCGGATGCCCTCCCAGGCGGGGAGGTTGCATCTGTCGGTTCCTCAAATGAGATTCAAGAGTCAGGGATTGCGGGAACGGCCAACGCACGGAAGCCAACGCTGTTGCCGCGGCCTTCAGCGAGATTCATGTGGTGGACATTGAAGCGTAGGTACTTATAAGAGCTGAACCAGCAGCCGCCCCGGAGCACCCCCTTTACTTGATTCCACTCCCATACGACCCCACCAAGATCGCAGTGGTCGTAGGGTCCGTTCCCCGCTGGATAGACGCCCACGGGAGTCGGAGCGCCGACGTTCTTAGCAAAGTTGGTCCGCTCCTCGTTCGGCCCCGCTTTCCCCCAGGGGTACATCCCACTGGCCGGTGTCGCCGCCTTTTCCCACTCCCTCTCCGAGGGCAATCGGATCTGCTCGCCCCTCTGTTCGCTCAGCCACCGGCAGTACGCCTCCGCTTCGTACCACGAAACCTCGGTTACCGGCCGGTTGGGGTGGGCGAGCTGCTCCTCCCAGTTTCCTGGCTGTTCCCATCCCTTCTTCTTCTTCTGGGACCAGCCTTCGTCAGACCAGTGTCGCCTTCCCTCGTACCCTAGGTGCTCCACGAACTGCTGGTACTCCTCTACCGTCAACGGGTACTTCCCGAGCCGACACCCCCCTAGTCCGGGTACCTCGATGAAGTTGTCATGCCGTAGCCGCGGGTCGCCACCGCGCCCCAGAGCCTCGGCCGCCGCGATGCGGTCCGTCACCGGCACCTTCGAGGCTCCTTCGGTGGTGAAGATGGCAAGCGAACGCTCTAGCGCCTCGCCATAGGATGTAGCAATCTCCGGGCGCGGCCGGTAGTGATAGCCGGAGAGGGGCTCGAGCAGCCGACCGACGATCCCCGCCACTCGGGCCTCTGAAGCCAGGTCGCCTCCGCGCAGCGACAGCACCCGGTCGAGCAGCCGGTCTGCCCGCCCTTCGCCGCCTTCGAGCAGGCAGCCGGGTAGGAGTTCGACAGTCTCTCGCCACTGAGCGTCGTCGAGGTGCTCTTTCACAATCGGCCACCAGTCACTCTCTCGATCCTCGCCGTCGTCCCTCCAAGAGAGCTGCAGTGCGGCTAGAAACTCCTCGAAAGTCAGGTGCCAGAAGCGGACCCGGTTACCCGCTACCTCCTCCACAATGCCGCTGGCCAGGCATTCGAAGCGCAGCCAGTGGCGCATCCTGTGCCGCCGCTCATCGGCTGCAAGGTCGGGGAATTCACGCTCTGCCAGATCGTCAACTGCCACCGCCCCCTCCTCAAGATCGAAGATCACCCGCTTGCCCTCGGGCGAGTCGACCATGGCCAGTGCAAGCCGTGCGAGAGCCCGCTCGGCGAACCAATCGGTGAAACCCTGCTCCTCGCGCTGAGCCCGGCGCGAGGCGATCAGCCACCGGATCACCGCGCGGTAGACACGTGAACGGCCCTCCGGCAGCCGCCCCTCGTTCCAGTGCACGACGCAGAGACAGGTCAGCATCACCGGATTCGTCGCCAGCCGCCGGACCCGTGGCCGTTCGGTGATCGCTTCCAGTAGATCGTCGCGGTAGCGCTCGCCTTCGCCGCGAAGGTCCTCGGCGCTCTCAGCAGAGTGAAGAGCCGCTACCCAGTGATCGATAAAGGTACGGATCTCTCCGTCCCCAAACGGCTCAATGGTGGCACTCTCGAACCCCATCTCTCGCAGAGCAGCGGTTTGGATCGGCCGGCTAGTGACCACGATCGGACACTTCCACTGCCGGCAGGCGTCGCGGAAGACTTCGAACAGCCGCTCGCGCACCGACTCCTCGGCCACCTCATCCAGACCATCAAGAAGCAGGATGGCTGAACCGTTCTCAAACATCGTCTGCCACGCGGCACGGCTCACGGGATACTCGTTGTGGCGGCACATCTGTTCGAGCAGATCGAGCAGCCAGCGGCGGTCATCGGTGCGCAGCTTCGGAGCGTCCTCGGCGCCCAGCAGCGGCAGAAGATCGGCGATGCGCAGTAGTACCGGCATCGGTGGCAAGTCGCTCTGTTCCAAGCCAAGATACAATTTTCGCCAGGATTCGCCCTCAGGACACGGATGGCCTAGGGCGTCCTGCGCCAGCATGAAGGCCACGAAGCGGAGAAACGTGGTCTTTCCCGCCCCGGGTTGTCCTTCGATCAAGAGCCGCGGATAACGCGGCAGGAGTTCGGCGAGAGTCACGTTGTCCGGGCTCTCGAACGCCTCGCCCGGTGCCGTCTCCCCAGCTTGTTCCCAGGGCATCCCTCGACTGACCAACGGTGTGTACAACTGCTCGATGGGATGGCGCACGGCACCCTTGACGGCGACGCCGCCTGAGATGCCGCTGATCTTAATGTGGTCCGTCTGGTCGAAGAGGGCTTCGAGGTAAGCGGTGAGGTCGGCAGGCTCGGCTGCCGCCTTCTCGGCCGGCAGGTCTTCCTCCGAGGGCTCTGGGCTCGTCGCCGCGATCCGCCCGAGCCCTTCCACCAGCTCGACCAGCGGCGCCCCAAAGTCCTCGAAGGTCAACAGCTCGACAGGCAGACCCTGACGGCGCAGGCCATCCGCTTCTCGCTCCCGCACCAGGGCATAGTGCGGCCCACCGAAGCCTTCGAAGATGTCGGCGACGCCGCGCAGCTCAACGCCGAAGTGCTCATCGTCCAGGCTGAAACCGATGAAGAGGAACGAGTGCGAGACCAGCAGGTAGCGCAGCGTCTTCAGCGCCGCCAGGTAGCTCTTCTCGGAGTCTCCCTCTGGGGCGTAGAGTCGCTCGTAGCCACCCGGCGTCAGGATCAGGTCCGCTGCGTTTCGGATCCGGCCGTGCAGATGCCACACCGTGGGCACCTGGGCTGCGCCTTCGCTCAGTAGCCGAGCCTGCTCCGCCGTCGCCTTGATGTCCCAGGTGCCGAGATCATCGCGCAGTTCGCCGGGGCAGGCCCACTCGAGGATCCGGTCGTAGTTGGTGGTGGCGATCAGCCGGCTGCCCAACCCCCAGACGGCCCGAGCCAGGGCGAGGCTGTCCTCGTTGGCCTCGGCGCGCTTGACGTTGATCTGCTCCTGGAGGAAGTCGAGCCATACCGGCCCGAGCTCCTTGCGCAGCCGCCGTGCAGCGTCGAGGTAGTCCGCGTCCTGGACCTCGACCAGTGCACGCACCAGCGTCGCATCGATGGGCTTGGCTTCGGCTTCGAGCCGCTCAGCCCCACGTAGCAGCAGTTGGTGCCAGCTCGGGAACAGAGCACTGGCGTCGCTGCGCTGCACAGCCATCGAGACGCCGGCGCCGACGAACGGGATGACCCTGCCGGCGCGGAGGCGTTGGCGCAGTTTCAGTGGGATCGTCAGCGGATCAGCCCTCCTGGCAGTTCTACGCTGCTGGTAACGGAGCCCCATCATACCGCCTGCCGCTGCCCCTTCGCCGAAATCTCCGCTCCGCTTGCTCTGCCACCGCTCATCGCCATCATCTCCCGGATGCAGCCAGCCGTCGCCGAGGTGGACCGCTACCTCACCCTCCTGCGCAACAGCATCCGCCAGCAGGGCTTCACGCAGCTCGAGGTGCAGCAGGCCCTGGGCTCGGCCGGCGCCACCCTGGTTCATAGGGCTCTACGCCGACTACCCTTTCGCCCTGGCGCTGGGATGTGGGGTTCCCGGTAAACAGCTGACCTTCGGATCGATGACCAGCCGCAGCAGTCGCCACCTAGGACGGCCAGCAGCTCGTGGAGGAGCAGAAGGCACCGGCCTCCACGACCACTGCGCCAGGCGCACAGCTGCGAATAGCTGAGCCAGGAATAGCGTAGGATCGGAAGCGTGCTCGAATTGGGCGAGACCGCTATCGCGACGAAAGGACCGCGACATGGAGGCCAGCTATCGCCATACCCAGATCGGCACCCTGACGCTGGCGATCCTCTTCGGTTCGCTCGCCGTCATCGCCGTCATCGGCATCCAGACGGGATGGAATGCCGTGCTCGTCATCGTCGCAGCGGTCCTCCTCGTCTGCGGGATCGTCTTCTCCTCGCTGACGGTGGAAATCCGCGACGGTGTCCTGGATTGCCGGTTCAGCACCGGTCTGATCCGCAAGCGCTTCGCCTTGCAGGACATTGTCGACGCCCGGGCGGTGCGCAACCGCTGGTACTACGGCTGGGGAATTCGCTGGACGCCCCGGGGCTGGCTGTGGAACGTCTCTGGCCTCGATGCCATCGAACTCTCCTTTGCCTCGGGGCGGGCCTTCCGGATCGGCACCGACCGGCCCGAGGAGTTGGCTGCGGCGCTGAAGCGGGCGATCACCTGAGCCCAACCGCCTGGAGCAGGTGCTGCTGATCCTGGAGGTGATCGGCGTCGAGCCGGAGGAGTTCTTCCGCGAGCTGTACTGGCCACAGGCGCCCTACGCCGCCTCCAGGCCAGCTGCCCCGGGGCAGGCTGTGAGGAGCCACAGGGGGCAGCGCAGGGACGTACAGGGGGCTGCTGTGGGGCCCGGTCGAGAAGCGGGTGATCGGCGGGGAGGACCTTGCAGACGGCATTGAAAGGGGGCCGGCCCATGCCAAAGGTCGCGCGAAAAGCGCCCCCGCGGTGGACGATGGATGACTACTCGATTCGTAGCCGACCGGTGAGCCCAAGATCTTCCAGAATCTGTCGAACATCTGACTCGACGTAGCCGGCGGATTCTGCGGACAGCGTGGCAGATAGATCGACGTGGACGCGCAACTCGGCACCGGACCGGAGCTTCGGCAGTACTTTGGTGCCCAGTCGGTTCCAGAGTTCTGGTGGCAGGTCACCGACGAGACGAAGAACCCTTTTCCTGGTCGAGGACTCCGACCTATCTTCCGACCGCGATTGGACCCCCAGCCCCCCCTTGGTTCCGCCGCCGCTCCCAGTGTCTTCAATCGGCGTCCGCGGTCCGGGCACCTCGGCCGCCGGGCTGTCGGCTCCCGCCTGTTTGAGCTTCCTGGCGATCGATCTCTCGAGCAGGAAGACTCCCTTGTCGAAGGCGACTTCCTCGGCACCCACCAGCTGTTCGAACCAGATGTCTTTATACCCACCGTCATCTTTCGGCCCGGACGCCAGCCCGAAGTCACCGCGGTCGACGAACTCGACGATCTTGCGCCGCAGGACCTTGTCGGGATCGACCAGCCGGGTGAGGGCGCCGTTCAGGAAGCTCTGGCGCAGGCTGGTGAGGGGCCAGGCACCGGACTCGCGGAGGGCAGGCGGCCAGTTGCGGTCGATGTAGCCGGCGCCAACGGACTCGTTGAGCATGGCCTCGGACTTGAGGGCGGCGATGATTCGGCCGCAGAGAGTCTCGGAGCCGCTGGCGTGGCCGGCGCCGAGGTCGATGATGCGCAGGCCGTCGGCCGGGGAGGCGCCGTCCGGGTTCCGGCTGCCGCCAGACACCGGCGCATCTTCGGATGGGGGGCTCTGGGCAAGGGCGACGTAGCGGTAGCCGGCCCAGACTTCATCATCAGCCGCTTCTTTGGCCTCGGTTACCTTGCGGCCGATGTCGGCTAGGTCGCTCTTGTCGAAGTCGGAGCCGAGGGTACCTTCCTGCACCTCGCGCTGGACGCGCCGCCAGGCGAGCAGCTCTTCGACGGCGTCGCGAAGGTCGCGGCCCGGCTTGCGGATGCACCAGATGAGAGATCCCGGGTAGAGGCGATCAGACTGACCGCGCTTCCGGGTCCACTCGGCGATCCGTGGCCGCAGACCGCCGTTGCCGTCGAGCTCCCACTCGGGATCGGCGACCACCAGGGTGAGGCGCGGGGAGTCCGGCACCAAGGTGCTGTCCGCGGGAAAGGGCTCCAAGGGAATGCTCGCGCCTTGCTCGAAGAGCTTCTTCACCAGTTTCCTTATGGTTGGCTGGACTTCGCCCTCCTCGTCGAGAGACGCGCGCCGGTCGTTGACGACCTTCTTCAGCGTCGGCTGGTGACGGATCTGGAATCCGTCGGTGCCGACGCGGCGGATGAAGAAGGCGCGGTCCTCGAGGGCCATGGCGGCGGTGTCGACCGAGGTGGTGTCGACCTCGGGCTCGCCGAGGGCGAAGCGCAGCTCGGGCAGGTGGGCCAGCTTCTCCACCTGGCCGCCGGAGGACTCGAAAAGGATCGCGGTGCCGACCCGACGGTGGATGTCCTTGAGCGGTCCCTGGGTATCGGCATCGAGGGCGCGGGAGTGGGCGTTGTCGCCGGCGATGTCGGTGCCGATGGCGGCGGCGAGCCGCGGCTCGCCGAGCTGACCCAGGACCAGGCTGCGGAAGTCCGGAACCTCGAGCGGCGCCGAGCCGAGGGTGATCAACGGCTCGGTGCGGGCGCTCTGGTAGCCGTCGCGGAAGGCTCGCGAGATCCACTGTGCGAACATCGCCAGCGTGCCGCGGGTCTGCTGGTACTGGGGCAGGGCTTGCCACTTGCGCTGGAAGACCGACAGGGCGGCGGGATGGAAGGGGTAGCAGGCTTCGAAGCGCGCCTGCAGGAAGTCCCGCGCCTTCTGCTCGGTGCTTGCGCTGTCGACGATCGCCAGCTCCGGCGGCAGCTGGGCGCTCCGCTCGAAGCACCAGTCGGCGTAGGCGCGGCAGACGTTCCTGCGCAGCCGCTCGCCGCCGAGATTCTCGAACAGCCGGCGGCGGACGACCTCGCTGATCTCCGACTCGTCGTTGGCGATCAGTTGCTTGGCGACGCGGCCGATCTCCTTCGAGATCAGGTCCTGCCAGCGCAGCTCCCAGTCGTCCATCTCCGGCTTGCTCTGCGGCAGGCTAACCATCGCCGCGCAGCCGGTGGTGCCGGTCATGGTGCGCACCAGGTTGCCGAGGAAGGCGCGGAAGTCGGAGGCGCGGTCTTTGTGCCGGCTGAGGTAGTTCAGCACCTCGTCGCAGAGCACGAGCACTGAGCCGCCCGCGGCCTCGATCATCTTGCGCAAGCTGGCGGTGCCCGGCGCCTTCTCCCGCGCCTCGGGGCCGAGGGCGTCTACGCCCTCCGTGCCGGCCAGCTGCCTGGCGACGTCGATCCAGGGGGTGGGGTTCTCCTCCGACGGGTCCCAGGCGTTGCCGACGAAGACGGCGACCTTCGCCGCCGGGATCTTGTCGACGCCCGCCGCGCTCAGGATGTCCCGGACGCCCTCGATCGACTCAACCTCCCGGGGCCGCTTCACCATGTGGTAGAGCGCGGCGAGGGTGTGCGTCTTGCCGCCGCCGAACTGGGTGAGCAGCGCCATCACCGGCGCGGCGTTCTCGGTCTCGCCGGCGAGGCGGCGCAGCACCATGCCGGCGTGCTCGGTGAGCGCGCGGGTGAAGCAGGTGCGGGCGAAGAACTGCGCCGGCTTGCGGTAGTCCTCGGGGGCGTCGCCGGAAACCACCTGCTCGAGGGCGATGGCGAACTCGTCCGGATTGAAGGAACGGCCCTCGCGGACCTCCTTGCGCGGGACGACGACTTTGTACCAGGGCTGCATGGCGGCGATTTATCCTATCTCAGGGTCTCACCTCGGCACCGCCTGGAGCATCGCCTCGACGAGGCGGCGTTCTTCGGTGCCTTTGGGGTAGAGGGCGGACAGGCCGTTGGCGAGGCGGATGAACTCGGGGCCGCGCTGTTGCTCGGCCTTGAGCAGGGCGCGCAGGGCGTTGGCGCGGCCGCTGGCCTGGAGGAGCATGGCGGCGTGGACGCGGTCGAGGGTGGTGGCTTCTTGCCGGGACTCGAGGTCGTCGTCGCCGACGTGGAGGCGGGTCTTCTTGCGGCGGCCGCGGGTTCTGAGGTGGGGCGCTGTGGCAGGTTGAGGGAAGAGCGCCAGCTGGGCCGCAGCCGGCTCGGCTTCGAGCTGGTCGGCGACCGCCTGCGCGCCTTCTTTGCCGAAGAGCTGCTTGGCCCGCTCGGCGATCGGCAGGAGGCGGACGATGCCCTTCTCGGTCTGGATGATGCGATCTTCCCAGTCGGGGAGGTGAATGCCGAGGGGCTGGGCGATGCGGCGGACGACGTCGAAGGGGAGGCTCAGGCGGGCGCCCTTCTTCTTGAAGGCGGCTTCCTCGTCCTCCACTGGCTTCTTGCCCTCGCCGTTGTCGACGATCTTGGTCGACTCGAAGGTCCACAGAAAGAGGGCGCTCAGCCGAGCGTCGTCCTCGAGCGCAGCGGCGGCCGTACCGTTGACCGCGCCCTCAGCAATGCCTAGAACTTGCGACAGCGCCGCTCGGCCGACGACCTCCCAGACCTTCTCCAGGTACTCGGGAAGGCCGACCTCGCGACCCTCAGCGGTCTCGACCATTGAGTAGCGACTGAAAACTTCGAGAGCCGGGCCAATACAAGCGAAGACAAGATCGGCGCCACGTACGCCCTCTGACTGGAGATGCTCCATCCAGGCCTCAACGCGAGTCGGCAGCTCGCGCAGCACGTCAGCCCAGTCGCCTACAGGCGCATCTTTAGGTCTCGGGCGGCATACAAGGTGAACACTAGTAGCCAGCGCCGCTGAGTCCTTTGCGCGAAGACGATGCTTCTGCTCAGTGGCAATCGGCCACGAGGAGCTTACGGTTAGATTACCGGCTATCATCCCCGAAATCAGTGCCTCCCAGCCTTCCGTCGTCTGATGAGCAAAGACGATGCACGCAATGCCATCGTCGCTAAGAACCCGACGTCCTTCGCGAAAAGCCAATGCCATCTCTGCTTCGAAGAAGTCCCGATCTTTCCGGCGCCCGTTTACTACACGACTTTCATCTTGGACAACCTCGAGCCTCTTCGGAGTCAGCGTATTATCAGGATCAAAAGGGTCCTTAAAAAACGGGTCGCCACCTAGAACTCTCTTTTGCCAAACAAAGAAAGCGTCTGCAAGATCTGCGTACGGATAAGCGTCATAATATGGCGGGTCAGTGAACCAAATGCTGGCAGCCCTGTCTGGTAGTGGCGAATCCTGAGCAGCGGCCACTTCGCAGGTTCCTGGCATCGTCAGCGGCCCGACCGAACGCAAGCCAGCCAGCAGGTTCTCAAGACACTTACCGAAGCTCCCACTTGATTCAGAAATCGGGACTCCCTCTGCGAAGTCCCAGGCCGGCCTTACTCTGCCAGCAGCAAAAACGTTCCGCGGACATTCAGCAACCGGCTCCCACCTGCATATGGAATTCGCAAGATCTATGAGTTTTCCTACCACCAAGGCTAGCGGCCTCTTCATCTGGTCGCTCCGTCTGATCTCGCGGCAAATCGTTGCTAAGGCCAATTTTTGGCGAGATGAGAACACATCGCCCCAACTAATCATTCCGTATCGTTGTACTCTAAACCCGAGCGTCCCTATTGGAGGAAGTGGCTCGTTTGGGAGCGAGGCGAGACCTAGAGATATTAGGTCGTCGGCATAGTTTCTTAAATCGCTCTCACAGCGCCAAACTACCCCATAATCCTCTGAATCTGCCAGCCTGTATCGCCGGCCCGTTTCGCCGGCCTTGATGGTGACTACTGCCAGAAGACGGGCTCCCCCAGTTCTGTTACCGTCATTGTCAAATATAGTATTTGCGCCCCCTCTCTGCTCTGCAAGCTGTGTCCTTACCCTCTCAGGAGGTAGAATTGTTTGGCATGCTGGGCAAGTTGCTTTTGCCCGGTTTACAGTTCCACTCTGTACCTGTTCGTTGTTACGCGGCTCGAAAATCTCGAAGTCTATTTGGCTTGTTGCATGTGTGTAGTGATTAATCGAATACCGGAGAGCGCGCAAGCGCTTTGGTTTTCTGCAGAGCCAGAAGGAGCGAACCAGCGGAATCTCAGCGCCACATCTGGGCGATTCGCACTTCACCGTCCGTGCCCAGAGGTATGCAATCGGCGTCGCCCCGTCCGGGTCCTTGGGGTAAAGCTCTGTCAGCTCCTCCTCGACTTGGGCCTTGATTCTAGCTCCTACCCGCCGCAACTCCTCCGCGAGATTGGGCCCGCGACGCGGGCTTTCCTCGAGCATCACCTTCAAGATCAAACAGGCCACGGGGTTGAGGTCGCTAGCGGCGGCATCGCAGCCAATCCGCAGCGCCTCTAGCGGAATCGAGCCTCCACCGGCGAACGGATCCACCACCTGCGGCGGCTCCTCTGGATAGGCAGCCTTTACCAGGTTTCGGCCGACCCTCAGGTAGGTCTTATCCCTGGCGAGATCCCAACTCGCAAACGATCCGATAAACCACAATAATGCCTTTTGGAGTTCCTCGTCGCTTTCGGGTTTCCTACGCACCTCGCTCACAATTTCCAGCGCCTGCTTCTTGAACCTCTCCGGGCAGTGTGGATCGCACGGATCCGGGAGCAGGAGCGCCATCAACACTGCCCGCGAAGACGCCAGCGGCCGCCGCGCCCACCACAGATGCAGCGTCGAGGGATGACCGTGCCGGATCGACTTCTCTCGTGCCGCGTGGGCTGACACCACGGCGATCGGGAAGTCCACCTCGGCCAGGCGCTTGCACTCCTTGGGGATCATCGCGCGCTCCGAGCCCAGGTCAAGCTCATGTGGCCTTTCCCCAACGGTGCTGGACGTACTTCACAACCTCATTCACCGGCAGCAACCGGGTCGCGTTGCCGGTGCGCAGATAGAAGACGGCGATCTGGCCCTCCTGCGCATAGACCGGATGGTCGCACGGCTCGACGCTGACCTGGCAGACGTCCTCGCCGTCGATCGCGTGGAAGGTGACGGTGAGGAACGACGACACCGACTCGCCGAGATCGCGGGCAATCAGCTGCCCCAGATGCAGCTCGAAGCCGTCGCGGTCGTTTTTCTTGAGCGATTCGTAGTCGCCGGCCAGCCCGACCGCCTTGCCGTCGTCGTCGACGCCGATCAGCAGCGTGCCGCCCTGCTTGCCGTTCAAAAAGCCGGTGAGCGCCTTGAGCACGACCTTCTCCAGCACCTTGTTGACCCTGCTCTCCTTGCGGTCCCATCGCAGACTCGACTTGAACTCCAGAGTGTCGCTTTCCCCGGCAGCCATGCGCCGACGGACCGTCGCTTCGTCCCTATCGTCATCGCCGTCCTCGGGCGCCCAGCTGGCGATGAACTCGTTCATCGCCAGCGCCAACTGGCGCCGGCGGTCGGCCAGGAAATCGAGGTAGCTCTCCGTCTGCCAGAGCTCGCGGTCCATGGGCACGCACTGGGCCTTCAATGCGCCGGGCTGGTTCTCCTCGACGTCCGGGAGGTATTTGGACGGTGGCGCGGCGGCGATCTTGCGGTTGGCTTTCCTCGTCAGGAAGGCCCGGTTGCCCAGCTCGTTGACGACCTTGGTGTCGGCGCTCGGATCGAAGCCCGCCTTGTACAACACCGCCCTCGGGAAGATGTGGTGCGACTCGAGCCCGTTGCGCTTGCCCACGGCCTTGTCGTAGAGACGGATGCCGGTGAACCAGTCCCGAGCCTCGCGGGCGCGAGCCAGGACGTAGCTGAAGCGGGCGACTGCGGAGGTGATGCCCGCGCCGACGAGGTCCGAAGCCTCGAGCGTCAGACGGCCGCGCTCGCGCAGGATCGCCTGCTCGAGCTCGTGGGTCGGATCCGGGTCCCTGCCCGAGACCAGGGCGACGTCCTGCTGCAGCTTGGTCTCGGCGGCGCCCGAGTAACGCGCCCACAGGCCGGCGAGATAGAACCAGCGAATGAAGCGTTTCTTGATCGCGCCGGTCGGGAAGCTGCCGCCCTGGCGGGCGAGGTAGATGGTCATCGGCACGAGCCCGTAGTTGCTCGGCAGGTCCTTGAGGGCGTCGATGAAGGCGTCATGCCGCAGGACGTTGACCAGGTGCTCGAAGGCGGCCTGCATTTCCTTCCAGGCGGCCTGGAGCTTCGGCGCGGGCGTCTTCAGGAACGAGCCCTCGAGCATGATCGAGCCGGTCGCCACACCCGCGAGGCAGCGGACGAGAAAGTTGAAGTCGACACCGAAGTCGTAGTCCGCCATCTCGCTCTGGAAGGTGCGCATCTCGGCCCGCGCCTCCGGCCAGATGCTGCAAACGTGGGCGAGGGCGAGATCTGCCTTGGTGAGAGGCGTGCCGGCCTTGTTGACCCGGTTGAAGATGTCGACGACCTCTTCGACCGTGAACTCGTCGCCCGAGACCTGGTCGACTGTATAGGTGTAGTTGCGAATCTTGTCGAGTTGGCTCAACCGGCCCAGGTTCTGCCGAATGACCTCGTCGAGCTCGTCGAGGCGCTGGACCAGATCGTTGAGACCCTCGCTGAGAAACTCGTAGACGCCGATCCAGGCCGGGTTGTTGTGCATCAGCGTCTTCTGCCAGAAGCGGAACTCCTCGGTCTGGACGTTGAAATAGAGATCGAAGAACAGCGATTCGCCCTCGTAGAAGGGCGGTGCTTTGCCCTCGAAGAGGACGTAGAGCGTCGTCAGCCGTTGCTGGCCGTCGAGCAGCATCAGCGAGTGACCGTCGGCGGACGCCTGGCCGCCCCGCGCCAGGGACGGCTTGTACGTGCGCCAGATCAGGAAATGCCCGCTGGGATGCCTCCGGTACAGCGAGCGCGTGAGCCCCCGCACCTGGTCGCGGGTCCAGACGTAGCCGCGCTGGAACTCGGGCAGCAGGATCTCGCCGCGGCGAATCTGGCTCAGCAAGTCCTGGATCGATTTCACTTCATGCATCGGGTTCCCCCCTCCCTTCGCCTCCGTATCTGGCCTGGTCCTCTCGAACCTCCATCGGCTGCACCAGGGCGTTGACGCTCAGATAATAGTGGTCCACCTTGGTCACCGCCCGCCACGGGAAACGCGCCGGATTCGCGATCGGTTCCAGCTGTGGCTCGCTCTTGCAGTGCGTCACCACATACAGCCAGTAGCAGTCCGGCCGATCCTCGGCGACACGACGCTCGTTGGGCGTCAGCAGCACCGAGCCCGTGGCGGCACCGATGCCCTTGACCTCGATCAGCCGCAGCTCGCCGCTTTCGATGTCGAGACTCGTCACATCGTATCCCAGGTTCTTCTCATGCACGTCATACACCTGGCGGCCGCGGGCGCGCTCGTGGCCCATCGCCACCTGCATGGCGATCTCCTCGGTCTCCGGGTCCGGCCGGAGATTGCGGACGTCGGGCGCCTCCCGTTCCGGGTGAGGCAGGACCAGGATGCTCGCGATCCGCTCCACCGCCTGAAGGCTGAGGGACCGCTGCTGTTCGAGCTCGTGGCGTCGTCGATCGCGTCGCGCCAGGAGATCCGCGTGGCGCGATTCCGCCTTCGCCAGGCGCCCCTCGGCACCCTGCTGGGTCCCCTCCTCGACCTCCGCGGCCGCGCGGCCGATCTCGTCGTCGGCCTCCTGAAGCAGCTGGGTCAGCGACAGCTCGATGTGCTCGGCGACCCGCCCGAGCTCGGCGACCCGCTCGTCGCGGACCTCTTCGAGAAAGGGGCTGAGAGCGTGCTCGTAGAGCCAGTCCTCGGCACCCGGCGCGACGGCGACCGCCGGCAGAGCAGCGGGTGGCTCACACGGGGTGAGGTTGCCGAGGAGGCTCGGCTCGCGCAGCCGGCGCTCGCCCGCGCCGTCTTCCTCGGCGGCGTACAGACGCTCGTGGATGACGCCGCCGAGGCCGTCCACCACCCGGGCGCGGTAGAAATCGATCCGCGCCGGCGCCTCGTGCTGCAGCGAATGAAAGCACGCGCCGGTCTGGAAGACGTCGCCGGCCAGCGAGAGAGTATGGCGGCGGAGCGCCTCGAACAGCGGATGCCCGGGCGTCACCCACTCGAGCTTGTGCATCTCGGCGGTGTCGCGGTCGGTCGAGAACCGCGGGTAGCGGCTGGCGATCACCGGCAGCCGCCAGTCGGGCTCGCGCTCGTACCGGTGCAGGAGCGCCGGCGTGCGACCGGGGTCGAAAGCATGGGGGAAGCGCTCGACCGGCTCGAGCGCCAGCGAGGCATAGCCGGCGACGTCGCCGAGGAAGCGGGCGATGGTCTCCGGCACCACCCGGCGCTCGCGGGCGCGGGCGCGCCGCTCCACCAGCATCTCGAGATTCAGTTTCTTCGTCGCCAGGCCCTCGAGCGCGTGCTGGCAGATGTCCCGGAAGCGCTTCTCGTCGACCGGATCGAGCAGGCGCTCCTCCAGGTCGCCGTCCCCCAGCCGGCCGGCGTAATAGTCGCGCAGGACCCGGTCGATGTGAGCGGCCGGCAGCACCTCACCGACGACGTTGAAGACCGTGTCGTCCTCGAGCGCGTCGCGGATCTCCTGGAGCTTGTCCAGCAGCCGCTGGAGCACCCGCCCCTCGATAGTGTTGGCGGCGAAGAAGTTGAAGATCAGGCAGTCCTCGCGCTGGCCGTAGCGGTGGATGCGGCCCATCCGCTGCTCGAGGCGGTTGGGATTCCACGGGATGTCGTAGTTGAACAGGATGTGGCAGCACTGGAGG
>JAAELT010000615.1 GCA_024226315.1 bacterium | reverse complement strand
CCCAGATTCTCCAATCCTATGTTTTGAATAGCTCTTCAAAGAATGGTCACTCTGATTTTGATGATAATTTCTCTAATACTACAATTATTTAGTATTCATCCTTTGCAACGGTACGAATCTTGGACACAGGGGAATTAGCTCAAATGGTAGAGCGCTTGCTTCGCATGCGAGAGGTACTGGGATCGATACCCAGATTCTCCAATTCTATGTTTTGAATAGCTCTTGGAAGAATGGTCACTCTGATTTTTATGATAATTTCTGTAATACTTCAATTATTTAGTATTAATCCTTTGCAACGGTACGAATCGTTGACACAGGGGAATTCGCTCAAATGGTAGAGTGCTCGCTTAGCATGCGAGAGGTACTGGGATCGATACCCAGATTCTCCAATCCCATGTTTTGTATAGCTCTTGAAAGAATTGTCACTCTGATTTTGATAATAATTTCTCTGATACTGCCATATTTGGTATAATCACTCGCATTGGTTCAAATGAGTGAGACAGGGGAATTAGCTCAAATGGTAGAGCGCTCGCTTAGCATGCGAGAAGTGCTGGGTTCGATACCTAGATTCTCCAATCCTATGTTTTGAATAGCTTTTGAAAGAATGGTCACTCTGATGTTTATGATCATTTCTGTAATACTTCAATTATTTAGTATTAAT
>JAAELT010000614.1 GCA_024226315.1 bacterium | reverse complement strand
TAGCCTTGCGGCCTCCCCCCTTTGAAAAAGGGGGGAATGAGGGGGGATTCTCCGCCCGGATCTATAGCCCGATGAGAGCAGATAATCCCCCTCCGGCTCCCCCTTTTTCAAAGGGGGAGAGTCAGATCTTGCTACGGACTTCCAGCAACGCCAGACGCGCGCGGACCCGGCGGCTGCGCGGATGCTCGGCCCCCAACTCGGCGACCAGCGCGGCGTCGCTGCCAGCGAGCAACAACCGGGCTTCGGCGCCCTGGCCGAGCGCCAACAGGCAACCGCCCAGGGCGTTGGCCGCCTCGTCGACCGGCCAGCTGCCGACGGCGAGCTTGGCGCGGCGGATCTGCAGCGCCTGGCGCAGCATCGGCACGGCGCTCTGGCAGTCGCCGCGGTCCTCGAGCAAGCGCCCGAGGGCGAGCAGGGTCTCCACCGTCAGCGGATGGCCCTCCGGCAGCGAGCTGCGGTAGATCTCGAGCGCCCGCCGGTAGAGCCGCTCGGCCTCGTCGGCCTCGCCGCGCCGAGCGTGCCAGGCCGCCATCCCCTCGAGGCTGGCGGCGACTTCCGGATGGTCCTCGCCGACCAGCGCCAGGCGCCGCTCCAGCGAGCCCCGCAAAAGCGCCTCCGCCGCTTGCAGCTCGCCGCGGTCGCAGAGCAGCCGGCCGAGGTGGAGACGGCTGCGAGCGACTCCGCGATACTGCTCGCCGTGCAACCGAAACTTGAGCTCCAGAGCCGCCCGCAGGTGCTCTTCAGCGGCCGCCAGCTCGCCACGGGCATGGAGCGCAGTGCCGAGATCGTCGTGCGCCTCGGCAACCTGCAGATGCTGGTCCCCGAACGCCCGGCGGCGCCCAGCCAGCACCTCGCGGTAGATCTCCTCAGCGCGCCGATAGTGGCCCATGTCGTAGAACAACAGGGCCTGGTTGCTGCGCAGGAACCTCTCGGCGATCTCGTCTTCGTCGCCGACCCGGCGCTGCATGGCCAGGCCTTCTTCGTACAGCGGCGCCGCCTGCCGATATTCGCCGAGGTCATGGAGAATCAGAGCCAGGTTGTTGATGCCGCCGACGATTTCGGCATGATCGCCGTCATGCAAACGGCGCCGGAGGTCGAGCGCGCGGCGGAAATACGGCTCGGCGGTGGCGAAGTCGCCGCGCCAGGCGAGCACCACCGCCAGATTGCGCAGGGCGCCGGCGACCTCGACCGTGGAGTCGCCGAAGCTCGTCTGATAGATGCCGAGGGAGCGCTCGCGCAGCGGCACCGCGCGGCCGTAGAGACCCAGCTCTTCATACAGCCGGGCCAGGGTGTCGAGCAAGACCGCGGTCTCCGGATCGTCCTCGAGCTGCCGGATCTGCTCGGCTCCGCGATCGAGCAGCTCGCGAGCGGTGATCGTGCTGCCGCGCACCTCTCCGGGATCGGCGATCTCGAACAGCTCCTTGAGCATGGCTGAAACCCGGGTCGCGCGGTCCTGATCGCGGCGCGCGCGATCCCGCTCGCGCGACACCCGCGCCGACTGCACCGCCAGCGCCACGATCAACACGGCGGTGAGCACCAGGAATCCGGACGCCATGACCACTCCCCACAGGTGGCGGCGGACGAATTTGGCGGCCCGGTAGCCGACGGTATCGCGGCGCGCGATCACCGGCCGGCCCCCGAGATAGCGCTCGATGTCCTCGGACAACTGCTCGACCGAGCGGTAGCGCCGGGTCGGCTCCTGGCGCAGGGCCATCAGCACGACGTTGTCGAGATCTCCTTGCAAGGTGCGCCGCAACCTGTCCCGGGTCGTGCCGCGATCCTCGGCCGGCGAGCCGACGTCAGCCGTCGGGTCCCTGTTCTCGGCGGCATCGCGCTCCCCGGCGCCGAGCACGGCGGCGCTCGGTTTTTCCGGCCGATGGCTGGCGAGCCGCAGCTCGCCGTCGCCGGCACGCCCTTCGAAGCGATGCGGCCGACGGCCGGTGAGCAGCTCGAAGAGCAGCACGCCGAGAGAGTAGACGTCGCTCGCCGTGGTGATCGAGCCGCCGCGAATCTGCTCCGGGCTGGCATAGCCGGGGGTCATCAGCCGCAGGTTCTGGCCGGTGGGCGCCAGCGTGCCGTCGCCGATCTCGGGATTGAGCAGCTTGGCGATACCGAAGTCGAGCAGCTTGGGTGTGCCGGAAGTGGTCACCAACACGTTCGAGGGCTTGAGATCGCGATGTACCACCAGATTGCAGTGGGCGTAGTGCACCGCCGAGCAGACCTCGAGAACCAGGCGCAACCGCTGTTCCACACTCAGCCGCCGGCGATCGCAATAGGCGTCGATCGACAGGCCGTCGATGTATTCCATGACGAAGAAAGGCAACCCGTCTTCGGTGGTGCCGCCATCGTACAAGCGAGCGATGTTCGGGTGATCGAGACCGGCGAGGATCTGGCGCTCGGCGCGGAACCGCCGCAGGATGTCCTCGGTGTCCATGCCGCGGCGCACCAGCTTGACGGCCACCCGCTTGCGGAACTGCGCGTCCGCCCGCTCGGCCAGATACACCGAGCTCATGCCACCGCGACCGAGCCGACGGATCAACCGATAGGAGCCGATGCCGCGGTCGATTCTCGCCCCCGGTCGATCGCCGGCAAAGGCCGAGGCGCCGGCATCGACCGCCTGCTCGATGAACGATCCGGCCCGATCGTCGGCATCGAGCAGCTGCTCGACCTCGGCTATCAGCGCCGGGTCTTCGGCGCATTCGGCGCGCAGAAAGACCTGCCGTTCCCGGGCAGGCCGACGCGCCGCGGCGGCAAACAGGGTTTCGATCCGCTGCCAGCGCTCAGCTCGCACCCTCGGCACCCTGGATGCGGGTAAACAGCCAGGCACGGGCGAGACGGGTGTCGAGAATCACCGTCGGCTTCGATACCGAGAGCGCCAGGGCGGTCTCCTCGACACTCAGGCCGCCGAAGAAGCGCAGCTCGATCACCCGCGCCTTGCGCGGATCGAGGTCCGCGAGCTGATCGAGGGCCTCGTCGAGCACCAACAGATCGACCGGTGGTAGGTCGCCGGCGACCTCGAGCTCCAACAACGGCACCCGTTGCCAATCGCCGCCACGGCGGCCAGCCCTCACCGCCCGGGCGTGGTCGACCAGGATGTGGCGCATCAGGCGCGACGCCGTGGCATAGAAGTGGCGGCGGTCTCGCCAGGCGATCGGCGCCGACTCGGCAAGGCGCAGAAACGCTTCGTGCACCAGCGCCGTGGCCTGAAGCGTATGCGCTCGGCGCTCGCCCCGCATCGCTCGATCCGCCAGCTGGCGCAACTGGGCATAGACCACCGGCATGAGCTCCTCGAGGGCTCCCCGGTCACCGTCACCCCAACGCGCCAGCAGACCCGTGACGTCTCTTCCCCTCGGTACGCTGACGTCGGTGGCTACGTTCATCGGCTTTCCATCGGCTCGCCTCGAGGCCGTTTTCTCTGGTCCTTTGGTTTCCACCAAAGGACATATATAGCACAACAACTATTCATCGAGCAATGCAACCGATGCTGGGAGGCCAGATAATCCGACACTCCCGGCCAGAGATATCCACCAAGACGCGCACCGGCGGCATCGTGCCCTGCTAGGCGCCGTCGTCGGGTATCTCGACGTAGTCGCCGGAGCCGTCGAAGTCGTCCTCGCCGTCGATCGTGACGTTCTCGGCCGTGTCTACGTGGACGGCGCCGAGGTGGTTCGGTTTGTCATGGCGCGCTCCTCGGACTCAGCCGCAGCAGCAGCGATACTTGCGCTGGTTCCACGAACCGTAGATCGACAGATCGGTGGTGCAGCGCGCCTGACCGCCGGAAGTGGCGTAACTCTGGCACTGGCTCGTGGTGCCCCATGCCTCGACCCCCCAGTTCGGAAAGCCGCGGTTGGTGGTGCAGCTTTCCGTGCAGGTCGCGCCCAGGTAGTCGCAGTACGCCGCGCAGCTCGCTTCCTGGAGGAACAGGTTCAACGGAAAGCCGGTGAGGTAGTCCACGCCGACGCACGACGCGCCCACGAACGAAGGATCCGACTCGTCCTGGTCCCACTTGAACGGTCCCTCGGGTCCATGGTCGGTGGTATCGCCGTCCCACCACAAGACCCGCCTCTCACCCGCCTGCACCGGTTCCGCGTCGGGGTCCGGCGGGCTGCCGCGGCGGAAGATCCGTTGCGGAGCGCGCGGCGGCGTGACCTCCTGGATCCAGCCCGGGTCGGGACCGCGACGTACCTGACGATCCCAGTTGCCGGTCCAGCCGATGTAGTGGAAGAACTCCGGGTGATCGAGTTCGATGGGCACCAGCTGGCCATCGGACGGGAACCAGCGCAGCCCGGTGCCGGTGAAAGCGTCGCGCACGTGGGCGTCGACGAAGATCAGCGGCGGCAGGACGGTGACCGCCTTGAGCGTCGACAGCAAGACACCCGGCAACGGCGAGCCGCCATGGCTGCGGGAGCCGATGAACATCACCGGATGGACGGCGCCCGGGCTGGCGCGCGTGAAATTCCAATAAGCGTTTTGCTTGAACGTCGTGTCCGGCGTCCGGTAGGCGCGTTGCAGGTAGGGGTCGCGGCCCTCCTCGTAGAGGAAGAGGTTGTCGAGCTGCCCGATCTCTTGGCTGCCGTAGAAGCGAAACTCCTGCGGTCCGGTATGCCCCCGGTCCTTGATGGTGCCGGAGTGGCCGACGACGTACAGCGGCATGCCGTGCATGCCGCCGGTGACGAAACGCGCGGTCTTGCCGTGATCGCTAGTGTAGACCCGGATCGTGGTCTGGTCCCCTTCGTGCCTGGTGATGAACTCGCTGGCGCCGACCCCGAGACTGTCACCGTCCTCCCAGCTGGCGTCCCAGGCGCTCCACATCTGGTAGACGATCTCGTACTCGCCGTCGTCGTCCACGCCGTTGCCATCCGCATCGTAGGGATGCACGGTGTAGTAGAGCTTCCAGTCCGGGTGGGGGGCCCGGTAGCGGCGAGTCAGCTCCGAGCCCACGCGCCACAGGTCGCGTCCGGCGTCGCGGTCGTCGTGGCAGTCGTAGTACCACTCCGCGACGTTGGCCGTCTCGCAGCCCGGCCGCACCTGGAAGGCCGCCGGCGGCGCCCCCATGTTGTGGGGCTCGTTGTTCGAGTCCACCATGTGCCAGTACTGCGGGTGCGGGTATTCGAGGAGGTCGAGCAGGATGCCACTGTCCGGATCCTCGAAGGTGTGCCAGGCTTCCCACCTGTGGTCGTCCTCCTCGTTGAGGCTCTTGTGCCCTTCGATCATCAGGTCGCGCTCGGTGTAGCCGCCGGCAGGCGCCAGCACGGTGAGCTGCGGCCCGCCGCTCCAGGTAAAGCTCGCCATGTCGGCGCTGGCCAGGAGATACTCGATGCTCACCGGCCAATAGATCTCGGCGGCGTCGAAGGCGAGCAGCGGCCGCAGGTGCAGGGCGGCCTCGCGGCTGGCGAGACCGTCAGCAAAGGGGGTGGTGCGGCTGCGCAGCTCGTTTGCGTGATGCGGCGCGATCTCTTCCTCGAAGGCGATCCGCTGGCAGCTGGCATCGGCGGTGGCGTAACCCTCGGCCTGCACCGCCAGCTGGTAGTCGTAGCGTATGTCCGGCTGCCGGCCGGTGTCGTCGATCTCCGAGAACGCCAGGGTTACGTCGGCGTTCGCCGCCACGGTGCCGACCTCGCGGCCGCCGTCGCGCAGCACGTAGTCGGTGACCTCTTCCACCTGATGGCCGCCGACCACGCCCGGCGCCGACGGCGGCACCGCGAGAAGGGTCTTGAGCCCGAGGCCCGCGCCACCGTAGTCCCAGGGGAGGATGTTGCGCACGAAGGCGCTCTGAAACGCCTCGGTGCACGGCGCGCCGGCCGCCCAGGTGGGCATGATGACGGTCACGGCCGGGGACCACGGCGTCCACTTCTCCCCGGGTCCGAGGGCCTTGTCGACCGGCCCGCCGGGGAACGCGAGCGGGAAGATCTCGGTGTGATACTTCGTCCGCATCCGCACCTGGACGTCAGCGCCCGACGGCAGGTTGAAGCGGTCCGGACAGCAGACGACGTTGCCGTGGATGTTCGCCCAGCTGTAGCCCGGCGGTCGCAGATTGTGGGCGTCGCGCCAGCCGTTCCCCTCGTCGACCTGGATGTGGTAGCCATCGACGATGTCGACGCCGGGGTCGTAGTAGAGCAGGCTGTAGTCGATGCGGACGCCGTGGCCATACGGCGCGGGAAAGTCCTGGGTCTGGATCGTGTCGATCTGCACCTCGAGCTCCGGAGCGGCAGCGGCGGGCGGGGTGGCGAGCAGCGCGCCGACACAGACCAGAATCCAGGCCGGCCGGGCCGCCGAGCCCAGCAGCAGGACCAGGCAGGCCACGAACCGGCCGGCTGCTTGGTGTACGTTCGAGTCACTCATCGACAAATCCTCCACGGTTGTGTCCATCCGTCCGGCGGGCGCGGCCGCCTCTACCTAAGTAAACGAGATTGCAGGCCGTGGCTTCTCAGCCTGATTCGCAACGTTTGCCACCGCCGGATGGATCCAGCCAACCCAGGAGTCAAAGGCGTCCAAGGCCAGCTCTGGTCGGCTCCGGAATCGGCGCGACGCCTCGGAACAGGTGCCGCCACTCGGATATGTTTTCGGCTGGGCAGCGGCATGATGTACTCTCGGCCCGATCGCCTCCGCCCAAGCTACCCCACGTCAGAGGAGTGACTCATGTCGCGATCGAGCCTCTGTCTGTTCCTGATCCTGATCTGCGCTCCCTCCCTGGCGGCAGCCGGGGAGTTTCCACCCAACCAGCCGTTCGCCTCGTATTGGTTTCCGAACGAGCTGCTCACATGGGACCCGGCGGCCGACCCGGACGCACCCTACAACCGCAGCCGGGTGCCGTTGGCAGGCCGGTTCCTCTACCCGGGAACGCAGGTCAACGGCCATGCGCGGGCGGGAGAAGGGCGGCTGACGGCGCTCTCGATCATGTACCCGAGCACCAGCGACAACCCGTCTCAAGGCTCCCTCGATTTCGACGTTTTCGCCTTCAACTACTGGCAGTATCTGGAGGGTCTGACGTTCTGGGGCGGGTCGGCCGGCGAGGGGCTCATCCTGGCGCCCAATCCCGGCGTGATCGACGCCGCTCACCGCAACGGCGTCAAGGTCTACGGCACGATCTTCTTCCCGCCCAACGTATTCGGCGGCGACATCAGCTGGGTGCAGGATCTCGTCCAGACCGTGGGCGAAACCTATCCGGTCGGCGACAAGCTGATCGAGGCGGCGGAGTACTACGGTTTCGACGGGTGGTTCATCAACCAGGAGACCAGCGGCGGCGATGCCGCTCTCGCCACCGCCATCCAGGACTTCATGAAGTACGTGCGCGACAATTCCGACCTGCAGATCATGTGGTACGACTCGATGATCGAGTCGGGCCCGATCGCCTGGCAGAACGAGCTCAACGTGCTCAACGACGCCTTCTTCGACGAAGGGATGGCTCCGGTCTCGGACGAGTTCTTCCTCAACTTCTTCTGGAACTCGAGCCGCCTGACCTCCTCGGCCAGCCTGGCGAGCTCCCTCGGCCGCAGCGAGTACGAGCTCTATGCGGGCGCCGACGTACAGGCCAACGGCTCGAACACCCCCGTCAATTGGGCGGCGCTGTTCCCCGAAGGCTTGGCCCACCGCACTTCCCTGGGGTTGTTCGCTCCCAACTGGACCTTCACCGACGCGGCCGACAACGCCGACTTCTACGCCCGGGCCAATCGTTTCTGGGTCGGCGCCAACCGCGACCCGAGCAACACCACCACCCCGGACGCCTGGAAAGGCATTGCCCACTACGTCCCGGCCTGGTCGGCGATCGACAGCATGCCGTTCGTGACCCACTTCAACACCGGCCAGGGGCATCTGTTCGCGGTCGACGGCGAAGTCAAGAGCACCGTCGACTGGAACAACCGGGGTCTGCAGGAGATCCTGCCCACCTGGCGCTGGCTGCAGACCCCTTCGGCCGTTCGGCAAGCCGGCGCCGGGCTTCTTCCCGAAATCGACTGGACCGACAGCTACTATGGCGGCGCGGCGCTCAAGGTCTCGGGCGACCTCGACGCTCCGGAACGGTTGGATCTGTTCAAGACCCAGCTGGTGCTCTCGGCCGGCGGCTCTCTGCAGATTATCTACAAGACGGGCGCTTCCGGGCCATCGCACCTGAAGGCGGCGATCGCCTTCGAGGATGCCGGCGGCGTCACACTTTTCGAGATTCTCGACGTCGGCTCGTCGACCACCACTGAGTGGAACATCGTCGATCTCGATCTCTCCGCCTACGCGGGCGAGACGATGGCGATGCTGTCGCTGTCCTTCGAGGCGCCCGCGGCGGTTCCGGGCTATGAGATCTTCGTCGGCCGGATAGCGGTCTTGGGCGGCCCGGAGAGCCCGCCGGCGCCGCCGTCCGGTGCGTTCGTCGAAGACGTTGTGGAAACCTCGCCCGAAACCGCCGCGCTGCGACTGCGCTGGAGCCACTCCCTCGATCCCGTCACCTGGTACAACGTCTACCGCCGCAACGCCGACGAGACCCTGACGTATCTCGGAGGCACCGCCAACAACGCCTACTTCGTCGCGGCGCTGCCGCGCGAGGGGGACGAGGGTCGAACGACGATCGAGATCCAGGCCGTCGGTCCGGGATACAGCCATTCGACCCCGACGACAACCACCTTCGACTGGGGCCCGATCTTCATCGACGGCTTCGAGTCCGGCGATACCTCGGCCTGGTAGTCGGCCGGTCCTACTCGTCCCGCAAGGCGACGATCGGGTCGACGCGCGTCGCCCGCATCGCCGGAATCAGGCACGCGACGGCGACCGCCGCCAGCAACGCCGCCGAGGTGGTGGCGTAGATCGCCGGGCTGGTCGGCGCGGTCTCGTAGAGCATCGACGTCAACCACCGGCTCGAGGCCAGAGCCGCCAGGACGCCGACGGCGACGCCGATCGACGCCAGCTTGACGCCCTGGCCGAGGATCAGCCGCAAGGCGGCGCCGCCGGTGGCGCCCAGGGCCTGACGGATGCCGATCTCGCGGGTACGCTGAGCGACGGCGTAGGACATGACGCCGTAGATCCCGACCACCGCCAGCACCAGCGCCAGGGCGGCGAAGATCGACAGCAGCAAGGTGCTGAACTGGCGGCTGGCGATCGAGCCCGACATCAGCTCCTCCAGACCTCGCAGATCCGACACCGGTTGCTCAGGGTCCACCGCAAGGATCTCGGCACGGACGATCCCGCCGTAGTCCAGCGGGTCGCCAGTGGTGCGGACCACCCAGGAAACGGGGAAGAGGTTGGCGAGAAACGCGGTGGTCTCGTCGGGCGCCTGGGCAGCGGCGGCGTAGACGGTCGGCGTCGGTGGACGATCGAGAGCCAGCTCCCGGACGTCCCCCACCACCCCGATGATCCGGTCGGGCGGCTCGTCCGCATCCTGGACCAGCGCTCGACCGACCGGGTCCTCGTCCGGGAAGTACCGGCGTGCCAGCGCCTGGTTGATGACGATCACCCGCGGCGAGTCGGCGTCGTCGTGCGCCGTGAAGGCGCGACCGGCGACCAGAGGAATGCCCATCGCCCGAAAATAGTCGGGCGAGGTCAGCCGCCATTGGGCTCCGCCTTCCCGTTCCGTGGCGTCGGGACGCGGCCTGCCCTCGACGTCGAAGAAGGTCATCAGCCCGTGCTCGAGCGGCAGCGTCGAGATCGTCGCCGCGGCCTCGATGCCCGGCTTGGCCTCCAGGCGTTCCACCACCTGGTCGACGAAGGCGCTCAGCCGGGCGGTGGTCAGATCGTCGCTACCGCCGGCGCCGGGCGACATCTTCATCGTCAGCACCTTCTGGTAGTCGTAGCCGGGGTCGAGAGCGGTGACTTTGGCGAAGCTGGCCAGCAGCAACGCCGCGCCGATCACCAGCACCAGGGCGAGGGCGGTCTCGCTCACCACCAGGGCGCTGCGCGCCCAGCCGCGGCGGGCACCGGCACCGGCGGAGCCGTCCTTGAGCACCTCCCCCAGATCGACTCTCGCGGCCTGGAGCGCCGGGACGAGGCCGAAGAGGACGCCGGTGAGCACAGCGACGGTGAACGTGAACACGATCACCGGACCGTCGATCTCGACCGCGTCGAGGCGCGGCAAGCTGCTCGGCTTGACGGTCACCAGGAGCCCCATCCCCAAGCGTGCGGCGAGGAGGCCGAGACCGCCGCCGATCAATGCCAACAGCAGACTCTCGACCAACAACTGGCGGACGATGTCGAGGCGGTTGGCCCCCAGCGAGGCGCGCAGGGCCATCTCCCGCCGGCGTCCGGTGGCCCGCGCCAGCAACAGGTTGGCGACGTTGGCGCAGGCCACCAGCAGCACCAGACCGACGGCGCCGAGGAGGATCCAGAGCGCCGGTCTGACGTTGCCCACCACCTGGTCGAGGTACGGCCGCGCGAAGACCTCTTCGCCGTCGCGCATCATCGTCGGATACTCGCCTCTCAGGGCCTCGCCAATCGCCTGCATATCAGTGCGAGCGACGTCCAGGGAGACCTCCGGCCGCAAGCGGACGACGGTGTAGTAGACCGCCGGCGAGCTCTCGAGGTCGAATCTCAGCGTCAATGGCGTCCAGACGTCGGCGCGGTTGATGAAATCGAAGCCCCGCGCCATGACGCCGATCACCGTGTGCTCCTCACCGCTCAATCGGATCGTGCGGCCGACGACCTCCCGGCTGGAGCCGAAACGCTTGCGCCACAACCCGTCGCTGATCATCGCCACTCTGGGAGCGCCTTCGGCACCGTCCTCGGCTGTGAAATCACGGCCGAGTTGCGGTGGCACTCCGAGCACCGAGAAGAAGCTGGTCGAGACGCCGAGGCTGCCCACCCTTTCGGGGCGATCACCTTCCACCAGATTCACACCGCCGCCGCGACCCTCGTAGGTGGCCATGCCGCTGAACGAGCGCTGATGGTCGCGCCAGTAGAGGAACTGGTTGATCGAGACCGCATTGGAGCGTCCCATCGGGAGCTGGCGCCCCAGTTGCACGAGGCGATCCGGCTCGAGGTAGG
>JAAELT010000613.1 GCA_024226315.1 bacterium | reverse complement strand
CAGCATCCGGATCAACGACCAATGGCGGGTCTGCTTCCGTTGGATCGAAGAAGACGCCCACGACGTGGAGATCGTGGACTATCACTGAGGGCTGAGAGCTCTCTCGAGTTGAACCAAAGATTGAAGAGAAACAGCCATGGATGAGAAGCAGCGGCGCCTCGCGCCGATCACGCCAGGCGAGATCCTGAAGGAGGACTTCCTCGATCCGCTGGAGCTCAGCTCGAGTCGGGTCGCGAGAGACCTCGACGTTCCCGCGGGGCGTCTAAGCGAGATCATCAACGGCAAGCGGGCGATCACCGCGGATACAGCGCTGCGGCTGGAAAAATACTTCGGCGTATCCGCCCAGTTCTGGCTGAACCTGCAATCCAGGTACGACCTGAAGGTCGCCAGACGGGAGATCTGGCCCTCGGTCGAGCCTCGGGTTCGCCCCCGCGAAGTCGCCTGAAGCCTCGACCGGGCGCGGAGCACCGCGGCCGTTTCCGGGCCGCGAGGGCCCACGGAAAAGGCGCCGCCGAAACGGCGGCGCCTTGCGGGTGACGGCGTGGTGCCGGAGGTTGGCTCTACCAGACCAAACGCACGCCGACCTGGATCTCCCGCGGCTCGCCGGCGCCGGAGCGCACGGTGCCGTCGAAGTTGAAGGCCAGGCTGGTGGTCTCGGGGATCAGGAAGTT
>JAAELT010000612.1 GCA_024226315.1 bacterium | reverse complement strand
TCTCCGGAGCCGCCTGACCGCGTGTTGCGGATACACTTCAAGCAAGCTCTGTAGATATAAGACGTAAAACCGGCCTCCGATCTTGAGCTGCGAGCGAAGAAAGTCCTCGAGCCGACCTCGAACGGTTCTTCGGCCGAGCCGACACCCGCCCTGCTCCTTCGGGGTCCAGGAACCTCTTGTTTTCAGCGGATTGTGTATTTGGTCATCAGCGCCCCGGGCAGGTCTCCTGGTAGGGGACGTCGCCCGGCAGATACTCCATCCACTCCTCGTGGCTGAGATCCCGCCCGACCTCGGCGCACAGCTCGTCGGCGAGCAGATCGGCGCGGGTCCTCCAGATCCTGAGAGTGCGGTCGCCGCTGCCGATTGCCAGACGGTCGCCGTCCGGGCTGAAGGACAGGCTCCAGACCGCGAACTCCTGGTCCGGCAAGGCGATCGGCTCGGTGCCGAGGTGGCGCAGGTCCCAGAGCCGGACGCTGCCGTCATAACCGGCCGACGCCAGCAGGTCGAGCCGGGGATGAAAGCTCAACGCGCTGACGTCAGTGGTGTGCCCGAACTGCAGGGTGACGGTCTTGCCGCCTTCCCGACTCACCTCGTGCAGCACGATGCGGCCATCGAGCAGACCGACCGCCAGGTATCGCCTACTGAAGGCCACCGAGCGCGTCTCCGGATAGCCGACCGGGCGTCGCGGCTCGGACGCCGGGCCGTCCACCCGCCACAGCATGGCTCCCTCTCCGGCGCTGGCCGCCGCCAGCTGCTCGCCGTCCGGGCTCCAGGCGACCGACAGGATGCGCGCCGGCAGTTGGTTGCCCGCCGGGACCGGCTGGGCACCACGCAGCTCCACCGGATCGGCCGGGGCTTCCAGGTCCCACAACCGGACGCTGCCGTCGGCGCCGCCGGCGGCCAACCGGGCGCCGCCGGGCTGGAACGCCAGGGCGTTGACGCTACCGCCGGTGCCGGCGAGCGAGCGCGGAGCCGCGGCCGGGCGGCGCCGATCGAGCAGCCGGATGGTGCCGTCGGAAGCCCCGGCGGCGAGAATGTTTTCTCCGGGTGCGAAGGCCAGCGAGCGAATTCGGCCATCCAGTTTCCATTCGCTGACGGCGCCGGCGTCCGCGCGGCTCGGATCGACCAGCCGCAACAGACCGTCGTCGCTGCCGGACGCCAGGACGCCGCCATCCGGCGCCACCGCCACGGCGCGCACCGCGCTCTGGAAAGCGAGCAGCACGCCGGCGCGGCCTGGCCGGGTCCGTTCGAGGCTCTGGTTGAGCGCATTCCAGATATCGAGGTTCGCCTCGCCGTCGAGCCCCTGGTGCAGACGGTGAGCCTGCACCGCCAGCAAGGCACCGAGCTCCGGCTGCTCGACCCCCTGGCTCTCGAAAGCCAGAGCCCGAGCCGCCGCTAGCTTGCGCCGCCGCTCGGCCTCGGTCGCCACGTTGCGCAGTGCCTCGGTCTCCGCCAGCAGGGCCTCGGCCCGCGCCGCCGCGGCAGCCGCCTCTGCTCGCGCCGCCGCGGCCCGGTCAGCCGCTTCCAGGGCCCGGCGCAGCTCCTCCTCCGCCCGCAGGCGATCCTCCTCGGCCAATCGACGCTGACGTTCGGCCTCGAGCAACTCCGCCGCCGAGACGCCAGTTTCCTTGATCTCCTGCAGCTCCTCATTGGCCTTTTCGAGCTTGGTCTCGACCTGCTCCTTCTCCTGCTCGACCACAACCAATTCGCGTTCCACCTCGATCTTCTCGACCACGGCCTGCTTACGCAGCTCGTTGGTGAACCACCACGCCAATAGGCCCAGCGCCAGGGTCACCAGCGCGGCGTAGCCGTAGATCGCCGCCATCTTGCGCGTGCGCTTGAGCTCGCGGACGCGCGCTGCCTCCTTGCGCTCCAGGTACTCCTGGTGAACGCGCTCGCTCCCGTCGAGGAAGGCGATCGAGCGATCGAAGTGCTGATCGTAACGGTCTCCCCAGGTTGGCGTGGGGCGGGTCTTCTCCCGCCACGGCCGGGCGAGCTGCAGCTCCTCCTGCCGCCACAGACCGCCTTCCCCTTCCTCGTGGCGCGCGGCGGCGCGGGACAGGCGCATGTAGAACTGGGCACCCTCGGCCTCTTCCTCGACCCACGCGATGAGCCGTTTCCAGACCCGCATCAGGCTCTCGTGCGAGATGTCGATGATCGAGTCGTCCGTGAGCATCACGCCGGCGGGCGGCATCAGGAAAGCGCGCCCCGGCCGACGGAAGATGTCGATCACCCGCACCACCTCGTCGGGCTCCGCTCCGGCCACGGCGCACAGCTCGCCCACGCGGCAGGGTCGGCGGATACCGCGCGAGTCCTCGTCCTTCATCGTCAGGGCCTTGAACATCCTCTCGGCGACGGCCTGCAGGTGGCTGTCTCCGAGCTCCTCGAAGGCGTCGTCGGCGTGGCGCGACATGGCCTCCTTCATGGTGCCGATACCCTCGTACTCCCGCAGGTCGATCGGCTCGTCACCGGCGCAAGTCACCGACCAGTAGTCCCAGGTGCGCATCAGGGCGTGCTGGAGGATCGGCAGCTGATCGGGATCGTCGCCGACGTCGTTGAGCAGCTGGGTCACCAGCCGCGGCGCGATCGTGCCCCCGCCCACCGCCACCGGACCGGTGATCGCCCGCCGCCGCTCGTCCCTGGTCATGCGCGGCACCAGGTAGAGCCCGTCGTTGATGAACTCGGGCAACTGGGGAAAGCCAACGCAGTTGCCGATGAAGTCCGAACGCATGGTGAGCACCACGTAGATCGGCAGCTCCTCCTCCAGCGAAGCCTCCTGCAACAGCTTGACGAACGACGCCGCCTCGTCGCCCGAGCGCTCCCGGCGGCCCTTCTTGAAACGGAACAGCTCCTCGAACTGGTCGACCAGCACCAGGATGTTGTCGCCCTCGGGCACCCGCGCCTCACGCACGCCGCGCACCAGCCCGGTGCTCGAGCTGCGCAGGTTCGCCAGCAGCAGCTCGCGGCGGATATCGCCGAGATCGTCGTCCTCCTCACCGAGGATGCCGGGCGCGGCCAGACTCGACGCCAGGTTGCTGACCGGATCCTCGCCGGGACGCATCATCGCCACCCGCCAGCTGGAACCGGCGCGGGCCATGAAACCGCTGTAGAGCGCCGGGATCAGGCCCGACTTCACCAGCGACGACTTGCCGCTGCCGGAAGTGCCGAGGACCGCCAGGAAGCGGCTGGAGCGCAGCTTCGCCAGCAGCTCGTCGATCTGCTTCTCACGGCCGAAGAACAGATGGTCTTCCTCGGGCTCGAAGGGACGCAGGCCCGGAAACGGATTGGGCCGGTCGCCGGCCATGCTCAGGGTCGTGGTCTCGACGTCATCGCGGCTCACGTTTGATCTCCCAACTCTTGCAGGAGGTTTTCCAGGTCTGCCGGATCGAAGCTGGAAGAACCCCGGATGACCGACGCCTCGCGCGTCCTGAAGCGCCGCTTCTGGGGCGTCTCGGGGGGAGCCACGTAGACTGCGCGCACCGGGATCGGGCCGGAGCGGCCGTATCCGGGGCTCTTGCGCAGCTCGCGCAGCTGGCGCCGCAGCCAGAGATCGTTGGCGCCGCCGTAGTAGATGATCGCGGCCTGGCAGTCGCGGAGGTTGGCCTCGTGGTCCTCGCGGATCTCGGTCTCGTTGCCCTCGAAGACCGGCAGGGTCACCTCGAACCCCTGGTCGTAGAGGTAGTCCGCGAAGTCCAGCACCGAATCCTCGTCGCGCTGGTCGCACAGCAGGTAGATGCTGGCCGCGCCGTTCTCGACATCCTCGCCTCCGGCAGCCTCTTCCTCCTCCGGCTCCTCGGCCTCGAGGCTCTCCTGGATCGCCGACTTCAGATCCTCGAGCGGCACCAGCAGCAGGTCGGCCCCCTCGTGCGTCGGCGTGTCGGTATGCAGGTGCTCGACCAGGGCACGCTGGCGCTCGTCCTCTACCTGGAGATCGGGCGGCATCCAGATGAATCGGGCGAGGTCCCCGGCCCGGGCATGCTCGATCGCCAGGTCGTTCTGAAGCTCCAGCACCGAGCGGGTGGCGCCCTCGGGGATCAGACCGTAGCTCTTACCGATCAGATGCACCGAGAGCTGGCACCGGGGCAGCGCCTCCTGCAGATAGGCCTCAATGCCTTCGGCGTAGAGCGGCAACTGCTGGTCGGGCAGCACCTCGTGCCCGCGGCGCTGCAGATCGCGCACCAACTCGTCGCGTTGCTCGTTCAGGTCGAAGCCGGTCTTGGCGACGTAGACGGTCTTTCCCTCGGCGGGCCCGGCGGCGTTGGCAGCAGCCACGCCTCCACCGCCGTTCTCGGCGATCTTGCCGAGCATCTCGGTGATGTCGTAGGCGAGGTCGTCGAGCTTCGCCCAGTACTTGCGCTGCGCATCCGAGCCGAAGGCCTGATCGAGCTCGTGCGGCCGGCCGGTCTCCTCGTCGACGACGTAAAACTCGTAGCCGAGGACCTCGCGAAAGTCCGGCGGCTGCTGCTCGAGGGGAACCGGCGTCTTGACCACCTTGAAGACGCGGCTCTTGTTGCCAAGCCGAACGCCACCGGCGCGTGCCGCCGCGTCGTAGAACTCGCTCAGCTCACGCTGGCACCACTCGGACTGGGCGTAGCGAGGCGACAGAACCGAGAGCAGGATCGCGGTCTTCGGCAGGCTCTGGACGAGCTCGTCGCCGAAGACGTCGTTGCCCTGCAGCTTGGGATCGCGCCAGATCTTCGGGGTCTTGCCCAGCAGCTGCGCCACGCGCACCTGCAACACGCGGTGGAGGTTCGAGACCCAGCCATTCTGTCCCTCGATCAGAGACTGGTCGTCAATGTGAGCGTAGCTGATGAAGATATCGTTTTCGAACTGCATCGTAGCACCGCCGATACCCCCTGCCCGTGAGAGTATCAGAACGGCGCCGACGTCAAATCCGCGACGCCACCTCGCGAACGGCGTGGCGCCGCAGTGCCCGCCCTATGATCGGGTCACGGGTGCCCCAGACCAGGCTGGTCGGACCCTCGAAGGAAGCGCCCAGGCCGCGATGAAACGTGGCAGGGCGGGAGCCTCGGGCATGAGTGGCTCAGTTTACCCGGGCTCGGGAGCCATCGCCGCGAACGCTCGCGGGCGGCTCAAATTGGTGAATTGACGCGCACGGCGTCAAATTTAATCGACGGACTCGTCTCAATCGCTGGGATGGCCGTCGGCGAGGGAAAGGGTCGCGGCACCGGCGACGACTTTCTCCAGCTCCTTCATGGGAATCTCTCTGGCGAGCTTCCGGCCCAGGGTCCTCTTCGTGGTCTCAAGGGTGTTGTCTTTCTTCATTGGAACTCCTCACGGTCAGTGATTCGCGGTCACCCGAGGCGCTCGAGCGAGCTCGCCTCTTCTAGAACCGCCAAAATCGTAGCAGGGTGCCCGACCATGGTCAAACCTCTCTCGAGGTGGTCAAACACCCTGAGGGAGCCGTTTGTTCGCGCGACCTGCGCTCATGGGCCGGAAGCCTGGACGAGGCTCAGGTCCGATCGCCGCGAACGCCGCTCGCCTCGGCGATGGCAAAGACCTCCGGTTTCGCGACGTGCTGCCGGTCTTTCGCTTCCTCTTCTTGCCGCGCTTCCTCGCTCCGCAAATCCGCGAAGCGGACGCTGTTCGCTGACTGCCGCCAGTCGAAATCGAGACGCCTCTGAATCAGGAATTCGCAGAAGGCGTCGAGGAGCTGGATCTCCGGGCAGAACTCCTCGATCCAGAGGAACTGACCCATCTCGTTGACCTCGAGAAAAACGTGCTCACCCTCCGGCGTGACGATGAAGTCGAAGCAGCCGAAGACGATGCCCAGCCGCCTCATCAGTCGCCGGCAGCCGTCCGCGACGTCGCCCGGTAGAGTCGCCGGCCTCACCGGGATATCCCTGAAGGCGCCCCTGAAGTCGAGCTCCGAGACCGAGCTCTCCTGGGAGAGGAGGCGAGCGGCGAAGACCCGGTCACCGACCATCGTCACCCGCAGCTCGTGGGACTTCGGAATCCTGGGCTGGAAGATCCCCGGAGCCAGCCGCAGCACTTCGTCGTCCGGCAGGTCGTCCAGGGTCAGGGTATTGGTCAGCATGAAGGCGACGCCTTCGTCGCTGGTCCAACGAGCAGGATGGTATGCCTTGTAGATCGTCTCGCCGTCGTTGTCCTGCAAGAACCGGCGGATCTCCGCCGGGTCGTTGCTGAACAGCGTCGGCGGCACCTCGAGCCCGCAGCTCACCGCTTCGTGGATCTGCAGCGGCTTGGACCCCGCGCGGGCGTGGCCCTCTCTGGGGTTGACCCAGAAGCCGTCGGAGGGGATGAGATGCCACAAGCTGCGGGTGAACAGCTCACACTCACGCCGGGCGAACTCGAGATCGGCGGGATCGAGCTCCGCGGGCGCCAGATCGGCGGTCAGAACTGGCCGCGAGGGACGCCGGTACCAGACGACGTCGAAGGGCTCCCCGCACAGGTCGACGTCCTGGCCCGTGACCCGCCACCGGGCCCCTTCGGACCTGGAGACGAAGATCGACACGAGCTGGCGGGTGGGATAGTCGGTGCCGTACCAGAGCCGCGCTTCGTGGCCCTTGGCCTCCAGCGCCGCCTTGACCGCATGGGCATGGACGTCCCTGGGAAAGGTCGGTATCAGAACAGACACCACGGCACAAAAATCCTACGAAAGATTCCCGTCGATGGACCCCGCCAGATCGACGATCTGTCCTCACAGCCTCGGACGGTCAGACCCGCTGGAATTCCTCGTCCTCGCCGACGTCGTTGGGATGGCCGTTGGCAAGGCTGATGGTCTCGACGCCACCGGCGACTTTCTCCAGCTCCTGCTCGGGAATCTCGCGGGCGAGCTTCCGGCCCAGAATTCGCTTCGTTGTCTTCGGCGCGCTGTCTTGCTTCATCGTAGCTCCTCGCGATCAATGATGCCCGACAGAATCAAACCAGCCGCTGACGCCCGTCAGCGGCTGAAGTTGGTGAACTGACGCGCACGGCGTCAGATTTGGTTAAACTGCTCGTCTCAATCGCCGGGATCCCCACTGGGCATGTCCAGGCTCACGGTCCCGTTACCGCCGACGACCTTTGCCAGCTCCTGCACGGGGATCTCGCGAGCGAGCTCCCGGCCCAGGATCCGCTTCGGGGCGTTCGCTTTCCGATCTTTCTTCATGAGGTTTCCTCGCAAGTCGGGGATTCGGTCACTCCGATCCAGCCGTACGTCGGCCGGCGGCGGGCGAAGTGCCACTCGAGATCGACCGCCATGATCAGCTATCGCTACTAAGCATAGCGAGAAATGGCCCCGAAATGAGTCAATCCCGTTTCCCGATCGCAGACGCGTTGACCGCGACACGACCGCGGCGTATCCTTCTCGCCGCCCGAGCCTTCGGTTCGAAGCATCCGGTCGAGGCCGAGCCATGAGATATGCCCGATCGCCAAGAAACCCCGAAACCCGTCCCGGGAGTCTCGCCGCCTGAAAAGATCTCGATTCTCCTGATCGGCGTCGGCGACGAGACGGCGCGCGCCTTGCGCGAGGCCGACGGATACGAGCTCATGGAAGCGGCGGAGCTCGATCAGGCCTGGCGGCGACTCTCCGAAGGCCGTGAGATCGGCGTCGTGTGCCTGGGGGCCGCTCTCGACGGCGCCACGGCGCGGGCCTTCCTCGAGACGCTGTACGAGCGCTTGCCGGAGCATCGCGGCGTCAACCTCGTGTTCAACGCCGGGCGGGATCTCGAGATCTTTCACGAGCTGCTCAGCGAGGACCGGGTCTTCTACCTGGCGCAGCAACCGCCGCCGCCCTCGGAGTCGGCGGCGCTGGTGCGAAACGCCGCTCGCCGCTATCGCGAGGCGTCGGAGTCGTCGGCCGGCGACGAGGCGAACGGCGCGAGAGACCGCAAGGTGCTCGATCTGTTGCGCCAGCTGGCGTTCCAGGAAGACCTGGCCGACATCGCCGAGCTGGTGGTCGAAGCGGCACGGGAAAGCGTCTCCGCGGACCGTGCCTACTGCCTGCTGCACGACCCGGCGCGGGAGGTCTTGTGGGATCGGGATTCGAACACCTTCGAGAGGCGACAGGAGAGCGCCGCGGTGGGTCTGGTGAGCTTCGTGCTGCGCAGCGGGCTGACGGTCCGTCACTCACGGATCGGCGACGATCCACGGCACGACACGGAAGCCGACGACCCCCTCGGCACCGGCCGGGAACGGTTCCTGGCGGTGCCGCTGAGCGTGGATGGCGACGCCCTGGGCGTCCTGGCGGCAGTCAGAGAAGGCGCGAGGGAGGACTTCGAGAATTCGGACGGCGAACGGCTCGAGCGGCTGGCCACCCAGGTCGCGCCGTACCTGGGTTCCCAGCTCCGCGGCTCGTTCGGCCAGGTCGGCGACGCCGGGCAAGCCCCCTACGACCTCGGACCGTTCCGGAGATCGATGGTCCGAGGCTTGTTCCAAAGATCCGAGTTGCCCTCGGGGCCGCTGCGCCTCTCGCCACTCTGGTCCCGGATCTCCTACTGGGTGCTGGTGGTGGCGCTCGGAGCCGCCCTGATCTTCTCGCTGGTCGGCGAGATCGACGAATACGCCAGCGGTCCGGCCGTGGTGCACCTCGCCGGGCGAACGGATCTCACGGCGCTGGCGGAGGGCACCGTGACCGCGGTGCAGGTGACCGCGGGACAGCGGGTCGCGGCCGGTCAGGTGCTGGTGCGATTCCACGACGCGCGGGAAGCCGCCGAGCTGGCGCGGATCGAGAGAGAAGTCAAGCTGCAGCTGATCAACCGGCTGCGCGATCCCGCCGATTCGGACGCCGGGCAGGCGTTGATCTCGCGGCGCGCGCAGCGCGAGCTGGCGCGCGCGCGGATCGAGGAACGGAATCTGCGAGCTCCCACCGCCGGTACCGTCGGCGACATCTGGGTGCGCCCGGGCCAGTACGTGCATCCGGGGCATCCCGTGCTCTCGCTGGTCGGCGAAGAGTCCGAGCCGACCCTCGTGGTAATGATTCCCGGGCACTTCCGGCCGCTGCTCGAGCCCGGCATGCCGATACGCCTCGAGATCTCGGGCTACCGCTACGTCTACCAGCACCTGGAGGTCGGCTCGATCGGCGACGAGGTCGTCGGTCCGGCCGAGGTCCAGCGCTATCTCGGGCCCGGAATCTCAGACTCCGTCGCGCTCGCCGGGCCGATCGTCATCGTCCGGGCACGGCTGCCGTCGCGCACGTTCGAAGCCGAGGGGCGAACCTACGGCTACCACGACGGAATGCACGGCATCGCGGAAGTCCGGGTGCGGTCCGAGAAGATCCTGCTGGCCCTGGTTCCGGCTCTGAAGAAACTGCTGCGGGACGGCGATGGCTGATCGCGAGCCCGGGGCGACGCTGCTGGAGCGATTTCCCGCCCTGCGCGGTCTGCGCCTGATCCGCCGGCGGCGGATCCCCTTCGTGCAGCAGACCACGGCGACCGACTGTGGCGCCGCCTGCATCGCCATGGTCGCGGGCTACCACGGCAAGAGCCTGAGCCTCTCCGAGGTCCGGGAGGCGACGGGCATCAGCCGCCACGGCACGAGCGCGGTGACGCTGCTGGAAGCCGGCCGCTACTTCGGTCTGCGCGGACGAGGCCTCCAGATCGAAGAAATCGACGACCTGAAGTATCTCGACCCGGGAGCCATCCTGCACTGGCGATTCAGCCATTTCCTGGTCCTCGAGCGACTGGTCAAGCGAGGCGCCTGGGTGGTCAATCCCTCGGGCGGCCGCCAGTTCGTGCCGCGCGACGATCTCGAGCGCTCGTTCACCGGCGTTGCGCTGACCTTCGAGCCGGGCGACGACTTCGAGCCGGAGGCGGCGAAAGGCCAGGGGGTCTGGCCCTACGTCAGGCGTTTTCTGTCCGAGTCGGGTCTGCTCGTGCGGATCCTGGTCACCTCGGCCTTCGTCCATGCCCTGGCCCTGGCCATCCCGCTGCTCACCGGTCTTCTGGTCGACCGGATCGTGCCCCGCGGAGACCTGCGCCTGCTGAGTGTCCTGGCCGTCGGAGTGGCCGGCATCATCGGCTTCAACCTGCTGGCGGATCTCGTCCGCTCTTTCCTCTTGATTCATCTCAGGACCCGCCTCGACGCGCGGCTGGCGCTCGAGTTCCTGGATCACATGGTCGACCTGCCCTACCTGTTCTTCCAGCTCCGCTCGGCCGGCGATCTGATCATGCGGCTGAACAGCAACTCCACGATCCGCGAGATGCTGACCTCGGGGACCCTGTCGGCGGTACTGGACGGCGTGATGGTCAGCCTTTACCTGCTTCTGCTGCTCGCTGCCAGCCCCAAGATCGGCCTGCTGGTCGCCCTGCTCGGGATCCTCCGAGTCGGCCTGTTCCTGGCGGTCCGGACCAACATTCGCGACCTGATGTCGGTGTCGCTCCAGACCCAGGCTCAGACCCGCAGCTTCGAGTTCCAGCTGCTGTCGGGCATCGAGACGCTGAAAGCGGGCGGCGCCGAGCCCGAGGCGGTCCGCATCTGGTCCAGGCTGTTCGTCAGGGAGCTCAACGCCGCGCTCGACCGCGGCAGGCTCGACGCCGTCGTCAACTCGCTGCTCGGCGCCTTGCGCGTCGCCTCGCCTCTGGTGATCCTGCTCTACGGCAGCCTGCTGGTCATCCGCGGCGAGCTCAGTCTCGGCACCATGCTGGCGCTCAACGCTCTGGCGGTCGGTTTCCTGACGCCGCTCTCGACCCTGGTCACCACGGCCTTCCAGCTGCAGCTCATGGGCAGCTACCTGCAACGGATCGGTGACGTCCTCGACGCGCCGTGCGAGAACGTCGGGGGCGCGGGCCAGCGCGCTCCCGAGCTCAAAGGCGGAATCGCCCTGCGGGAGGTGACGTTTCGCTATGCCCTGACCGCGCCGCCCGCGGTGCGCGAGCTCTCGCTCGAGCTCCGGCCCGGCAGCTTCGTCGTCGTGGTGGGAACGTCGGGCTCGGGGAAGTCGACCTTCGCCAGCCTACTGGCCGGCCTCTACCTGCCCGAATCCGGCCAGATCCTGTATGACGGCGCCGATCTCGCCGAGCTCGAGCTGCGATCTCTCAGGTCCCAACTGGGTTTCGTGCCCCAAAGCCCCTACCTGTTCGCCAGCAGCATTCGCGGCAACATCGCGCTGACCGATCCGGGCATGCCGCTCTCCGCGGTGATCGAGGCTGCCCGGCTGGCCTGCGTCCACGACGACATCATGGCCTTGCCCATGCGCTACCAGACCCTTCTGGCAGAGAACGGCTCTTCGCTGTCCGGTGGGCAGCGCCAGCGCATCGCGCTGGCCCAGGCGCTGGTGCGGCGCCCCAGGGTCCTCGTCCTCGACGAAGCGACGAGCGCGCTCGACGCCGTGACGGAGCAGCGCGTCTATGCGAATCTCAGCGCCATGAAGTGCACGCGGGTGGTCATCGCCCATCGCCTGAGCACCGTCCGCGAGGCCGACCTGATCGTGGTCATGGACGCCGGCAGCATCGCCGAGCAGGGGACCCACGCCGAATTGATGACCCTGCGCGGCAAGTACCGTCGGCTGGTCGACGCTCAGCTCGACCGTGAGCCGGAGACGGCCGGCGGCGCCGAGCGAGCGCACCGGGAGCTGCGGCACGAAGAAAGTTGATCAATTCGGGGTCCGGATCGCGCCTATAGGGACAGCGAGGAAAATCTCCTCCCGCGCGAGACCGGGAATCAGAGCCATCGAATCGGGCGCAAGCCCACGATCCGGTGCTCTTTCCAACCAGATCGCCAGTCGTTGGCGGTCGGAACGACACACCCTGCCTTGATCAAGGAGACACCATGAAAGTCGAAAAGAAGCAAGTCCGCAGGTCCCTCGAGCGCCGCCTCGCGAAGGAGCTCTCGAACGAGCAGCTCGAGAAGGCGGTCGGCGGCGGCGGCACTGTGAGCTGTAGCTGCGGCTGTGCCGACGACTGCGACGAAGCCTTCGACATGAACTCGTAAGGTCAGCGCCTGACGAGCCGTCAGCCGCGGGCGAACCGCCCGCGGCTGTTCTTGTTTCTGCGGTCTCGGATGAGGTGATTCGGGCGCGGACCTCGCGTTACCAAGTAGACAGGAGCCGTCCCCGGAGATAGACAGCTGGTTGCGCGACGAAACCGACCCAGCCCATCGCCGTTTCTCTCTGGGTAAATCCTCGACGCACCCGTATGCGCTTATCTCGTGAGACCGGAAATCGGAGCAGCCGAATCAGATCGGAGATCACGTTTCGACTGCTCTTTTCAACGTAGGTCGCCAGCTGTTGGCGATCCGATGGGAAACTCCTAGCACAAGGAGACAGCATGAAGATCGAAAAGAAGCAAGTGCAAAGGTCCCTGGAGCGCCGGCTCGCGAAGGAGCTCTCGAAAGAACAGCTCGAGCAGGCGGTCGGCGGCACGGTGAGCTGTAGCTGCGGCTGTGCCGACGACTGCGACGAGCCGTTCAACGATTATTGACGCCGTGGGCGTCAATTCACCAACTTCAGCCGCGGGTGGCCTACCCGCGGCTGTCGCTTTTTCAGCCGGCGGCGCTCGAAGCCCGTCGCTTCGGCGGCTGGTCGCGCGACCGACCTCAGCCCATCGACAGTAACTCTGGGCAGAGTCCTTGACACCTCCGTAGACGGGGGGTATGGTCTGAGCCGATATCAGACTTGACCGACAGAAACGTCCGACGACACCCCGGCCATCACACCACGAGAAACCGGATCACGAACATTGGCCAAGATCCTCATTCCCACCTTCCTGGAAGACATCCATGCCACCGCGGTCGCCCTCGCCCTCCGGGAGAAGGGGCACGAAGCGGTGCTCTGGCACGGCGCCGACTATCCCAGCCGCCAGCACGCTTCGATCGAGATCTCGAAAGAGAAGGGACTGAGCTGGAGCATGGCGGGTCCCGACCTGGACGCCGCCGACGAGCACTTCGACATCGTCTGGTACCGCCGGCCGGTACCGCCGGTGCTGCCCGACGACGTCCTCCTCCATCCCGGCGACAGGTACCTCGCCAAACGGGCCTGCGTGGCCTTCAACCGGGCGCTCTGGGAAGTCGTCGCCCCCGACGCGTTCTGGGTCAATCCGCCGCGCAGCAAGCTCCGCTCCACCGCCAAGCCCGTGCAGCTCATGGAAGCCGCACGCGCCGGGCTGGAGGTGCCGCCGACGCTGTGCAGCAACGACCCCGAGCGGATCCGCCGCTTTCTCGCCGAGCACGAAGGGGAGACGATCTACAAGTCCTTCGCTCCCGCGCAGTGGAAGAAGGAAGACGGCATCGCGCTCATGTTCACCACTGACGTCACCGCCGACGACCTGCCCGGCGACGACATCCTCGAGCTGTCCTCCGGGATCTTCCAGCGCAAGGTGCCGAAGGACTACGAGCTCAGGCTGACCTTCATGGGCGATTTCATGATCGCGGCCAAGCTCCTGTCACAGGAGAAGGCCGTTTCGCAGACCGACTGGAAGCTGGCGTTCGGCGAGCTCGGAGTCGAGCCGGCGGAGTCGATCCCCGAGGCCGTCGTCCACGGGTGCCGTGAAGTGATGCGCAAGCTCGGGATCGTCTTCGGCTGCTTCGACCTGATCGTCACCCCCGGCGGCGACTACGTCTTCGTCGAGGTCAACGAGATGGGCCAGTTCCTGTGGGCCGAGGAGCTCAACCCCGCGATCCGGGTCCTGGACCCCTTCTGCGAGTTCCTGATCCACGGCCGGCCGGATTTCGACTGGCGACCAAAGGCGGACATGGTGCGCTTCGAGACCTTCCGCGAAAAGGCCCTGGAGCAGCACGAGAAGGACGTCTTCCTCCACGTGCCTAAGATCTTTCACCACGCGGCCGACGAATCGGGGACCAAACCGGACGGCAAGGCCGAGGTGATGAGCCCTCTGCTTTGAGAGGCCATTCTTTTCTTCGAGCACGGCTGTTGTCTTTTGGGCTCGGCCTCATCCTCTGAGCCCACGGCGGTGTGTGCGGGGCGTTCGGGGTAGACTCCCGCCGCGCCATGATCGACGAAGGTGTCATCCACTTCCAGGCCGTACACCGGCAGCGACCGCTCGAGGCACGCCGTTTCGGCGAAGCGGCCTGCCGGCTGATCGCCTGGCGCGAGATCCTGGCCAGGACCGGGCTGGTCGGCCAGCAGGCCGAGCTCTACGGCGGCTTCGGCTACGGCAACGTCAGCTGCCGCGTGGGGCCCCCTTCGGCACCGCGCCGGCGGCGGGCGTTCCTGATCACCGGCACCCAGACCTCGGGCAAGGCCTGCGTGTCACTGGCGGACCTGTGCGTGGTCGAGAGCTGCGACCCGCGGCGCAACCGGGTGGAGAGCCACGGTCAGGTCCTGCCCTCCTCGGAGTCGCTCACCCACGGCACGATCTACGACCTCGGGGCGCACATCCGCTTCGTCTTTCACGCCCACTCGCCGACCATCTGGCGGCGGGCGGCGGCGCTCCGGATCCCGACCACCGATCCCGACGTGCCCTACGGCTCGCCGGAGATGGCGCGCGAAGTCGAGCGCCTGTGGCGCGGCTCGTCGCTCTCGGAGCTCCGGATCCTGGCCATGGGCGGACACGAGGACGGCGTCATCGCCTTCGGGCGCACCGCCGAGGAGGCGGGCCAGGTGACCTTACGGTTCCTGGCCCGGGCCTACGAGGCGGCGTGCGCCGAGGGCGGGGGGCTGTGCTCCGTGTGACGAGCGGTGAACCTATGGCTGCTGGCTCGACCAGCTGGTGGTGTCGCCGGACTCGAAACCGTCGCTGAACAGGCCGCACTCTTCGAACTTGAAGGTGTTGATGCGGGTGCCCCAGGTTCCGCTGACCGGAATGTACTCCTGGGTGAACCAGAAAGTGCAGTCGTCGGCCGGGTCGATGCTCATATTGGCATAGTCGCCCCAGCGGCCGCTGCTCGACGGCCCGCCGCCGAGGATGATGTCGTTCTCCGGCCCCATGGTGCCGGCCGGGTCGGTCGTCAGCCGGCCGGTGATGCCGATGCTGGGGTCCACCGGCGAACCGCCGACGTCGGTCTTGCTGTAGCCGAGCGCGATGTTGCCCTCACCGTCCATCGACACGCTGCCCATGAAGAAGTTGGCGTCCGCCGAGTTGGTGTCACCGCCGAAGGTGCCCTCGTCGTGCAGCGTCCAGCCGCCGCCCGACCGACGCAGCTCGAACCAGCGGTTGCCCTGCTCCACCGCGCTGCCCGTGGTCGCCGGGTTGCGGTTGGCCGCGAACACGCCCAGCAGTGTCTCGTGGCTGCCGAAGTTGCGGTACACCAGGCGCTGCAGGATCGCTTCCCGGATAGCGTCGAGCCGCGTACCCGAGCCGGGCTGGGGCACCGAGAAGAAGGTCGTGTAGTTGATCATCCAGGAGTTGAAGTCGGTGATCGTGATCGCCGGCAGGGCGGTCACCGTGGTGTTCGCCGGGGTGGCGAAGTCGACGTCCATCTCCCAGATCTCGAGCGTGTCGGTGGCCGGCACGGGCGCGCCGCTGTGCGCCTCGTCGTCGTTGTGGCGCATGAAGATGCCGGGCTCGCCCGCCGGCGGCGCGGCGTCGCCGTCGTGATCCGCCGGCGTCAGGGTCTGGAAGCCGTAGCCGGACAGTGCCGGCACCACCGTCAGGCGCTGCATGGTGGCCGGGTCGCCGTCCAGCATCTCGAGGCGCTCGAAGGCGTAGGTCTTCTCGCCGCCGCCGCCGCCCTCGTTGGTGGCACCATAGTAGGCGTCCGGCCACACGCCGTAGTGCGGGTAGTCGGGGAAGCTGGGCGGCGAGAAGGAGTAGAACCAGTAGGTACCGGTGGGATCCGACGTGGTGGAGACGTAGATGCACAGCACGCCGCCGCCGGTGAACTCCTGCAGGAACCAGCGGTCGGCCAGCCAGTCGTAGAGCACGATCGGATCGCCCGAGCCGTTGGTGCACGGGGCGGCCGGCGCCAGCGATTCGAGCAGGATCGGGTAGCCGGGCTCCAGGTTGCCGTCCTTGTCGTAGATCGCAATGCGCGAGGAGTTGACCGCCTGCACGTAGTAGTTCATGCCGACGTCGCCGACCGTGTCGGGCGGGGTCGAGCCGGAGAAGCCCTGGCCGTCGAAGTTCAGGTCCGCGTCGATGGTAGGCGCGCGGTGCGCCGTGTCCATGAGCTGACGCTCGCCGAGGGTATCGGGCGCGCCCTCGGCCCAGGTCATCCGCTCCGCGCCGCTCGGGGCCGGGTAGAAGCGCCGCGGGATCTCCTTGATCGGGTCGCCCGGCTGCCAGGCGCGAGCTGCGGCCGCTTCGCGCATGGGGATGGTCTCGATCGCGGTCACCGGTCCGTAGGACTCGGCGCCCTTGGCCAGGACTTTGCGTCCGTCCTCCGCCGCCGCACCAGCGGCGATCGTCAATAGGAACAGCATGGCCAGGATGGTCACGCGCGCTGTGTTCTGATGTCTGTTGGTCGCCATCGGTGTTGTCTCCACTTGAGGTTGTCGTGTCTCAGCCGTCTTCCTTGGGGACCGCCGACTCGATGAGCTTGATCGCACCGCGGTTGCTCTCGAGCACGAGCTCGCCGCCCGCCTCTCCGATTCGTGCCTTCCCGTGTTTCAGCCGGCCGCCGTCCGGCTTGGTGATCACGAGCGTGTAGTCGGTAGTGATCTCGCCGCGGGTGGCGATCCGCACGTCCGCCTCGCCGCCCGCCGGCATCTCGGCCAGGATCGAGCCGGTCAGGGTCTCGACCTTCGAAGGGCTCGCCCAATCCGTGCGCCGGAACTGCGCCATCACGTCACCGTGCACGGTCTTCGCCCGCAAGGCTCCCGAGATCCGAGCCCGGATCTCGCCCTTCTCGGTGCTCACCTCCAGGTCGCCACGCAAACCCCGCACCTCGGCCAGCCCGTGCGCGGTGGTGACGCTGGTGGCCGCCGTCTTGGGCACGAAGACCGTCAGGTCCACCCGCCTCTTGCGCCAGGCTTCCGGAATCTCGGACTCGGGAATCTCGTTCCCCTCAGCGTCCTCGGCCGGCGGGTAGAGCACCTCCAGCTTGAGCCGGCCCTCGCCCTGCTCGGTCGTGATCTCGGGGCGCCGTGGATCGTCATTGTGGTGCTGGATCAGCGCCAGGAAAAACACCTCCCGGCCCTCCGGGGCACGCACACGGACGTCGCCATGGACGTTGATGATCTCCACCCGGTGCCCCTCGGCGAGCTCGCCGGACCACTCGTGGCGCGCGATCGTCCAGTCCTCGAGCGTCGGCTCCTCCGCGCGCAACGGTACGGCGAGCGCGCAGACAGCGATGAGTGACGCGAAGAGTCGCAAGCGGAGCTCCAGGGAAGGTCAGTCAGCGGAGGTAGGTGGCGAAACAGCCCCGTCAGTATAGAACAGGCTCTCCGAGAGTCAACCGCCGAGCGGTTCGGGCTCCACGGTCGGATCCTCATCAACGGCCTTCTGCACCAGGAAGAACAGCCGGCCCGGCTGCTTCATCACCCCGGCTCGCATGCTCGCCTCCTCACCGCGACCCCAGAAGAAGTCCACCCGCCCCGCTCCGCGGATGGCGCCGCCGCGGTCCTGGTTGAGCACGAAGCGTGTCAACGTCCCCTCGGCCACGGTGCTGCCGTCCTCGGCCATGGCCGGCAGGTCGGTGGCGAGGAACCCCAGTGCGCCCCGGGGGAACAGCCGGTGGTCGGTGGCGATCGAGCGCCGCGGCGTCACCGGGAAACCCAGGCTGCCGACGGGCGCGCTGTCGAGCTTGCGGAAGAACACCACGGCCTGGTTGTAGTCGAGCACCCGCTCGATCTCTTCCGGGTGCGCGGCCAGGTAGGCGCGGATCGACTGCATGGAAATCTGCTCGCGCGGGATCTTGCCCTCGTCGATCAGCAGCCGGCCGATCGAGCGGTACTGACGGCCGTTGGAGCCGGCATAGCCGATACGCATCTCCTTCCCGTTGGGCAGCGCCAAGGCCCCTGACCCCTGGACCTCGATGAAAAAAAGATCCACCGGGTCGCGCGCCCAGGCGATGATCTTCGCCCGGCCGAGGCCATCGGCACGGATCTCGGCACGGTCCGGGTAGGGCACCAGCGTGTTGCCGCGCAGTCGGCCGGCGGTCTTCCTGCCCTTCCACTCGTCGGAAAAGAGACCGAGGTCGACGCGGATGATGTCCGACGGCGGGCCGTAGATCGGCACCTGGTACTCGCGTCGCCTGCGCTTGCTGCCCTCGATCACCGGCTCGTAGTAGCCGGTGATCAGCATCCCGCCGTCGGCGCCGTCGGCGCCGCCGACGCTCTCCAGCACGTCGAAGTGCTGGGCGACCTGGGCGGCGAAGGTCTCGGGCGTGGGCTCCGCGGCGATCCAGCCGCGGATCAGGTCCAGCGCCTCGACCATCTCGGCGGCCTCGAGCGTCCGCGGGCCGAAGGTGAAGCTCGTCCCTGACGGCCGGCCGGCCAACCAGCGCCGGCTGCGTCCAATCGCCTCGTCGAGGCTTTGCCAGTCACCGTCGTCGATGAGGGGTGGGAACTCGGAGAGCGGGACCGAGCGCAGGGCTGTGTCGGCAGTGACCGGGGCCTCGATCGTCGGCTCGGCGGGCGCGGGTGCGGTGGGGCGCGGGACATCCCGAGCGCAGGCGGTGCAAAGTGCGGCCAGGAGGAGTAGAGCGAATGCGTTGCGACTCAGGTCACTCATCCCTGTTCCCCCGGCGGATGCCATCCCGCCTCGATCCACTTCTGTCTGGCTCGCTGGCGCACCGGCCGATTGAGTTGGAGCGCCCGTACTGTCGCCCGCCCGGACGCCGTGAGCCCGGCGATGCGGGTTCCGGCATCGACCCAGGCAAAATGCTCCGCCCAGTCGTGGGACCGCGGGTTGAACAACGGTACGATCTGACCGCTGGCCGGATCCTCGGCCGCCGTTCGCTGACCCTTGTGGCGATTGCAGAGCGAACAGGCCAGCCACAGATTGGCCTCCGTCGTCGATCCGCCGTGCGACTCGGGTACCAGGTGGTCGAACTCCATCGGCGTTCCGGCAATCGTTTCCGAGGTCAAACAATAGCCGCACCGATGGCGAGCCTGCGCTGCGACTCTCTGGCGCAGCGCCGCCGGCACGTAGCTCCGACTCATTTGGAGTCGATCAGCTCGGAGACGTCGTGGCCGCGTCTGTGAAGCAGCGAGGCCGCTTCGGCGCGCAGCAGCAGGAACCGTTCGTAGGACTCCGTCAGGCGATCGAGGGTCGCCTCTTCGTCACGGCTCAGACCTTCACGCTGCTGCTTGAGGTTGAGCGCTTCGAGATCGGCAGCGGCTTGCCGCGGCAGGTGATCCCTGGCGACGCGCCAGAGAGCCTCGTCGTCGAGACCGGGAAGCTCGGCCACGGCCTGGGCCAACTCCGCCGGCAACTCCTGCACTCTCGGCCCGACGGCCTCGACGGCTTCGAGCAGCTCCGCCTCGACACTGCGCCGCTTGTGCTCTGCGCGCCGCCGGAAGTAGTCGTAGAGCGGGTCTTCGAGATGGAGAGTGACAGTATGAGCGCTCATCGGTATCCCTGATTGCAACGTCCGATCGACGACGACACCTAGCGTATCACTGTCCAGGTCCACAGGCTGCGGTTCCGGGCCACCACCCCAAGAACCGTCGAGCACAATCTCGACTTTGGACAAAAACTCCGTCAACCCGGTAAGACGCATTTTGCCCGCGGGCAAAAT